>JACPRN010000230.1 GCA_016189945.1 Betaproteobacteria bacterium
CCTCAAGGTGATCCAAGGCGGGCGCCATCTCACGCCGCTCGAAGTGCCGCAGATCATCGCGACCGAATTGAACCGTTTGCTCGAGACAAAGCGATGACTCCGTTTGAACTGCTGGAACCCAAGTCCCTGCAAGAGGCGATCGGGCTGCTCGATCCCGAGGATGCCGCAGTGCGTCCCATCGCCGGCGGCACCGCGACCCTGCTGATGATGAAAGGCGGCTTTCTTCGGCCGCGGCGGCTGGTCAGCTTGCGCCGCGTCGAGGAGCGCTACTCGCGCATCGAAGCCGGACCCGAAGGCGAGCTGCGCATCGGCGCGCTGGTCACCCTTTCGGCGCTGGAGCGCTCGGCCGAGGCGCGCGCCCGAGTCCCGGTGCTCGCGCAGGCGCTGAAGACCCTTGCCAACGTGCGGGTGCGCAACGTCGCCACCGTGGGCGGACACCTCGCGCATGGCGATCCGCACCAGGACCTGCCGCCGGTCTTCGTTTCCCTGGGCGCGCGCGTTGTGGCGCTTGGCCCCAAGGGCGAGCGCACTATTCCGGTCGAGGAACTGATCACGGGCTATTACGAAACCGTGCTCGGGCGCAACGAGCTGATCGCCGGCGTGGTCGTTCCGGCGCAGGCGGGCAGACGCGCCGTGTATGTCAAGTGCACCACGCGCTCGGCGGACGACTGGCCTTGCCTCGGTGTCGCCGTGTCGATGGCCGCGGACAAGTCAGTGGTGCGCGAGGCGAGCGTGGCGATCAGCGCGGCGACCGAGCGGCCGGTTCGCCTGCGCGCGGTGGAGTCGATCCTGCGCGGCGCGGCGGTCGACGACGCGCTCCTGCGCCGCGCCGGAGACGCGGCGGTCGATGAGGCGACGCTTTTCGCCGACGCGCAAGGGTCGGTGGCCTACAAGAAGCAGCTCTTGCGCGTCCACATCGCCCGCGCCGTGCGCCGGGCGCTTGATACGGCTGGCGGTTCGGCGCACTGACATGACAGCAGACGCAATCCAAACCAAGCAGGTGGGCCGCTCGACCCCGCGGCTGGAAGCGCGCGCGAAGGTCACCGGCCGCGCCGAATACGTCCACAATCTGCGGCTTCCCGGAATGCTGATCGGGAAGATTTTCCGCAGCACGGTCGCGCACGGACTGATCAAGCGCATCGATGTCAGCGCCGCCAAAGCGCTCGACGGCGTGCATCGGGTCATCACCGGCGAGGACATCCGGGCGATTTTCGCCGATCCGTATTACGGACCGGCCTATCACGACCAGCCGGTGCTCGCGCTCGACAAAGTGCGCTACGTGGGCGAGCCGGTCGCGGTCGTTCTCGCCTCCGATCCGCATATCGCCGAGGAAGCTGCCGGGTTGATCACCGCCGACTACGAAGTCCTGCCCGCGGTGTTCGACGAGGTGGAAGCCGCGACCGCGACGACCTACGTGCACGACGCGCTGAAGCCGGCGGGAACTTTCCCGGACCTGAAGCACTTCAAAGGGCGCAAGAACACCAATGTCGCGCTCGATTACCACCTTCGCCGCGGCGATGCGGAGGCCGATTTCGCCAAGGCCGCACATGTCTTCGAGCACACCTTCCGCACCCAGCAGGTGATGCACACGCCGCTCGAACCGATGGTTTCGGCGGCAGAGGCGACGGAGTCGTCGGTCACCATCCATACGGCGTCGCAGAGCCCGTCGTTCGTGCGCACTGAGGTCGCGCGGCTGCTGGGGTGGCCGGAGAACCGCGTGCGCGTGAAGGTGCCTTTCCTCGGCGGCGGATTCGGCGCCAAGCTCTACATCAAGTTGGAAGCCCTGGTAGCGGTGCTCGCGATCATGGTGCGCCGTCCGGTAAAGATTTCGCTCACCATGGAGGAGCAGTTCTATACCATCACCAAGCACGCGACCACGTTTCGCATCAAGAGCGGGGTGACCAAGGACGGCCGCATCACCTCGCGGCGCTGCGAGGTATGGTGGAACGGCGGGGCATACGCGGACGTTGGCCCGCGCGTGACGCAGAAATCGGGATTCACCTCGGCAGGACCTTACGACATCGAGAACGTGCACATCGATTCGTACGCGGTCTACACCAACCTTCCGCCCGCGGGCGCGCTGCGCGGATTCGGCATTCCGCAGCTCGTGTGGGCCTACGAATGCCATACCGACCTCATTGCGCGCGGCCTGAAGATGGATCCGGTCGAATTCCGGCGCAAGAACATCCTGCGCGAGGGCAGACCGCACGCGACCGGGACCATCATGCACGACGCCGCGGTCGACGCGGTGCTCGATCGGCTCGCACGCCGCATGAATTGGGACGGGCCCTTCGATCGCGGCAGCGGAGCCGTCAAACGCGGCCGCGGGATCGCGGTCGGATACAAGGCATGCATCTCCCCGACCACCTCGGTTGCGATCGTCAACGTTTGCGCCGACGGGAGCTGCACCCTCTACTCCAGCACTGTCGACATGGGTCAGGGATCGGACACGGCCATGGCCCTGGTGGTGGCCGAAGTGCTGGGCCTTTCCGCCGCCGATGTGACCGTCGTGCATCCGGACACCGACGTGACCCCGTACGACATGGCAACGCTCGGGTCGCGCTCGACCTTTCACATGTTCCACGCGATCACGCGCGCCGCCGAGGAAGTGCGCGGCAAGCTGCGCGGGCTCGCCGAGGAACTCGGGCTGCCGACGGATACGCCCTATGCGGAGCTGTTCCGCAAGAAATACGGCATGCAGGCCGGCAATATCATCGGCGTCGGCACCTTCATACCGACCTACATCCCGCCCGACCACGAGACCGGCCTCACGAGCAACGCCACGCCTTTCTGGATGATCGGCGGCGCGGGTGTGGAGGTCGAAGTCGACACCGAAACGGGACACGTCAGGATCACCAAGCTCGTCGACGTCGGCGACTGCGGCAAGCCGATCAATCCGAAGGTGGTCGAAACCCAGCTCTCCGGGGCGGGAATCATGCAGATCGGCTTCTCCATGTTCGAGCGCATGGACTTCGATGCCGCCGGGCAGTTGACCAACGGGTCGCTGGCCAATTACAAGATCCCGGGATTTGCCGATCTGCCGCAGGACATTTCCGGCGAATTCGTCGAGGCCCAGCAGAAAAGCGGCCCGTTCGGCGCCAAGGGCGTCGGCGAAAGCGGCACTTTCGGAGTCTCTCCGGCGATCGCCAACGCGATCGAGGACGCCGTCGGGATCCGCCTCGCCGCAATGCCGATGACCCCGGAGGTCGTCTACCGGGCGCTCAGGAGCGCCCACAATGATCCGCTAGAGGATAAATGACATGACAACGACGTCGCGGACCATTCGCTTCAAGCTCAACGGCGAGCAGGTCAAAGCCGATATCTCCACGCACGAGAACCTGGTCGAGGTCCTGCACCGGGACTTCGGACTTTTCGGGGCGCGCGAGAGCTGCGGGCAGGGGCTGTGCGGATGCTGCACGGTGCTCGTCAACGGCAGCGCAGTTTCCGGATGCCTGTTCCTGGCGGCATTTGCCGATGGGACCGAAGTGAAGACCATCGAGGGCTCGGCTTCCGGAAACCAGTTGAGCCCGGTCCAGGAAGCGTTCATCGAGCAAGGCGCGTTCCAGTGCGGGTTCTGCACGCCGGGGATGATCCTGATGAGCGAGCAGCTTCTCGAGGCCAATCCGGATCCGAGCGAGGATGA
>JACPRN010000231.1 GCA_016189945.1 Betaproteobacteria bacterium
CCCAGAACGGCGGTGAGGCGGTTGGCCACGATCCGCGTCACCACGTCGGTATTGCCGCCGGCGGCAAACCCTACGATCACTTTCACCGGATGATTCGGCCAGGACTGAGCCAGCGCCGCCCCTGCCGTCATCAAACCGGCCATCGCACCAAGCAAAGCAATCGCCTTTTTCATCTCCTCCCCCTCCCAGATGGTGTTGTAGCTTTGCAGCAATCCCCGTTGCCGATCCGCTCACCGGTGCATACACGCCCCCCCGTGCCCTCGCCCGTGCGGGCGAGGGCCGCGGCGGTGCGGCCAATGGTCGGCGCAGCGCCGAGCTCTACGCAGTGGTGATCGTCCCGGCTACGTTGTCGACCTGCACCGGGCTCTCGAAGTACTGCACCGTCGGTGTGTTGCCCAGCGTCGCGCGCATGCGCTCGAGCCATGCGGCATTGTAGAAGGCCTCGGCTGCCGCGCGGCTCTCCCAGAGGTACGAGCCGCCGCCGGTGCCCGTCGCCGGATCGTAGAGATAGTTCTTGCGTATGAGGCCCGGCAACTGCCGGAACCGGGGCGCGGACTCCAGGCAGCGCTTCTCGCTGTCGGCGGGCGCAAGGTTCGGAGGCAACTTGAATGTGATGAGGGCGATGATCATGGGGGCTTTCTCCTTCGCTGCGCAATTAAACGAGTATAGAGCGGGTGGTCCACGCGGGATAGCCCGGCCTAGCTCTTTCCGGCCGGCGTTGCGGCCTTTGCGGCTTCTCCCGCCGGAACTGCAGTCTTCGCTGCAGCGCCCGCCGGGGCAGCCGCCGGTTTCGCGTCCGCGGCAGGCTTCGCTTCCGCCGCCGGCGCAGGAGCGGGCAGCAGCGACTGGCAATCGGGGCTGACCTCGACCTTGTTGGTGCCGCTCATATTGACTGCCAGGCCGGCGATGCAGTTGGCCTTGTCGATCGCCAGGGCGCGGTTCAATGCGGCGAGCGCAGGCGCATGCGCCGTTCCGTTCGCGATCTGTCCGACCAGTCCCGCGCCGACGAGCGCCGCAGCGCGCGCGTCCGGCTTGCCGGCCTTGCCTGCGGCTTCCAGCGCCGCTACGACCTGCGGCTCGACTTTGGCGAGCAGCGTCTTCATCGCCTCGGCCTGGCGTTGCTTCTGCTCCAGGTCGGCCGCCTTGGCGCTCGCCGCTTTCAGCTCGTCCTGCAGCTTCTTGCGCGCCGCGGCCGAGTCCTGGGTCGCTTTATCGGCGCTCGCCTGTGCCTGGGACAAGGCGGACTCCAGCTCACCGACTTTCATGAATTCCGTTATCGCCAAAGCCGCGGCCACCACCAGAAGAACGACCGCACCCTGCGCGGTATATTGCAGCGTTTTTTCCCGCGAAATGTTCATCTTCACGACGATCTCCCTTTTCGAATGGTGAGACAAGACCGAGAAAGCGATTCGAATCCCCTCTGCAAACTTTCTCCGACCTGGGAAATCCGCCGGGGGCCGGTGGGAATCGAAGATCCCCACGCCCCTGGTTCGTCCCCACCGTAATTGTATCCGCCTGAGCAGAGACTGGAGCGCTCAGGCCGCTTTGCGCCCGAAAATTCCGAACAGCAAAGCCATTGGGCTCGATTTGGCGCGCGCCGCTGCGGGCTGCTCCTGCCGCGGCTGCGCGCGTTGCTCCGGCCGGCGCCGCCGTTTCGCATCGGGCGGACTGCCGCGGCGGGACTCCGAAGCGGGGCTGCCCGCGCGCCCCTGGCGGGATCGGGGACTTGCGCCGCGTTGCGGTTTGCGTCCCTGGCGTTGCTCCTGCCTGCGCTCATCGGGCGCATGCCGTGCCGTCTGGTACGCCTTGCTCGGCTCGAATCCGGGAATGACGCGCAGCTCGACCTTCCTGTTGATCAGCCGCTCGACCGCTGCCATCAGGGGCCGGTCCTCGCCCGATACGAGCGACACCGCTTCGCCGCTTGCGCCTGCGCGGCCGGTGCGGCCGATGCGGTGCACGTAGTCCTCCGAAACATGGGGCAGGTCGTAGTTCACCACGTGCGGGAGCGCATCGATGTCGATGCCGCGCGCGGCGATGTCGGTTGCGACCAGCACCCGCAGCGCGTTGTCCTTGAAGCGCTTGAGCGCGCGCGCGCGTTGCGGCTGGCTCTTGTTGCCGTGAATCGCATCGGCGTCGATGCCGTCGTCTTCGAGCTGCCGGGCAAGCCGGTTGGCGCCGTGCTTGGTCTTGGTGAACACCAGAACTTGTTGCCAGTCGTTGGTTTTCACTAGGTGCGAGAGCAGCTCGCGCTTTCTCTCCTTGTCCACCGGGTGGGCGAGCTGGCCGATCAGCGCGATCGGCGCATAGCGCCGCGCGACCTCCACCGTAACCGGGTCGCGAAGGAACTGGCCGGCAAGCTTGCGGATCTCGTCGGAGAACGTCGCCGAGAAGAGCAGATTCTGGCGCCCGCGAGGCAGCAGACCGAGTATGCGGCGAATGTCGTGAATGAAGCCCATGTCGAGCATGCGATCGGCCTCGTCGAGCACGAGAATCTCGACCGAGCGAAGATCGATCGCGCGTTGCTGCACGTGGTCGAGCAGGCGGCCCGGAGTGGCGACGACGATGTCCACGCCGCGGCGCAGCTCTGCCATTTGCGGACCGATCCCCACGCCGCCGAAAATCGCCGCAGAGCGCAGCCGCAGATGTTTGCCGTAGACGCGCACGCTCTCCTGCACCTGTGCCGCGAGCTCGCGCGTGGGCGCGAGAATCAGCGCCCGGACAGGATGCCTGGCTGGCGAGGTGCTCGCTGCATTCTTGTAGTTGGGATGGTTCGCGAGCCGATGCAGCAGGGGCAGCGTGAAGCCCGCGGTCTTGCCGGTTCCGGTCTGCGCAGCGCCGAGCACGTCGCGCCCCGCGAGCACCACTGGAATGGCCTGCGCCTGAATCGGGGTGGGTTCGGTATAACCCTGCTCGGCAACCGCGCGGAGCAGTTCGGCCGAAAGGCCGAGATTCTGAAACGAGGTATCGATGACTTTCTCCTGAAATCGGCCTGCGAAGGACGAGCCTTCCAAACCGGTTCAGGCAGATGCACTACGTTGGAAAATTCGGGGAGCTTGGGAGGAACCGCGAAAAGGCCGAGACGCTAACCGGATGACGCGAAACAGGAACCTTCGCGCGGCATGATACACGAAACCGGGGCGCGCAGCACTCTTATTTGCGGCCCAGACTGGCGAGGTCCATGTTCGAGAGATCGTAGCCGACGTTTTTCGGGCCGGACTCGGCCCGATGTTCAGTTTCCGCTTTTTGGAATGCCGCGGCCAGCTCGATGCTGAGCTTGGCCAATTGCGCCGCATCGGGCTTGAACACGGCGGCATTCTCGACCCTGAGAAAGGCGCGGCCGACCAGTTCGACGAAAATGCGTTCGGCCAGACTCGCGGCGGCTGAAGCTTGGGCGGCGGGAGCGTTCATGGATGCGTTTCTCGATAATGAAATGGGGTCAGAGTGACATTTCGCAATTTCATCGAACCAATTCAGCGTCGCTCCGATGAAATGTTACTCTGACCCCATTTCCACTCTACCGCAAGAAGTTTTTCAGTATGCGCGCGGTGTGACTGCCATTCACGTGGCGCGCAATCTCTTCCGGCGACCCTTGCGCGACAACGCGGCCGCCTTCGTCGCCGCCTTCGGGCCCAAGGTCGATGACCCAGTCGGCATCGGCGATGATGTCGAGATTGTGCTCGATCACGAGCACCGTGTTGCCGGCGTCCACCAGCCGATGCAGCACGCGGATCAGCCGCTCCACGTCGGCCATGTGCAAGCCGACGGTGGGCTCGTCGAGGACGTAGAGCGTTGATCCACCAGTGGCTCGCGCGACAGCCCCCCTCGGGTGGGGAGCGGAAACATTCGGCCTTACCTTTGCGAGCTCGGTCACCAGCTTGATGCGCTGTGCTTCACCGCCTGAGAGCGTGGGGCTCTGCTGGCCGAGCGTCAGGTAGCCGAGACCCACGTCCTGGAGCAGCCCGAGCGCGTGGTGAATCGCCGCATGCACGGCGAAGAACTCGAGCGCTTCGTCCACGCTCATCGCCAGCACCTCGCCGATGGTTTTTCCCTTCCAGCGCACCGCGAGCGTTTCCTGGTTGAAACGCGCGCCGCGGCAGACATCGCAGCCGACCTTCACATCGGGGAGGAAGCTCATCTCGATTCGCTTCACGCCCTGGCCCTCGCAAGCCCCGCAGCGCCCGCCCGCGGTATTGAAGGAAAAGCGGCTGGCGCTCCAGCCGCGCATGCGCGCCTCCGTCGTTCCCGCGTACAGCCTGCGGATCGCGTCCCAGAAGCCGACGTAGGTCGCGGGGCAGGAGCGCGGCGTCTTGCCGATCGGCGCCTGGTCCACTTCGAGCACGCGGCCGACTTCTTCCGCGCCGCGGATCCCGCGGCAGCCGCTCAAACCGCTGCGGCGCGGCGCGCCGTTCGCGTTCTTGCCGCGCGAAGCCCGCGCCATCGATATGGCGCGCGCGAGATTGGCATAGAGCACATCGCGCGCGAGCGTCGATTTCCCCGATCCGGAAACGCCGGTGACGACCGACAGCCGCGCAAGCGGCACGCGCACGTCGATGTCCTTCAGGTTGTGCAGGTTCGCGCCGGCGATTTCGAGCGCGGCAGTGGCGCCGTTTACCGCGCGGCGCGCGTGCAGCGGATGCTTGAGCGGCTCGGCGAGGAACCTGCCGGTGACCGAGTCCGGGATGCGCGTCAGGTCCTGCGCCGTGCCCGCGGCGATCAGGCGGCCGCCTTCCTTGCCTGCGCCGGGACCGAGGTCGATCACGTGCGCCGCGGCGCGGATGGTCTCCTCGTCGTGCTCCACCACCACCAGGGTATTGCCCTTCGCGCGCAGCTTCTCCAGCGTATCGAGGAGAATGCGGTTGTCGCGCGGATGCAATCCGATGGTGGGCTCATCCAGGATGTAGCACACGCCGCGCAAGTTGGACCCCAGTTGCGCGGCCAGGCGAATGCGCTGCGCTTCGCCGCCCGAGAGGGTCGGCGCCGAGCGCTCCAGCGCGAGGTAGGAGAGCCCGACCTGCCCGAGAAACGCCAGTCGCGAGCGGATCTCGGCGACGATGTCGCGCGCGATCTCCGCTTCGCGGCCCTCAAGGGAAAGCGCGTCGAACAGCGCCGCGACCTCGCGCACCGGCAGCGCGGCGAGCTCGGCGATCGAGCGGCCGCGGTAGCGAACCGCCAGCGCCTCCCGATTCAGTCGCCGGCCGGCGCAGGCGGGACAAAGGTTTTCCTCGCCCCCGTACCACTCGTTCCACCAGATCTCTTCGCCGGATTGCTCGGCGTCGAAGCCGGCGATCGCAAGCCCGGTGCCGAAACACTGCGGGCACCAGCCGTGCTTGGAGTTGTAGGAAAAGAGGCGCGGATCGAGTTCCGGAAAGCTGCGCTGGCACGAGGGACAGGCGCGCTTGGTCGAGAAAATCGCCTGCTCCAGATCGACCGCGACGCGCGCGGCGCCGCGGCCCGCGTTGGAACGCGCCTGCTCCAGGCGCTCCAGCGGCCAGAGCACCTGCACCACGCCCTTGCCCATATCGAGCGCGCGCGCGAGCGCTTCGCGCAGCTTCGGCTCGGCGTCGGGCGCGACCTCGAGGTCGGCGACCGGCAGCTCGATCGAATGCTCGCGGAATCGATCGAGGCGCGGCCAGCGCGCGGTGGGCAGGAACTCGCCGTCCACGCGCAGGAACTCGTAGCCCTTGGCGCGCGCCCATTTGGCGAGGTCGGTGTAATAGCCCTTGCGATTGACGACAAGCGGCGCCATCAGCCCGATACGCCGACCGCGATACTCCTTCAACAGGCGGGCTGCGATCGCTTCCTCGCTTTGCGGCTCGATCGGAACCGAGCAATCTGGGCAGTGCTGGGTGCCGAGTTTCACGTACAAAAGGCGCAGGAAATGATGGATCTCGGTGAGCGTGGCCACGGTGCTCTTTCTGCCGCCGCGGCTGGTGCGCTGCTCGATCGCGACCGTGGGCGGGATGCCGAAAATCGCATCGACGTCGGGCTTGGCGGCCGGCTGTACGAACTGGCGCGCGTAGGCGTTGAGCGATTCGAGATAGCGCCGCTGGCCCTCGGCGAACAGGATGTCGAAGGCGAGTGTGGACTTTCCCGATCCCGAGACGCCGGTGATCACATTGAAAGCGTTGCGCGGAATTTCCAGATCGCCGATGGCGAGGTTGTGTTCGCGGGCGTTGTGGATGGTGATGCAGGCATTGGAATGCGCACACCCCATTGGCCGGGAAGCACCCGCCCCCGCCGCATAGGCGGGCGTTCTCTGTCTTGCCGCGGGCATGCCAAGCGCCGCTTCGTACTCGCGCAGCGCTCGGCCCGTGTGCGAATCCGGGTGTCTCGCCACATCGGCAGGCGCGCCCGTGCAGACGATCGCACCGCCCGCTTCGCCGCCCTCGGGCCCGAGGTCGATGATCCAGTCGGAGGCTCGGATCACATCGAGGTTGTGCTCGATGACGGCGAGCGAGTGCCCGCAATCGATCAGCCGCCTGAGCGCGCGCAAGAGCTTCGCGATGTCGTCGAAGTGAAGGCCGGTGGTGGGTTCGTCGAAGAGAAATAGCTTGCCGCGACCGACCACGCCGGCCGGTGCTGCGGCAGTCGGTGCAGCCTCCACCAGATGCCCCGCCAATTTCAGCCGCTGCGCTTCGCCCCCCGAGAGCGTCGGCACCGGCTGGCCGAGACGCAGATACTCGAGCCCCACCTCCGCGAGCGGCGCCAACGCTGCCTGCACCGCCGGATGATCGGCAAAGAACGCCAGCGCCTCGGAGACCGTCATCTCGAGCACGCCGGCGATCGATTTGCCCGCCTGCGAATCGGTCGCGCCGCGCACCGTGACTTCGAGCACCTCGGCGCGGAATCGCGTTCCGTTGCAGTCCGGGCAGCGCAGGTACACGTCGGAGAGAAACTGCATCTCGATATGCTCGAAGCCGTTGCCGCCGCAGGTCGGGCAGCGCCCCGCGGTCTTGCCGCTGCCGGCGTTGAAGCTGAATGTTCCCGCGGTGTACTTGCGCTCCTTCGAAAGCGGCTCCCTGGCGAAGATCTCGCGTATCGCATCCCAGGCGCCGACATAGCTCGCGGGGTTCGATCGTGTCGTGCGGCCGATGGGGGTCTGATCGACCATGACCGCGTCCTCGATCAGATCAAAGCCTGCGAGCGCGCGGTGCTCGCCCGGCGCTTCGGTAGGCTTGCCCTTGGCTTTCCTGAGCGCGGCGTAGAGCACGTCCTGCACCAACGTCGATTTCCCGGATCCGGAAACGCCGGTGATGCACACCAGGCGCCCGAGCGGAATGGCGACGTCGATGTTCTTGAGGTTGTGCTCGCTCGCGCCGAGGAGGCGAATTCGTCTTGTCATTCCCGCGCGGGCCTGCCCCCGAGCGCCTTTATCGGGGGCGGGAATCCAGGTGTTGGTTCCATCGGTTTGCGGACGCCTTTCTGGACCCCCGCTTTCGCGGGGGTGACGAGCGTTTCCATCGACCCGCCTTCTCCCCGACAGATATTCCGCCGTCAGAGTCCCCGCTGCTTTCAACTCCCCCGGCGTGCCGAAGAACACCACTTCGCCGCCGCGCTCACCCGGCCCCGGTCCCATGTCCATGATGCGATCGGCGGCGAACATGATCTGCGGGTCGTGCTCGACCACCACCAGCGAATTGCCCGCGTCGCGCAGGCGCTGCATGACGCCGATCACGCGGCGCATGTCGCGCGGGTGCAGGCCGATCGAGGGCTCGTCGAGCACGAACAGCGTGTTGACCAGCGACGTGCCGAGCGCGGTGGTGAGGTTGATGCGCTGGACCTCGCCGCCTGAGAGCGTGCGCGACTGGCGGTCGAGCGTGAGATAGCCGAGGCCCACCTCGCACACGTAGCGCAGCCGCGCGCGGATCTCGGTGAGCAGCAAGTCCGTCGCTTCATCGAGCGGCGCCGGAAGATGCAAGTGGTCGAAGAACTCGCGGCAGCGATCGATCGGAAGCAGCATCAGGTCGTGGATCGCGAGCCCGGGCAACGACCCAAGCCTTTCGTCGCTGAATTTCACCCCCACGGGTTTGAAGCGCGGCGGCGCACGGTTGCCGGAGCCGAACACGCCTTCGGCATCTTGCATGCTCCCCAGCCGCCACAGCAGGGCGTCGGTTTTGAGCCGGGCGCCGCCGCAGGCGGCGCAGGGCGTGTAGGCGCGGTATTTCGAGAGCAGCACGCGGATATGCATCTTGTAGGCTTTGGTCTCGAGCCAGGCGAAAAAGCGCCGCACGCCGTACCAGGTCCCCGGCCAGGATTTGCGCCAACTCACCCATTCGGGTTCGCCTTCGAGTACCCAGGTGCGCTCCTCCCGCGACAGATCGCGCCACGGAAGGTCGAGCCGGATTGAGCGCTTCCCGGCGTATTTCTCCAGATCGTCCTGGCACTCGCCGTAGCTCGCCGTCTGCCAGGGCCGCACCGCGCCTTGACGCAGCGTTTTCGCTTCGTCGGGGATGATCAGCCCGAAGTCGATGCCGATCACGCGTCCGAAGCCGCGGCAGGCCTCGCACGCACCGAGCGGAGAGTTGAACGAGAATAGGCTAGGGGTCGGATCCCGATAGCGCATGTCGCAGTCGGGGCAGTGAAGCTCGGAGGAATAACGCCACACGGCCCCATCGCCCTCTTCTCCAACATGGACATTCACCCGCCCCTGCCCGAGCCGCAGTGCCGCCTCTATGCCCTCGATCAGCCGCACGCGCTCCGCGGCGGAGATGCGCACCCGATCCTGGATCACTTCCAGCGCGCCGCTGTTGCGCGCATGAATGCGGCTGTAGCCCTGCGCCTGCAGCAGTTCCCGCACTTCCTCTTCGCTGAAGTTCTTCGGCAGCGCAACCGGAAAGGTGATCACCAATCGCGGATCACCCGCCTGCGCTGCGCGTGCGGCAAGCTGCGCGTAGATGCTGTCGGGCGTATCGCGCGTGACCCTTGCGCCGCAGCCGCGGCAATAGAGCTCTGCGGCGCGCGCATGGAGCAGCTTCAGGTGATCGTTCAGCTCCGTCATCGTGCCCACCGTCGAGCGCGAGGTGCGCACGGGGTTGGTCTGATCGATCGCGATCGCAGGCGGAATGCCTTCGATGCGGTCCACTTGCGGCCGGTCCTGGCGGTCCAGGAACTGGCGCGCGTATGGGCTGAAGGTTTCCACGTACCTCCGCTGGCCCTCCGCGTAGAGCGTGTCGAAAACGAGCGAGGATTTCCCGGATCCGGAAACGCCGGTGACCACCACCAGCTCGTTCAGCGGGATCTCAAGCGAAAGATTCTTGAGATTGTTCTGCCGCGCGCCGTGGATGAGGATGGCTTCGGGTCTTGCGCCGGAGTCGGTGGGGTATTTCATGCGTGAGGAAGCGTCGATGCAGTGCCCGGGGTGCGGGGCGAGAAGTCTAGCGCAGATGCCGCCGGGAGCGTTCCGGGCGAGACCGGCGCCTAGCGCACCTTCCCCCGGGCCAGGGAGGCAAACACGCCGCCAAAGCAGAAGGCGCCGAAGACCAGGAACGCCGCCCTTACGGTCTTGACCAGCGCGGCGCCGTGTTCGGGCGTGATCTCCATGGGGCCGATGAAAAGGCCGATGAACGACATGCTGATGCCGAGGCTCAGCGTCTGGCCGATGACGCGCATGGTGCTCAGCGCGCCGGAGGCGACGCCGTAGAAGCGCTTGTCGACCGAGCCCATGATGGCGTTGGAGTTCGGCGAAGAAAACAGCGCGAACCCGAAACCGAGGACGATCAGGGTCACGACGATGAGCGCGAGGCTTGAATCGGCGCCCACGCCCGCGAGGACGAACAGTCCCAAACAGGTGAGGGCCATGCCCAGCGACGCCACGATCCTTGGCTCGATCCGGTCGGAGAGCGTTCCGGCAAGGGGGGAGAAGATCGCCATCATGATCGGCTGCGACACCAGGACCAGCCCGGTTTCCTGCGGCGAGAGGTTCTTGACGAACTGAAGATAGAGGCTGAGCATGAAGCCCACGGCCCAGGTGGCGCCGTAGTGGAGCAGGGCGGCGAGACTGGAGAACGCGAACACCGGGTTGCCGCGAAACAGTCCTAGGTCCAGTACCGGGTGCCGGGCCCTGGCTTCCCAGAGGACGAATGCGACCAGTCCCAGCGCCCCTGACCCGATGAGCCAGAAACCATGCTGCGCCGGCAGGGAAGAAAAGCCGTAGATCACGCCGCCCACGGCCACGCCGAACAGCAGCGAACCGCCGAGATCGAATTCCTCCTCTCTTGGAGAAACCCGTTCCCCTCTGAGCTTCCAGGTGGTGACCAGGGCGGTTGCGACGCCCAGGATCGCCGCGAGAACGAAGATGCTGCGCCAGCCGAGCTGCTGGGTGAGGAAGCCGCCGACAAAAGGACCCAGCGACAGGCCCAAGTAGACCGCAGCGACATTGATTCCCAAGGCTCTGCCGAGTTCGCCCGCCGGATACACCGCGGCAAGGAGCGCGACCGCGGTCCCGAACACCATGGCCCCGCCGAGCCCCTGTGCGGCCCTGAGTGCGATCACCACCGCAGGCGACGGAGCGAACACCAGGAGCAGGGACGTGGCGGCGAAGATCCACGTTCCGATCATGAAGATCCGTTTTCGGCCCTTCAGGTCGGCGATCTTTCCCAGGGGGACGAGAAACATGGCGGCCGCAAGCAGGTAGGCGTTCGCCACCCAGCCGAGGGTGACGCCGTCGGCCGAGAACTCCTTGCCCATTTGCGGCAGCGCCACATTTAGCGCAGCGCTCATGAACGGCGTGAGAAAGGCGCTCAGCGTGGCGACCACCAGCACAGGTGTTTTCTCTTCGGCACTCATCCAGGTTGTCCCCTGCGCCGGGCGCGGCCCGAACGTTCTCCCTCGTTGGTCGGGCTGAATTATAGAGGCACGCCGGGGACTCCATGGCGGTTAGCTCTTGGCCTCCAGCGTCGCAAGCACTGCCTTGCCGAAAGCCGCAAGATCGCGTGTGTTGGTCTTGATCACGCGCTGCACGATTTTCCAGTCCACTTCGGTGTATTCATGCACCAGCACGTTGCGAAACCCCACGGCGCGCCGCAGCCGCGCGGCAAGAGCGCGTTCGATCAAACCCTTGTTGGCAAGCAGCGTAAAGGCCTCGCCCGCAGTGGTCGGCATGAGGCCGTGCGCACCGCATAGATGCGCCGCAATGTTCACGCAGGACTGGATCGCGAGTTCGAGGTTGCGCGACAGGATGTCCTGCAGGTCCTCGTCCTCCACCAGTTGCTTTTCCGAGGCCGGCTGCTTCGCCGCCACGCGGCGCAGGCGGCGCGACAACTCGCGCAGCCTCGCCTCGATTACCGCCGCGTCGATCTGCGCGGTCATTCGAACAGGCCGGCGCGCAGCGCGCGGCTCGCGCCGGCGAGGCTGCGACGATCATCTTCGGCGCGCAGCACCCTGGTGATGAGGCGCTGGCGCGTCGCCGCTTCGTCGCACAGGATCTCGGTGCCCCCGAGCGCGCGCGAGAGCACCAGCCCTTCGGCCGATTCCAGGTCGATCAGATCGACGCTTCGACCGGCCACATCGGCGACGATCCCGATCACGGCGGCGCGAAGGTCAGAGCTCATCGGCTTGCCGAAGCTGACCGCGACGTCGATGTCGCTGTCCTTGCGCGCGGTGCCGCGCGCCACCGAGCCGAACAGCGTCGCGTACCTGGCTCCGGCGGCGCGCAGCCGATCGGCGAGCCGCTCTTCCAGCGTCTGCGGCGCGGAAGCGAAGTCTCCGGGCGCCACGACATAGGCCGCGATCCGCCCATGGCGTACGATCGCGACCGGCGCTTGCGCGCACGCTTCGAGGAGCTGCCCGAAGCGGTTCTTGGCCGTGGTGGCATCGAATTTCTTCATGGGTACATTTTAGCTAAATTAGCCAAAATGGCAAAGCTCAGGAGAACTGCTGTCGCGAGGCCAGGCGAATGCCGATGGCGAGGCCGCTCGCGGGTGCTTTCCCGGAACACGCCTTGACGCGTGGACGACAATCACCTAGCGTGACCGGAATTCGGGCCTATCTGGAGATACCGTGAAAACCTTACCTCTTTCCGAAGCCAAGGCGAAATTGAAGTCCCTTGTGGAGGACATCGAGCGTCGCGGCGAGGAAGTGCTCATCACCCGCAATGCTCGCCCGGCCGCAGTGCTCATCAGTCACGAAGCGTACAAAGGCTGGAAGGAAACGCTTGCCATCGGCTCGGACGAGGACCTTTTGCGCGAAATCAGGGCCGGGCTTGCCGCCCTCAAGGCTCGCAAAGCGCGCCTCTACACCCTCGACGAACTGTTCAAGTAATACCGACTACCGCGTCGGATACAGCATCCGGCAAGGCGGCTCGCCATGTCCCATGGTGTGCCTTGCTTTCCCGAGCGGTTCCGGGCTCCTCGGCGACAAGCAGAACTGTTCGGTTCCGTAACACGTCAATCTAGAGCTGGAAACCCAGCCAAGTCTTCGCGTTATCTCCCAGAATCTTGTTCTTTTCCTCGGCAGAGAAATCTCGCATCCCCCACCCTAACTCGAGCACTTTCTCGGGTATCTTCAAGTTTCTCACGGCGTCAAACCATTCCTTGTGCGACAAGCCCCCGAACGGTCCCCACGTCGCCGATGGCTCGTCAAGCCCGGGCCAGTCGCTTCCCATGATGATTTTGTCGGGGATCTTGTCCATCAGGTGTCTCATTTTCAGCGTGAAGTGCCAGTGGCTTTTCGAGCAATCGTTTTGCCAACCGGATATGTCGCCGAAAATCGTCCCGACGCGCCGGGCCGAAATGATTTCCGTGAGAACATCTTCAAATCCGGAGGCCAAATGGGCGGCGACGATTCTCATCCTGGGATATCTGATGATCAAGGGGCTCAAGACTTCCGGATTGCCGTGCTCGTAATAAAACGGCATCGGCGTGGCCCCCGCGCCCATGTGCACCAGCACAGGCAAGTCCAGATCGATTATTCTGTCCATGACCTCGCGGCATGACTCGTCCCCGAGAGGTCTATCGGGAATGATCTTGACGCCTTTCAGGCCCCACTGGGCAACTCCTTTTTCCAGCAGCCGGAGCGTATCGCCCACAGGCCGTGAAAGATCGAGGCGGACAAAGCCGATGATTCGGTCCGGATATTTTCTTTGCGCGTCGGCTACGTATTCGTTGCATTCCCAAATGGAGACTTCCGGGTTTGGCTCGCCTTTGAAAGGGCCGCTGGCGAAAACGACGGATCTATCTACGCCGGCTTCGTTCATGTCCTCGATCAGCGACTCCACGGTTCCGCTGTAGGCCGCTTGCCACTTCTCGAACTCCTCCTCTCCGAGCCATCTTCTTCGCCACTGCATTCTTCGGTTCCATTCCTCTTTGGAGTAGACACGAAGTGATTCGAACAGATGTACATGACAGTCGATGATCATTCCCGCTCCAAGGAACAAAGACTAATGCGGCATGGAGTTTCGCGTAAGCGCGCTTCGCCCTTCTACTATAGGCCACCTCCTTTGTCATTGACACACTTGGGATTCCGTGCAAAATGCGGACGAGAGCGGGTGCTACAAGAAACAACTCGGCTATGGATCGGCGACACTCTCGAAGGAGGGGAGATTCATGAAACGATCGTGCTGCATTCAAGCCGTCGCGCTGCTAGTGTCCTTGGCGCTCGGCGCCGGCGGCGTCCTCGCCCAGCGCTTCCCGAACAAGCCGGTCCACATCGTGGTCCCCGTCGCGCCGGGCGGCGCAATCGACCTGACTGCGCGGCTTGTCGGCCAGCGTCTCGCTGAGGCGTGGAAGCAACCCGTAGTGATCGACAATCGGCCGGGGGCGGGCGAGACCATCGGCGCGAATCTGGTCGCAAAGGCGGCTCCCGATGGGCATACGCTTCTCCTGAGCAGCAGTCTTGCGACCAGCGCCGCGATTCATAAAACGCTGCCGTACGATGCGGCCAGGGATTTCGCCGCCGTCACCCAGCTCATCACGTCGCCCCAAATGCTGGTGGTGGGTCCCAAGTTGACGCTCGCCTCGGTCGGCGAGCTCATCGCTCTGGTCAAATCGAAACCGGGTCAACTGAAATATGGCCACGCCGGCGTGGGCTCGGCGCTGCATTTGGAGATGGAGCAATTCAAGCTGTCGGCAAGCCTCGCGGACCTGCCGGGTATCCCGTACAAGGGCGCTGCACCGGCCAACAGCGCGCTCCTGGCGGGCGAAGTGGACGTCGCGGTCATGCCGCTGTCGATGGTGCTGGCGCACGTCAAGGCGGCGCGCTTGCGTGCCATCGGAGTGCTCGGCGCCAAGCGATTGGCGGTACTGCCCGATCTCGCCACGCTCTCGGAATCGGGCGTGCCGGGTGTTGAAATGGACGCTTGGAATGGATTTTTCGCTCCGGCGAAAACGCCTCCGGAAATCATCAGCCTGATCCAGCGGGAAACGCTGAAGGTCCTCAACGTGCCCGAGGTCCGCGATAAATTGCTTTCCCTCGGCTACGTTATCGTGGGCAGCACGCCGGAGGAGTTCGACGCGAGGTACAAGTCGGACCTGGCGACATTTGCCAGGGTTGTCAAAGAGGCGCGGGTTCCGCTGCAGGACTGAGGGCAGCCGCCGCTCATCGATTGTCAGATCGCAATTCGAGGCCGCAAGGAGGTCTGGGCCCGACCTTGACCGCTTGAGACGCCTGAACTAGGCCGATTCAAACCGCGCCTTTCGCTCAGGGAGAATCCACCATGATCACCTTCACCGTCAACGGGCGTCGCCGCGAAGTCGACGTCGAGTCCGACATGCCGCTCCTGTGGGTGCTGCGCGAGGTCTTGGACCTCACCGGCACCAAGTACGGCTGCGGCATCGCGGAGTGCGGCGCGTGCACCGTGCACGTCGAGGGCGAGCCGATGCGCTCGTGCGTGCTGCCGGTATCGGCGGTCGCCGGGAAACGCGTGGCCACGATCGAAGGCCTTGCCAGGCGCGGGCGCCTGCACCCGGTGAAGTGCAGGGCATGCGCGGGGTGATGCAGGTGGTGACGCTCGACGGCGCCGTGGCGGTGGTCGCAGACAACTGGTGGCGGGCGCAGCGGGCGGCGAAACTCGTACGGGTCTTTTCCCGCTGCCTGCGCTGCGTATCCGCTCGCTCCCGATCAAGAATCAGGATTTGAAGAGCGCTTGACGCGCGCTGGCCGGCCAGTTCCCCGATTCTGTCGGCGGAGATCAAGCGCTGGGAAGCGGTGATCGACGCGGCGAAGATCCGCGTCGACTTAGCAGCCAGCAAGGAGCTTGTCATGAGCGAGAACACCCCAAGCGACCCGCCGAATCGACGAGAGCGAGCCTCGCTCAAGGAAAACCTGAAGTCCCGCTCCACCTGGCTGCGCTTGTTCTTCATGCTGGTGGTGGGCCTGCTGTATTGGGTGTCCAGAGTGGTCGTGGGTGCGGTCGTCGCGCTGCAGTTTTTCTGGGTGCTCTTTACCGGCGAGACCAATGAGCGGTTATTGCATTTCGGGCAGTCGCTGGCGACCTACACCTATCAGATCATCCGCTACCTGACGTTCAACACCGAAGAGCGGCCGTTTCCTTTCGACGCCGATTGGCCGGCGGGTTCGCCGTAGGCCGCCGGGCAGGTCAGCTAAGTATGGGGAGCGCCTTGACCCTGGAATAATCGCGGTCGTGGGTCACGATCGCGTCGGCGCCGACCGCGATCGCGCTCGCCACCTGAACCGCGTCGGCTAGCTTCAGTTTCAGAGACGCGCGCAGCCGCGCCGCGCTCTCGGCGATGTCGGCGCTGAGCTGCACCACCTGCCAGGATTCCATGACCCGGCGATAGCGCTTGGCGAGCGCCTCTTCGCCCGCGGCCAGGGGCCCGGCGAGCACATCGGCGATGGTGATCGTCGCCACCGCGAAGAGGATGTCGCCTGCGGCCTGCCGAGCGAAGATCGGCTGGAAGCGCGCGGCGAGCTTGGGGTGGGCTTCGAGCACGTAGATGATCGGTGCCGCATCGACGAGGACGAGGGCGCCCGCGGGGAGCGCCGAGAGGTCTAGCGGCTCCACTCGTCGCGCAGTCGGCGCAGAGTTTTCGCGCTGTTCCTGCCCCAGAGGCCCTTGCCCGAGCCGGCCAGTGCCGCGAGCGAGCTCTGCCGCGGGGCGCCTGCGGCCTGCGCAAAGGGCACCAGCGCCGCCACCGGGCGGCCGCGGCGCGTGATGACGGTCGTGCGGCCTTTTTCCGCCTCGTCGAGCAGGGCTGGCAGCTGGCTGCGGGCGTCCTCGACGCCCTTGCGGTTGGATTGGGTCATGGGCGAACTGTACAGTCCGTACGGATGGCGGTCAAGCGGCGCGCCCGGCTGCGGCGCTATCTCCCCGCGCCCGAAGCGGGCTGCCCTATAGGTCGATTGCTTTTCCGCAGTTGCCGGCCTACACTGCTCTTCGGTGCCGCCTCTCCGATACAGTAGGCGCATCTGCTGCGTCAGTGATTGGGATGATTTCGCTATGGGAGGGAAGCGATGGTCCGATTGCGGCGGTTCTTCTGCCTGGCGTGCTTGATCGCATTTTCCCATCTCGCCCATGCGCAGGCCTATCCGAGCAAGGCGATCAAGATGGTGGTCCCGTTTCCCGCGGGGGGCTCAACCGACCTGCCGGCGCGCGCGCTGGGACAGAAGCTCTCGGAGGCATTGCACGCGCCGGTAGTCGTGGACAACCGGCCCGGGGCGAGCGGCAACATCGGCATCGAGTCCGTGGCGCGCGCCATTCCCGACGGGTACACGCTGCTCATGGCACCGGCCGCTTTTGCCACTAACCCGGCTTTTTTTGCCAAGCTGTCCTGGGATCCGATCAAGGATTTCGCCGCGATTTCGCTCGTGGCCACGGTGCCGATTATCGTCGTGGTGCACCCGGGGCTGCCGGTGAACAACGCGCGCGAGCTGATCGCCTATGCCAGGAGCAACCCCGGCAAGCTCAACATGGCCTCGCCCGGAGGCGCGACGCTGGCGCGCGTGTCGGGAGAAATGTTCCGCGCCGCCGCCGGAATCGACTGGGTCACGGTGCACTACAAGGGCGGACCGCCGGCGATGAACGCCATGCTTTCCGGCGAGGCGCAGGTCATGTTCGCCGGCATCTCCGACGTGTTCGCGCAGGTGAAAGCGGGCAAGCTGCGCCCGATCGCAGCGGGCACCCTCAGGCGCTCGGCGGTGGTGCCGGAGCTGCCCACGCTCAACGAATCGGTGCTGCCGGGATACGACGTGCTGATGTGGCAGGCGCTGCTCGCGCCTGCGGGCACGCCGAAGGAGATCGTGGCGAAGTTGAACGCCGAGACCGTGAGGATCCTCGCCACACCCGAAATGAAGGCGCGTTTTCTCGCCTTCGGGACCGACGCCGCCGGCAGCACGCCCGCACAGGCCACCGAGTTCCTGCGCGAGGAGGTGGCGAAGATCACCAAGGTGGTGAAGGACATCGGCGCGAAGATCGAGTGAGCGGCGCGATCTCGGCGCCTTTCGACTGCGTCGAGATTCTCGTCCCGCTCGCGCGCGGCGCATCGATCAAACGATCCTTGCATTTTGAACATCAGATGATCAAAATGCACGGATGCCAAAGCTCATCCCCCGGCCCGGACTGAAGGCCGCCGTCGAAGCCGCGCTGCGGCGCGGCCCGGTGGCTGCGCTGCTCGGGCCGCGCCAGTGCGGCAAGACGACGCTCGCGCGCGCGGTGCTCGGCGCGCGCCGCGTCGCCTATTTCGACCTCGAGGATGCCGTCGCCCTCGCGAAGCTGGACGAGCCGATGACGACGCTCGGGGCGCTCGATGGGCTGGTCGTCATCGACGAGGTGCAAAGGCGGCCCGACCTTTTCCCGGTTCTGCGCGTGCTGGTCGATCGGCCGCGGTCGAAGACGCGCTTCCTCATCCTCGGCAGCGCTTCGCCGGAATTGATCCGGCAGGGATCGGAGACGCTCGCCGGACGCATCGCGTTCGTCGAAATGTCGGGGTTCACCATCGAGGAGGCGGGCGCGGGTGCAGCGGGCAAGCTGTGGAGCCGCGGCGGGATGCCGCGCTCGTTTCTGGCGCGAAGCGACGCGCAGAGCTTCGCGTGGCGCGAGGATTTCGTGCGCACCTTTCTCGAGCGCGACATCCGGGCGCTCGGGTTCAACGTGCCCGCAGCGGCGCTGCGGCGGCTCTGGCTCATGCTCGCCCATTGCCACGGACAGGTGTGGAACGCCTCGGAGATCTCGCGCTCGCTCGGCGAGGGGCACACGACGGTCAGGCGCCACCTCGACATATTGAGCGGCGCGCTGGTGATGCGCCAGCTCCCACCCTGGTTCGAGAACCTGGGCAAGCGCCAGATCAAGGCGCCCAAGGTGTATCTGCGCGACTCCGGGTTGCTGCATGCCTTGCTCGGCTTGCGGGATTTTGCCGCAGTGCGCCTGCATCCCAAGACCGGCGCATCCTGGGAGGGTTTTGTGATCGAGCAAATCCTGCGCGTGGCGGGCGAGCGCAACGCCTATTACTGGGCGACCCAAAGCGGCGCGGAACTCGACCTGCTGCTGCAGTTGCGGGGCCGAAGAATCGGGGTGGAAGTGAAATACGCCGATGCGCCGCGGGCGAGCAAATCCATGGCCATAGCCACCCGAGACCTGGGGTTGGATTTCCTCTACGTCGTGTATCCTGGGAGCGAGACCTATGCGCTCAACGAGCGCTGCCGCGTCCTCGGGCTGCCCGCCGCGATCGAGGCCATCGGCCGCAAGGGATAGGCAAAGGAGGAGGCACATGACTTTCGTCCTCATCCACGGCGCCTGGCACGGCGCCTGGTGCTGGCGGCGCGTGGCGCCGCTGCTGCGCGCCGCGGGCCACGAGGTGTTCGCGCCCTCCCTCACCGGCCTCGGCGAGCGCGCGCATCTCGCGCGCCCCGACACCGGTCTCGAGACGCACATCGCCGACGTCGTGATGCTCCTCGAGATGGAGGACCTCGAGGACGTGATCCTCGTCGGGCACAGCTACGCGGGGATGGTGATCACCGGCGCCGCCGGGCGCGCGCCCGAGCGCATCCGGCGGCTCGTCTATCTCGACGCATTTCTCCCCGAAGACGGAAAAGCGGCGATCGACTACATCCCGCCCGAGCGCGCCACGCGCCAGCGCGAGCAGGCGGAGAAGGCAGGCTCGATCGAGCCGCTGTCGCTCGCCGGCTTCGGCGTCACGGCCGAAGAGGACGCGCGCTGGGTGAGCCGCCACCTCGTGCGCCAGCCCGCGCGCACGTTCCTCGAGCCGGTGCGCATCGCGAATCCGGCGGCGCTCGCGAGAATGGAGCGCATCTACATCGATTGCGATTCCGCCACAGGAACCTTCACCCAATTCGCCGCGAAAGTGCGCGCCGATCCGTCGTGGCGCTTTTTCGAGCTGCCCTGCGGGCACGACGCCATGGTGATCGACCCGCAGGCGGTGGCGAGACTGCTGCTACAAGACTGAGAGATCGGCGAGGATGCCGTGAAGTCGGCCACAGTACGTTGCCGGGGGTTTGCGCTAATCTAGGCCGTCTATGTTCGAAAGTCCCCGCCTCCCTTCAGGGCTTTTTCGGCCGCGCGCGCTCGCCGCGGCGATGGGCATCGTCTGCGCCGTAGTCGGCGCTTCGGCCTGCGTATCATCGAGCGCCGCGGTGCAGCCGGCGCTCCGCGTTCTGATCAGCTTTCGCGAACCGGTCGACGGCGCCGCGCCCGATCTCCTGTCGCGGCTGGAAAGGCGGGCGGGATTTCCGATCCGCTACGGCGCC
>JACPRN010000050.1 GCA_016189945.1 Betaproteobacteria bacterium
CTAGAAAATGTTCTTGGAATTGAGGAACGCGGAATATTTCGCGTCCTCCACGCGGATATGCTCGATGATCCAGCCCTTCAGCCAGGCTTCCGCTTCGGCCGCGCTGATCGAAGCGCCGGCGCCGATGCGATCCTGAAACTGGGCGGCCTGCGCGAGGAGCCGGCGGTGAATCGCGGCGTGGCGCTCGAGGTCCGGAAAGCCGTACATCTTGAGCAGCGCTTCCTCCTGGTCGAAATGATAGCGCGCAAAGGCGATCATCGCGCGCAAGGTCTCCAGCACCAGCTCCCGGCCCTTGTCGGCCTCGATGACGGCGAGGAGCGCCACGGCGCTCGCAAGCAGAGACACGTGCTGGTTGTCCATGCGCTGCACTTTTACCCCGCATTCGCCAGCCAATCCCGCCAGGCGCTGGCGCAATCCGGTGGTTTCGGCGAACCGGCGCAAATGCCGCTCGTGGGTTTCGATGAGCTTCCATCGCACCACCGGTATCGGCCGGAGCACCTCCGAGGGCACGGCGATCGCCTCCACCGCGGTCTTGGCCCTCATCGAGTACCGGCTGGGCGCATCGAACAGGACCGTTTCCTCGCCGATGAAATCCCCGGGGGCAAGCGTCTCATGGACCTCCTCGGCGAAGCGGCGTTCGGCTTCTCCGCTCCGGATCATCACCAGGCCGACCCCTTTGGGGTCGAAAGTCTCCGCCGCGGCGAGGGAAAACGATCGCGCGGCGGCGGCGACGCGGTTGAGCGCGGGGTCAGCCATCCCTTCGCCGAACAGCGGCGCGCGCCGCAGGAATTCGCGCTGCGCCTGCAATCGCGTGATCCCGGCAAGCAGGCAATTGTTGCTGATGAACTCCAGATACAGATCGCAGGGCAGCCGCAGCGCCTGAACGAAATTCTCGGCGCGATAGGTTTCCGCCGAGGGCGTGCCGCGCAATCCGGAAATCTCGCCCACCAGCGAGCCGGCGTGCACGAGGACATGCACGCCGGACCCTGCTTCGATCATTTCGACCGTCCCGGTCAGGATCAGATAGATGTCGCGGTTGGCTTCTCCCGCCTTGATCACGATGCTCTGCGGGTTGAACGTGACCAGGGGCGCGTTGAGAAGTATCAGCAACTGGTGCCTGGGAGCATCGGGAAAATAGGAGCGGAGGAATTCGTGCGCAGCGCGCAACATGTAGTCCTGGTTGCCCGGAATCAGGATGTCCACGGCGCCGAAAGTCGCCCCTGACCCGATTTCCTTTTCCTCGTTGGTATAGCGCCGCGCCAGATGCGACAGGAGGATCTTGCGCGAGCGATCGCCGCGAAAATCCTTTGCCTGGCCGTGGATCAGGCCGCCGCCGATGTCGATCTTCTTGACGTCGGCGGGAATCGCGTAGTCGGATTTGACGCGCTCGAAGAACGTGCGGTTGACCCCCGGGGCTTCCGGATCGTCCGTGACCATCGAATCGAGCACGTCAAGCGCCACGATGTCGGCAAAGTGCGCGTAAGTTCGCCACCCGCCCTCCCAGATGGCGCGGAACAGGAACACGCTCGTTTCCACCGGATGCGGCGAAAACAGCGGCTTGACCTGAAGTCCCTCGATGTCGTTCCAGACGTCGAACGCAAGGTCCCTGCAGTCGAAATAGTCTGCGAAGGAGCCTTCTTCGATCGACATCAGGGCCGCCAGTTTCTTCGCCACCGACGAGCGCACCATCGCCGTGGCGTAGTACTTGATGCGATGATCGGAGCGGACCAATTGCGCGAGTCCGGCGAAATGATCGTCGTGCGAGTGGGTGTGAAATATCCCCTCGATCTCGTCGGTGCCTATCCCCAGCGCCGACAGGCTCGCCTGGATGTTGGGCCCCGCGTCGATGAGGTAGATCCGCCCCTGAAAGATCAGGATCGAGCCCATGGTCGGCCGGTTCGGGTCCCATCCGTCGCCTTCCCCGGAATGGATCACGGCGAAGTATTCGCGGCGCAGCAAATGCAGCCCCAGCGTGTACGGGACGTCGTAATGGACGTTGGGCGGCAGATTGAGGTCGACGGTAACGCTTTCCCCGGCGTAGGCGAATTCGAACCGGTTCAGGGCGAGACGCCTCAACTGCAGTCCGCCGCGCAGGACCACCGGCTCGTCATCCACATAAACGGGCTCCAGCAGCTCGCGCGGGTGCTGGATGGCGCCGAAGGCGAAGCGCAGCTTGAGGCGCATCATCTCGCGCGCTTCAGGCCTCCCTACGCCCGACTCCAGAATTTCCTCCTCCGACACGAGGCCGTAGTTGCCGCGGTAGATGTACTGAAGCTGGGCGTCGACCTGTTCTCGCAGGCCGATCAGCAGCGGGCGCCCGCCGGTGTTGTTCGGATGCCCCGGAACGATCATGCCCTGGCGGTAGAGCATCTGGAGCACCGGAAACTCCGCCAGGTTCGAAAAGCGGCCGTTTTGGAGCAGCACGTCGGAGAGCAGTATGGCATTCGGTCCGGTTTCGCAATCGAACCCCTTGCGCTCGACCGGCAGAATCAGGCCCCGTTTCATCAGGTGCTTGACCACATCGGCCGGGCAGGCGCACAGGACGCGAAGCCCGATGCCGGGCGCCTCCACCCAGAAGACACCCGAAGCCACCTCGATCTTGGTCAGTTCGCTCATCCGGCAGAATGTCGGCTGCCCGGGCCGTGCACGCCAGGGGCAATGAGCGCGTTGCGCTGCTTGCGGCCTGAATTCAGTCCGACAATTCCCGGCCTCGCTTCACTTGCGACGGCTGAAACATGTAACCCTTGCTTTGCGCATCCGCGAGGCATTCTTCGTAGTCCTTGTAACCCGATTGTGATTCGGCCGTGACCGTGTGGTCGGTCAACAGGCACTGCCAGCGCCATCGCCGGTTATGGTCCATGTAGAACCGCCAGATGACGTTGGCTGCGGCATGCCCCGCGGGCTTGGGCGTGCGCCGCATCGTTATTGATCTCGACGAACCGTGTGAACGATCGCTTGCGGGTCGCATCGTCGCATCAGAGCGGCTTCAAGCCCGCTGCCGATATCTTTCCGTCCTTGCCCTTGACAACGTCGTACTGGAGCTTTTGTCCTTCCTTCAGCGTGGACAGGCCGGCGCTGCCGACCGCCGAGATGTGCACGAACACGTCCTTCGAATGATCATCGGGCTCGATAAAGCCGAATCCCTTGCTGGCGTTGAACCACTTCACCGTTCCGGTCGGCATAGTTGTCCCTCCGGGATAAGAAAAGAATAACGCTACGCCTGAACCGGAAGAAACACCAGCGCCGGGGTCACGCCGCGCGAACCGCGAGCGCCGTCCTTCGCGTCGCGTCATGAACCGAACGGCAGCGGCTCTGGACCAGCCAGCCCCGGGTCATCGGCGAGCAGGCCGTGCACGCCGACGCCGAGCAGGCGCACCGGCCGGCGCCCCGTTTCGGTGCGCGCAAGCAGCGCCAGGGCGCAGGCGACGATCTGTCCCGCGTCGCCGGTGGCCCTTGCCGCGGTGCGGCTGCGCGTGACGGTGGTGAAGTCGGCGTAGCGTACCTTGATGGTCACGGTGCGCGCGGCGAGCGATCTGCGGCGAAGCCAGTCCGCCACCCGCCGCGCCATGGCCTCGATCTCCCGGCGGACGAGAGCGCCGTCCACGAGGTCCTGGGCGTAGGTATTTTCGCAGCTCGACGATTTCGCCGGTCGATTGGGTTCGACCGGCCGCGGATCGTCGCCGTAGGAAAGGCGCCGTATGCGCTCGGCGTGGCCGCCGAGCACGCGGCGCAGGAGCGCCGCATCGGCGGCGCGCACATCGACCAGGCGCGCGATGCCGACCGCACGCAGCTTGCGCGCGGTCACCGGGCCGACCCCCCAAAGCGCATCGATCGGCAGTTCGGCGAGGAAGCGCTCGACCCGCCCGGGCGAAATCACCGTCAGTCCGTCGGGTTTGTCCCACCCGGAGGCGATCTTGGCGAGGAACTTGTTGGGCGCGACGCCGGCCGAAGCGCTCAACGCGAGCTCCGAGCGGATGCGCGCTTTGAGTTCCTGCGCCACTCGGGTGGCGAGCGGCTCGCCCCACAGGTTGTCGGTGACGTCGAGGTATGCTTCGTCCAGCGAGAGCGGTTCGACCAGAGGCGTGCACGAGCGAAAGATGGCGAGAATGCGCTGCGAGGCCTCGCGGTAGCGGCGGAAATCGGGGCGCACGACGACCAACCCGGGGCACAGCCGCAGCGCGCGCGCCATCGGCATCGCCGAGCGCACGCCGAAAGCGCGCGCTTCGTAGCTTGCCGCCGCCACCACCCCGCGCCTGCCGGGATCGCCTCCCACCGCCACGGGTCTTCCGCGCAGCGACGGATCGTCGCGCTGTTCCACCGAGGCATAGAACGCGTCCATGTCCACGTGGATGATGCGGCGTAATCTGTTTTCCACGCCTGCTCCCGCATTTGCCCGAAGTATATTGACTTTGACTTGCACTCGGGATTAGATTCATCTGCGCCGCCATTTCTATAAGGGGACACACATGAAATCTGCAACGACGAGAATGATTTGCCGCCTGCTTGTCGTCTCGCTCATGCTGCTGCCGTTTCAGAGCGTTCAGGCGGGGATGATCGGTACCGAGCAGGTCGCCGCCCTGGCGAGCGCGCAGTCCGACCGGGCCGGCGTCATGAACATCATCGGCCGGGCGGATGTCTCAAGCCAGCTCCAGGCGCTCGGCCTGGATGCGGCGACCGCCAAGGACCGGGTTGCGGCGATGACCGACGACGAGGTGCGCACGCTCGCGGGCAATCTGAACTCGCTTCCGGCCGGCGCCAACAGCGGCTGGGCGTGGGCCGTGGTGATCGTGCTCGCGATCGCGCTGTATTTGTACTGGAGGTAGCGATTTCCGGCTTCCGGGTGATCGGCAGAAGCGCCCGCCTGCTGGCGGGCGTTTCTTTTCTCGCAGCGGCTTTGAGCGGCTGCGCATTGCTCGTTCCGCAGACGGCGCAATTGCGCGAAGCGATGCCGGCTGGCCTGCCCGAGCGCGTCGAGCTGAGCGAGGTTCCGTTCTTCCCACAGAAGGACTATCAGTGCGGCCCGGCGGCGCTGGCGACTACGCTGGCGCATTTCGGCGCCAAAACCACGCCCGACGAACTGGTCGGACAGGTGTACATTCCCGCGCGCAAGGGCAGCCTGCAGGTCGAGATGCTGGCTGCGGCACGCCGCTACGGCCTGGTGTCCTACCGGCTCGCGCCGAGCTTCGAAGACCTGTTGCGGGAAGTCGCGGCAGGCATTCCGGTCATCGTGCTGCAGGACTACGGCGTGTGGCCGTTTTCCGTGTGGCATTACGCGGTGGTCGCAGGCTACGACTATCGCCGCGGCGAGGCGGTGCTGCGCTCGGGCGAAACCGAGCGCCTGACGCTGCCGTTCGGCATTCTCGAATACACGTGGAAGCAGAGCGACTACTGGGCCATGGTCGCCGTGCCGCCCGAGCGCATACCCGCCACCGCCACCGAATCGGGATATCTGTCGGCGATCATCGCCATGGAGCGCCTCGGCAACGCGCGCGCCGCAGCCACCGCGTATGCGGCATTCCTCGGCCGCTGGCC
>JACPRN010000251.1 GCA_016189945.1 Betaproteobacteria bacterium
CCGATGCCGAGGCGCGAGATCTGATCGGACCTGAGCCCGGTGATGTTGCGGCCGGCAAATTCGACCGTGCCGGTGCTCGGCCGCAGGTCGCCCGAGAGCAGATTGATGAGCGTGGTCTTGCCGGCGCCGTTGGGGCCGATCACCGCGTGCACCTGGCGCGCCCGGCATTCGATCGACACCCCGCTCACCGCGGCCAGGCCGCCGAAATGGCGAGTCAGCGCGCTGGTGCGAAGCACGCAGTCAGCCATCGCCGCCCTCCCGGACAGCGCCGACGCGCGCGAGCAAACCGAGCAGCCCATGGGGCAGGAACAGCACCACGAGGACGATGAAGCTTCCCATGAAGAGCTGCCAGTGCTTGCCGAGGTCGATCGAACCCACGGTGGGCAATGCCTGAAAGGCGATCTCGACCAGCATCATGGCCGCGGCGCCAAGCGCGGGCCCGATCAGCGTGCCCATGCCCCCCAGGATGACCATCATCATGACTTCGCCCGAGAGATGCCAGCCGAGCATGTCGGGATTGACGAAGCCGAACTGGATCGCCGAGAGGTAGCCGGCGAGCCCGGCCAGGGCGCCTGCGAGGACGAAGCAGGCCAGCTTGTAGCGGAACGTGGGGTAGCCGAGCGATCGCATGCGGTGTTCGTTGACGCGGATGCCTTCGATCACGCGCCCGAAAAGCGAGGCAAGCACCACCCGCAGCAGCAGGAACACCAGAACGAACAGCGCAAGGACGACCAGGTAGAGATGGACGAAATTCTCCAGGTCGAAGGGCTTCCAGCCCAGGATCTCCGCGGCCGGCCGCACATAGACGTAGATGCCGTCGGCGCCGCCGGCGATCTTGGTATCGTGAAAAAGAAAGAACAGCATCTGCGCAAAAGCGAGCGTCACCATGATGAAATAAAGTCCCGCGGTGCGCAGCACGAGGAGCCCGATCGCAAGCGCCGCGAGCGCCGATCCCGCCACCGCGATCGGGAGGCTCGTCCACAGGTTCGCCGCCTCATACTGCGGCGTGAGCAGTGCGAGGATATAGCCCGCGACGCCGAAGAAAGCGGCGTGCCCGAAGCTCACCAGCCCGGTGAAGCCGATCAGCAGGTCCAGGCTCATGGCGAAAATCGCCATGATCAGGATCTTGGTGAAGAGCTGCACGGTGAACTTTTCGCCGAAAAAGGGAAGTGCCGCAAGCGCGGCGAGCGTGGCGAGCATGGCGGCGGCGGCGAGCTGGCGGGGTTCCATTTAGGCGCTGACCAGGCGAGTATCGACGCAATCGGAGAGAATCTGGTTTTCATTAGGTCTCAACATGGTGCAGTGCAATCGCTCGCGATTGCACTGCACCATGTTGAGATTGAATAAAGGCAAAAGCATCATCGACGCTTATTCTGTGCTCTTTCGTCTTATGTCCTTCGGCCGAAAATTCCCTCCGGCCGCCACAGCAGCACCGCCGCCATGAGGAGGTACACGGTCATTCCGGCAAGCTCGGGCAGCAGCTTGATCTCGCCGATCTGCAATTCCACCACCTTGCCGAAGGTGTCGACCAGGCCGATCAAAAGCGCCGCCACCATCGCCCCCTTGACCGAACCGATTCCGCCGATCACCACCACCACGAAGCAGATGATGAGGACCTGGTTGCCCATTCCCGGGAACACCGAGGACACGGGCGCGGCGATCATGCCGGCGAATGCGGCGAGCGCGATGCCAAGGGCGAAAACGACGCGATAGACGAGCTGGATGTTCAAGCCCAGCGACTGCACCATGTCGCGGTTGGTGGCGCCGGCGCGGATCATCATGCCGATGCGCGTGTGCTGGATCAGCACGTACATCCCCACGGCGAGCGCCAGGCACACGGCCGAGATCCACAGTCGATACACCGGATAGGAGAGCGTATCGGTGAGCGGCAGCGATGCGCTCAGCACCCCCGGCGTCTGCACGCCGTGAACGTCGTCGCCCCAGATGACGCTGCGCATTTCCTCGAAAACGAGAATCAGCCCGTAAGTGAGCAGCACCTGATAGAGATGGTCGCGCGCGTAGAGCTTCTTGATCAGCAGCCATTCGAGGAACATCCCGAGCAGCACCGTCAGCACGACACCGGAGGCGATCGCCGCCCACAGGTTGCCGAAATAGGCCGAGAGCGACCACGCCAGGTACGCCCCGATCATGTAGAAACTGCCGTGCGCCAGGTTGATCACGCCCATGATGCCGAACACGAGCGTCAGGCCCGAGGCGACCAGGAACAGCAGCAGCCCGTACTGGATGCCGTTCAGAAGCTGGATGAGAAAAGTGCCGAAGTCCATCTATCGATGCCGCACGAACCCTCCCCTCCCGAGACGGATACGCCGAAACCCGGAAGGGTGGTTTCGCCCTTTTTCAACCTCGCGTTTTCGCGCAGTTGCGAGGTTGCAACTGCGCGAAAACGCGAGACGTATACAACACCAAAAACAAGCCGACGACCCTGCGGCCGCCGGCTTGCGATAGGTGCGCTTTCCGGGCTCAGCGCGACATCTTGCACAGTGCCGCCGGCGGATAGTCGAGCGCCTTCATCGCCACGCTGACCACCTTGTTTTCCTGACCGACGACCTTGCGCAAATAGAAATCCTGCACCGGGTTGTGTCCCTTGGACATGGTCCACTTGCCGCGCGGACTGTCGATCTGCGCCTTTTCCATGGCCGCGATGATCTCTTTCTTCTTGCCGATATCGCCCTTCACCGCTTTCAGCCCGGCCGCCAGCAGCAGCCCCGCATCGTAGCCCTGCACCGCGTAGACGTCGGGATTCAACTTGTAGGTCTTGGCATACGCGAGGCGGAACGCCTTGTCCCTGGCCGTATCGATGCCGTCGCCGTAGTGCAGCGTGGTCTCCACCCCATCGGCCGCATTGCCCACCGCTTCCAGGATTCCATCGGTGAGGAAGCCCGAACCGTACAGCGGGATCTTGCCTTTCAGGCCCGCGGCCTGGTAGTCCTTGAGGAATTTCGCCGCGCCGCCGCCGGCGAAAAACGCGAACACCGCGTCGGGCTTGAGCGAAGCGATCTCGGTGAGCAGCGCCTGGAACTCGACGTTCGGAAACGGCAGCCATAGCTCCTTCACTACCTTGCCGCCGCCCTTGGTGAAGCTGTCCTTGAACCCGGCGACCATTTCCTCGCCCGCGGCGTAGCGCCAGGTGATGCTGACCGCGGTCTTGTGCCCTTTCTTGGCCATCACCTGGCCCATCGGGTAGGTAGTCTGCGCATTGGCGAACGAGGTGCGGAAAATATTGGGCGCGCAAAGCTGCGTCGTCGCCGCTCCCAGCCCGGCGTTGGGGATGATGTGCAGGATGCCGGTCTCGCGCGCGATTTTCACCATCCCCATCTGCACGCCCGAGTGCACCGTGCCGACCAGAACGTCGACCTTGTCGCGGTTGACGATCTTGTTGGCGTTGTCGGCCGCCTTGGCCGGTTCCGACTCGTCATCGACGGTGGCGTATTCCACTTCCCGCCCGCCCAGTTTGCCCCCGGCCTCCTGCACCGCCAGCTTGAACCCGTTGGTGATGGCCACCCCGAGCTGGGCGTAGGTGCCAGTGTAAGGAAGCATCAGCCCGATCTTGATTTTTCCGGCGCCTTGCGCAAGCGCAATCGAGGGCATGATCCCCGCCAATGCCGCAGCCCCGCCCAGCGCCGCGCTCTCCTGCAGAAACTTTCTCCGCCCTGCCCCCGGATTTCGTTCTCCGTTCATTGCTTCCTCCATGCATGTGTAAGACGTTGGTCCAACCGGGCGCTCCCCCGTCTAGGAAGCGCGCAGCTTGAAACGCTGGATCTTGCCCGTGGCCGTTTTCGGCAGCTCAGGGATGAATTCTACCCATCGCGGGTACTTATAGGGAGCCAATCTTCCCTTGACGTGCGCCTGCAGCTCCGCGGCCAGCGCCGCGCTTGCCTGCACGCCCGGCTTGGTGACCACGAACGCCTTGGGTTTGGTGAGCCTCTCCTCGTCCTCGTGCCCCACCACCGCGGCTTCGAGCACCGAAGGGTGGGAGAGCAGCGCCGTCTCGACTTCGAAGGGCGAGACATAGATGCCGCTCACCTTGAGCATGTCGTCGGAGCGTCCCGCATAGGTGTAGTAGCCTGCCGCGTCCACGCTGTACTTGTCGCCGGCACGCGTCCAGGCGCCGACGAACGTCGCGAGCGTCTTTTCGCGATTGTTCCAGTAGCAGGCGGCAGCGCTCGGGCCGCTGATCTGCAGCTCGCCGATTTCGCCCACCGCGGCCTCGTTGCCGTTCTCTGCCACCAGCCGAATGGCGTAACCTGGAACCGGCTTGCCCGTAGTGCCGTAGCGCACTTCGCCGGGACGATTGGACATGAAGATGTGCAGCATTTCAGTGGAGCCGATGCCGTCCAGAATTTCGCTGCCGAAGTGCCGCGTCCAGCGCTCGCCGATCTCCGCCGGAAGCGCTTCGCCGGCCGAGGCGCAGAGGCGCAGCGCCACCTCATCGCGCCTGGGCAGCTCCGGGCTCGCCAGCAGCGCCGCGTAGAGCGTGGGCACGCCGTAGAAGATGCTCGGCTTGTGTTCCTTCAGCCGCTTGAACACCGAGGGTGGGCTCGGGCGCTCGGCCATGAGCACGGTGGTCGCACCGACCGAGAGCGGAAAGGTAAGCGCATTGCCAAGGCCGTAGGCGAAGAACAGTTTCGCCGCGGAAAAAACGACGTCGCTTGCGCGAATTCCCAGCACCGGCCGCGCATACAGCTCGGCGGTGTAGATCGCGCTCGACTGCATATGGACGGTTCCCTTGGGCGCGCCGGTCGATCCCGATGAATAAAGCCAGAAGGCGGCATCGTCGCGCGTGGTGGGCGCAGCCGCGAATGAAGTCCCCGCCTTCGCCAACAGCGCCTGAAGCTGAAGCTGCCCTCTAGCATCGCTTCCGGAAACGATCACGTGCCTGAGAAACGGCAGCTTGCCAAGGAGCGGGGCAAAGGCCGGATACAACGCCTCGGAGACCACCAGCACCCTGGCGCGGCTGTCGCGCAGCATGTACTCGTAGTCGGCGCTGGTGAGCAGCGTGTTGACCGCAACCGGAACGATGCCGGCCTTGATCGCGCCCAGGAAGACCGCGGGCCAGTCGATGGTATCCAGATGGCAGAGCAGGATGCGCTCCTCCATCTGCAGGCCGAGGCCGCACAGCGCGTTGGCGGCGCGGTTGGCGCGCTCGGCGAGATCGGCGTAAGTGTAGCGCCCAGCGTCGTCGATATAGGCGAGCTTCGCCGCGCGTCCGGCGCCAAGATTGCGTTCCAGGAGGTCGTGCGCGAGGTTGAAGTCGCGCGGTACGGATACCACGGGCGGGCTCGTCCGGTGGTCGGCAGAACTCAAGGATGGCATGGTTTCCTCCAGACCGGGTTCATATTATGCACCGCGGCCGAGCGTCACGCCGCGAGCTGGGGCGCCTGCCGGACGAGCGAAATCCACTCCAGGGCCCAGCCGCAGGCGAGTTCCTCGGGCAGGGTACCGGCGCTCGCGTCGTGCAGCATGACTTCGCCCAAGCGCCGCGCGCCCAGTTCGGCAAGCAGCGCATCGAAGCGCCTGCCGCCGGCGCAGAATGTGTCGCCGTAGGTGCGATCGCCGAGCGCGATGACGCCGTAGCGCACATTGGAAAGATCGGGCCGCGTGACCTGGAGCGAACCGTACAGGCCCTTGGCGTTATCCGGAACGTCGCCCTGACCGTAGGTCGAAGTGCAGATCAGGAACCATCCTCCGCCCGCGAATACGCCGGCGTCCAGGCCGTCCATCAGCCTGGTCTTGACCCGGGTCTGGTCGTCATCGAGCGTCAATTCCACTTCCTGGGCGACGAGCTGCGCCGTGCCGGTCATGGTCCCGACCAGGATGGTGAGATTCAACACCGCCGAGCGTTCCACAAATGCGGATGCCTTTCCCCGCCTGCGGCATCCCGCTTGCATTCCTACCGATCTGCATTATAATGCAGAATACTCTATTTGCAAGCATTATAGTGCATGGCGACCAAAATCAAGAATGACGACAAGGCGCTGGCGAAGGCAAAACCGAGCGCGATAGATGCGGGTCTTCGGTTGCTTCGCGAGCTGGGCGTGCGCGTGCGCGAAACCCGAGCCAGGCGCGGAATGACGCGCAAGATCCTGGCGCACGATTCGGGCGTCTCCGAGCGCTACCTGGCGCAGCTCGAGGCCGGCGAAGGAAACATCTCGGTGCTGCGGCTGCACCAGATTGCGGGTGCGCTGAACGAGCCCTTGAGCGATCTGCTGCGCGAGGACAGCCAGAAGGCGGTCGAGCTGACGCTGATCGAGCAGTTCCTGAAGCGCCTGCCGGCGCAGCGGCTGGCCGAAGTGCGCTCGCAATTGATCCGCGAGTTCGGCAGCGCCGAATCCGACCGCAGGCGTCGCACCGCGCTGATCGGATTGCGCGGCGCGGGCAAATCGACGCTCGGGACGCGCCTTGCGCGCGCGCTGGAGTGCGCCTTTGTCGAGCTGGATCACGAGGTCGAACGCGAAGCGGGAACCAGCCTGAATGAGATCTTCCTCCTCTACGGCCAGGCAGGCTATCGGCGCTACGAGCGGCGCTGCTTGGAGAACGTGGTGGAGCAAAACGACAGGGTGGTGATCGCCACCGGCGGCAGCATCGTCTCCGAACCGGGCACCTACGGGATCCTGCTTTCCACCTGCTACACGGTCTGGCTGCGGGCCGATCCGGAGGAACACATGGCGCGCGTGGTGGCGCAAGGCGACACAAGGCCGATGGCCGGCAATCGCGAGTCGATGGATGACCTGCGCCGCATCTTGAGCGGTCGGGCAGCGCTCTACGGGCAGGCCGACGCGACCATCGACACCGCCGGCAAGACGGTCGAGCAGAGCTTGGCGGATCTTGCCAGCGCGGTCGGGGCCGAGAAGGTCACGAGGAGGGCATCATGAGCGCAATACCGAACGCGCAAGCAGGCGGCGGATCGCTGGTCACCTACGACACGCATCCGGAGCGCTACCGCCACTGGCAGCTCGCCTTCGACGGCGCGGTGGCGACGCTCGCGATGGCGGTCGACGAGGACGGCGGCATCAGGCCCGGCTACAAGCTCAAGCTCAACTCCTACGATCTGGGCGTCGACATCGAACTCTACGACGCGCTCAATCGCATCCGCTTCGAACACCCGGAAGTCAAGGTTGCAGTCATCACCTCGGCGCGCGAAAGGATGTTCTGCTCCGGCGCCAACATCTACATGCTGGGGCTCGCGAGCCACGCCTGGAAGGTGAACTTCTGCAAGTTCACCAACGAGACGCGCAACGGCATCGAGGATTCCAGCCGCCAGGAGGGCCTGAAGTTCCTCGCCGCACTGAACGGCACCGTCGCCGGGGGCGGCTACGAGCTGGCCCTCGCCTGCGACGAGATCCTGATGATCGACGACCGCTCCTCAACCGTATCGCTGCCGGAAGTGCCGCTGCTCGGCGTTCTGCCCGGAACCGGCGGGCTCACGCGCCTGACCGACAAGCGCAGGGTGCGCCGCGACCTTGCCGACGTGTTTACGACCACCAGCGAGGGCGTGCGCGCCGACCGCGCCAGGCAATGGGGGCTGGTCGACCACATCGCCAAGCCGCAGCAGTTCAAGGAGGCGGTGGCCGCGCGCGCGGCCGCATTGGCCGGAAAAAGCGGGCGCCCCGGCGCAGGCAACGGGGTGGCGCTCCCGGCGCTTGAGCGCGCCATCGACGGGGCAGGCTACCACTACCGGCATGTCGACGTCGCTCTGGATCGAGGAGCGCGCGCGGCCACGATCACCGTGAGCGCGCCCGAGTCCGCCCTACCCCTGGAGATGGAAGGTATTCTTGCCGCCGGCGCGGCGTGGTGGCCGCTCGCAATGGCGCGCGAGCTGGACGATGCGATCCTGATGCTGCGCGCAAACGAGCTGGAGATAGGCACCTGGCTCCTGAAGACGCGCGGCGACATCGAGCGCGTCCTCGCCTGTGACGCCGCGCTGCAGGCGAATGCCGCGCACTGGTTCGTGCGCGCCGCGATCGGCTGGCTGCGCCGGACCCTGGCGCGGCTGGACGTTTCCTCGCGCACCCTGTTTGCCATCATCGAGCAGAACTCGTGCTTTGCCGGGACGCTGTTCGAGCTGGCGCTTGCGGCGGACCGCAGTTTCATGCTCGAGCTTGGCGAGGAAGCGAACGCGGCGCCGCGCATCGCATTGTCGGAGGCAAATTTCGGCGCTTATCCGATGGCAAACGGGCTCACCCGCATCCGCAATCGGTTCTGCGGCGAGGCGCAGCCGCCGGAGGCCGCGCGCGCCCGGGCGGGCGAGAAACTCGGCGCTTCCGCAGCGCGCGAACTGGGACTGGTGACCTTCACGCCCGATGAGCTGGACTGGGACGAGGAGCTGCGCATCGCGCTCGAGGAACGCGCAAGCCTCTCGCCCGATGCCCTCACCGGCCTGGAAGCGAACCTGCGCTTTGCCGGGAACGAGACCATGGAGACGCGCATCTTCGCCCGGCTGAGCGCGTGGCAGAACTGGATTTTCAACCGCCCGAACGCGGTCGGCGAGCAAGGCGCGCTCAAGGTGTACGGGACGGGGGGAAAGGCGAAGTTCAATTGGGAGCGGGTGTGAAAAGGACGGGAACCAGTCGTTCAACAGGCGAGTGTTGGCGAGCGTGGCGAGAATTTGCTTTTGTTTGGTCTCCACGTTTTTGTTCTGCAGTTGCAACTTCGCAACTGCAGAACAAAAACGTGGAGATTGATAAGAGCAAAATTAACACCGCTGCTTCCGGCAGGTTCGGCTTAGGATCCAGAATCGAGAGGTTGAAACGATGACCATCGACTACAGCGAACGAATTCCCAATAACGTCGATCTGGCCGGCAACAAGACGCTGCAGCGGGCGCTGGAGCACTGGCAGCCGAGGTTCCTTGACTGGTGGCGCGCGATGGGACCTGAAGGTTCGACCGCGTTCGATGTCTACCTGCGCACCGCGGTGAGCGCGGAATCGGACGGCTGGGCGCATTTCGACTACGTGAGGATGCCCGAGTATCGCTGGGGCATCTTCCTCTCTCCGCCCGAGCCCGGCCGCCTGATCAGTTTCGGCGCGCACAAGGGCGAGCCCGCCTGGCAGGAAGTGCCCGGCGAATACCGCTCGACCCTGCGGCGCATCATCGTCACGCAGGGCGACACGGAGCCCGCCTCGGTCGAGCAGCAGCGCCTGCTCGGCCTCACCTGTCCTTCCCTGTACGATCTTCGCAACCTGTTCCAGGTGAATGTCGAGGAAGGCCGGCACCTGTGGGCGATGGTCTACCTGCTGCACGCCTATTTCGGCCGCGATGGGCGCGAGGAGGCCGAAGCGCTGCTCGAGCGCCGCTCGGGGGATGCCGACAACCCGCGCATCCTCGGCGCCTTCAACGAGAGAACGCCCGACTGGCTGGCGTTCTTCCTGTTCGCTTTCTTCACCGACCGCGACGGCAAATTCCAGCTCGCCGCGCTCACCGAGTCCGGTTTCGATCCGCTTTCGCGCACCTGCCGCTTCATGCTCGCCGAGGAAGCGCACCACATGTTCGTGGGCGAATCGGGGGTGGGCCGCATCATCCAGCGGACCTGCCAGGCGATGAAGGAGCACCGGGTGGAAGAACCTGCCAAGGTGCGCGCGCTCGGGGTCATCGACCTGCCCACGCTGCAGCGCTACCTCAATTTTCACTTCAGCGTGACCCTCGATCTGTACGGCGCCGAAATCTCCTCCAACGCCGCCAATTTCCATACCCAGGGACTGAAAGGGCGCTTCGAGGAAACGAAAATCGACGACGATCACGTGCTCGCGGGCGCACAATACCCGATCCTCGATCTCGCCGGCGACGCGCTCGTCATCAAGAGCGCAAGCGCGGTGCAGGCGTTGAACGAGCGGCTGCGCGACGACTACATCAAGGAGTGCGCCGCGGGGGTCGCGCGCTGGAACAGGATCATCCAGAAAGCCGGCATCGGCTTCGAGCTGGCCCTGCCGCACAAGGCGTTCCACCGCAGGATCGGAACGTTCGCCGACGCGCACGTCAGCCCCGAGGGCCGCGTAGTTCCGGAATCCGAGTGGACGCACCACTCGCGCGAGTGGCTGCCTTCGCAGGCCGACCGCGATTTCGTCGCCACGCTGATGGGCCGCGTCACCGAGCCGGGGAAATACGCCAACTGGATTTCACCGCCGGCGCGCGGTATCGACAACAAGCCCACGGACTTCGAATACGTGCGCTTTGCGTGAGCAGGACGCGCCGGAAGGAGCGGTGCTGGTTTTGCGTTTTTATTCAATCTCATCATGTTGCAATGCAATTGCTTGCAACATGATGAGACGTAGTTAGAAGCAAATTCTCGCCAAGATCGTTGCGATTACCGCGTAGTAACGAGGCCCCTGAGTCCCCTTCCATGAACGCCGCCGAACTCGTCCGCCAGCACCTCATCGACCCGGAGATATGCATCCGCTGCAATACCTGCGAGGAGACCTGCCCGGTGCACGCGATTCAGCACGACGCGCGCAACTACGTCGTACGCTTCGACACCTGCGAGAACTGCCGCGCCTGCATTCCCCCCTGCCCGACCGGGGCGATCGAAAACTACCGGCGCGTCGCCCGCTCGAATCCTTACGCGATCGAGGACCAGTTCTCCTGGGATGAGCTGCCGGCCGAGGCCGAGCCCTCGCCGGGAGAAACCGCCGAGTTGCCGGCAGACGTCGTTCGCATCACCGAAATCGCAACCGCAGGGCAAGGAGGGGCGGCCCTGCCGCCGTGGTCCGCGGCGCACCCGTACGAGGGCCTGCACACCATCGCCCGGCCGGCGATCGCGACGGTGACGGGAAACTACCGCCTGACCGAAGATCGTGCCTCCTCCGACGTCCACCACATCGTGCTCGATTTCGGCCGCACCGCTTTCCCGGTGCTCGAGGGGCAGTCGCTCGGCGTGATCGCCCCCGGGCTCGACGCCGCCGGCAAGGCCCACCACGTGCGCCTATATTCGATTGCGAGTCCGCGCAACGGCGAGCGCCCGGGCTACAACAACCTCGCCCTCACGGTGAAGCGCGTCGCCGCCGACCGTGCGGGCCGTCCCGTCCATGGCGTGTGCTCGAACTACCTGTGCGACCTTAAGCGGGGCGACCAGGTCAAGGTGGTGGGCCCCTACGGCACGAGTTTTCTCATGCCCAACCATCCGGGATCGTCGCTGATGATGATCTGCACCGGAACCGGCTCGGCGCCGATGCGCGCCATGACCGAGCGCAGGCGCCGGCGCGCCGCGCTCGGCGAAGGCGGCCGCCTGATGCTCTTTTTCGGCGCCCGCGCGCCGGCCGAGCTGCCCTATTTCGGGCCGCTCATGAAGCTGCCCAAGGATTTCATCGACATCAATCTGGCCTTTTCGCGCGCATCGGATCGGCCCAAACGCTACGTCCAGGACCTCATCCGCGACCGGGGCGAGGACGTCGCGAACATGCTGCGCGATCCGGAGTCCTATATCTATGTTTGCGGGCTGAAGGGCATGGAAACGGGCGTGAACGAAGCCTTTGCTGCGGTGTGCGGCGCGCACGGCATGACCTGGGACGCCGTGCTCGATGGCCTGAAGCGCGAGGCCCGCTTCCACGTCGAGACCTATTGAGCGCGGGGCGCCGCTGCAACCATGGCCATCGACTACTCCGAGCGCATCCCGAACAACGTCGGCCTGGCGGACGATCGCGCGCTGCAGCGGGCCCTGGAACATTGGCAGCCCAGGTTTCTCGACTGGTGGCGCGAGATGGGGCCGAGCGGCTTCTCGGCCGCCAGCGTCTACCTGCGCACCGCGATCGGCGTCGACGCCGAAGGTTGGGCCCACTACGGCAGCGTGAGAATGCCCGAGTACCGCTGGGGCATTTTCCTCGCCGATCGGATTCCGGAACGCACCATCGGATTCGGCGAATTCCTCGGCCAGCCCGCCTGGCAACAGGTGCCGGGCGAATTGCGCTCTCAGTTCCGCCGCATGATCGTCACCCAGGGCGATACCGAGCCGGCCTCGGTGGAGCAGCAGCGGCTGCTCGGCCACACCTGCCCTTCGCTCTACGATCTGCGCAACCTGTTCCAGGTGAACGTCGAGGAAGGCAGGCACCTGTGGGCCATGGTCTATCTGCTGCACGCCTATTTCGGCCGCGACGGCCGGGAGGAAGCCGAGGAACTGCTCGCGCGGCATTCGGGCGATCCCGACAAGCCGCGCATTCTCACCACCTTCAACGAGCCGATCGGCGACTGGCTCGCGTATTTCATGTTCACCTATTTCACCGACCGCGACGGCAAGTTCCAGTTGAAGTGCCTGGCCGAGTCCGGGTTCGATCCCCTTTCGCGCACCTGCCGCTTCATGCTCACCGAGGAGGCGCATCACATGTTCATCGGCGAAACGGGGTTGAGCCGGGTGATCCGGCGCACGCTGGAGGTGATGAAGGAGGTGGGAAGCGACGACCCGGCCGCGGTGCGCCGCCAGGGCGCCATCGACCTGCCCACCGTGCAGCGCTACCTCAATTACTGGTACAGCTCGTCCCTGGACCTCTTCGGCGCGGAGAATTCATCCAACGCCGCGAGCGCCTTCGCGAACGCAATCAAGGGCCGTCCCGACGAAGGCCAGTTCGCCGACCACGATTGCGCCGAGGCGCGCGTCGAGATCGAGGTGCCCGACGGTGCGAGCGTGAAAACGGAATCGATCGGCCTGCGCAACGCGATGAACGAGGTGACGCGCGGCGCCTACGTCAAGGACTGCGAAATCGGCGTCAAACGCTGGAACGCGCTGATC
>JACPRN010000252.1 GCA_016189945.1 Betaproteobacteria bacterium
AGAAGCTGATGCTGGAGCACCACGAAGCCGAGTTTCGGCGCATCGCCAACCGGATGTGAACTGCGCCGCGATGCCGGTTCGCGAACGCCTGCCCGCAATGGCGGCGAAGGAAGCGACGCATGCCCGAAGTGATGATCCTGGAAGATCGTCACCCGCGGCGGCGAGGCGGACGCGCGCTTGACGCTGCCGCCGCTCGACGCGGCGACGATTGCAGCCGAATGGCTTCAAGACAGCGTCGCTCTGTTCGACTACAACCTCAAGAATCAGGTCCTCGCCGCGCATCGGCTTGCGTCGCTTGGCCGTTGAGCGCCGGCGCGGACAAGGTCGCGCATGGCGGCGTGCGAAGCGCCGCGCCTGCGCGCCGTTTGACCCCGGTCAAGCCGTGCCTGCGCGTTCTGCGCCAAAGTAGTCGCACGCCGATTTTTGCGATGGCGCCGGCGGTCCGGTAAACCGAACCATGGGGGGTCAAGATGGCCTTGGGCGAAATCTGCAATCGCACGGTAGTCGTCGTGACGCGCGGCACGCGGCTCGACGAGGCGGCGCGGCTGATGCGCGAACATCATGTCGGGAGCCTAGTGGTGGTCGACGAGACCGCCATCGGGCGCAGGCCGGTCGGAATCATCACCGACCGCGACATCGTGATCGAGGTGGCGGCGATGGGCGTGCCTCTGGCGACGGTCACCGCCGAGGAAGCCATGGCGCCGGATCTGATGACTGGGCTGGTCACCGACCCGGTCTGGGACACGGTGGCGCGCATGCGCGAGAAGGGCGTGCGCCGGCTGCCCGTGGTCGATCGCGACGGCGTGCTGCAGGGCATACTCACCGTGGACGACCTGCTCGAGCTTCTCACCGAGCATTTCGACGGCCTGGTGAGGACCATCATTCAGGAGCAGACCAAGGAAGCGCGCAGCCGCAGGTAGGCGCGCGCGCTTCGGGCGCGCACGCGGGGGCGACGCATGCCGGTCCACAACGCCGACATCGCCAGGGCATTCGAGGAAATCGCCGACCTGCTCGAGATCGAGGAGGCGAACCCGTTTCGCGTGCGCGCCTATCGCAACGCCGCGCGCACGCTGGGGGGGCTGCGCCTGGACATCGCGGCGACGATCAGCGAGGGCGGCGAGCTGCCCAAGCTGCCGGGGATCGGCGCAGACCTGGCGAACAAGATTCGCGAAATCGCCGCGACGGGAACCTGCGGGCTGCTCGAGCGCCTGAAAACGGAACTGCCGCCCGCGATCACCGAGCTGCTTCGCATCCCGGGGCTCGGACCCAAGCGCGTGAAAGTCCTGTACCACGATCTCGGCGTGCATACGATCGAGCAGCTCCACGAAGCCGCGCGCGAGGGACGCGTGCGCTCGCTCGCCGGCTTCGGCGAAAAGACCGAGCTTGGGATCCTGCAGTCGGTCGAAACCCGCCTCTCGGGCGCACGGCGCTTCAAGCTTGCCCTGGCGGCCCAGTATGCCCAGCCGCTTGCGGCCTATCTGCGCCAGGCCGAAGGGGTCGGCGAGGTGGTGATCGCGGGCAGTTTTCGCCGCTGGCGCGAGACGGTCGGCGACATCGACATCCTGGTGAGCGCGGCGCCGGGCGCTCCGGTGATGGAGCGATTCGCCTCCTACGGTGAGGTGAAGGAAGTGCTTGCCAGCGGGCCGGCGCGCTCGAGCGTCATTCTCGCGAGCGGCATTCAGGTCGATCTGCGCGTGGTAGCCGAAGGGAGTTTCGGCGCGGCGCTCCATTATTTCACCGGATCGAAGGCGCACAACATCGCCGTGCGGCGCATCGCCCAGGAAAAGGGACTGAAACTCAACGAGTACGGCGTTTTCCGCCGCGGCAAACCGGTTGCGGGAAAGACCGAGGCGTCGGTCTTCGAGGTGCTCGGCCTGGAGTTCATTCCGCCTGAGCTGCGCGAAGACGCGGGTGAAATCGAGGCCGCGCGCCGCGGCAGGCTGCCGCGGCTGGTCGAGCGCTCCGACTTGCGCGGCGACCTGCACACGCACACCCGGGCGACCGACGGCCGCGCGAGCGTGCGTGAAATGGCGCTGGCGGCAAGAGAACAGCGGTTCTCCTACCTGGCGATCACCGATCACTCGCGGCGCGAAAGAATGGCGCACGGTCTGGATCCGCGGCGGCTGGCGAAACAGATGGACGAGATCGAGCGGCTGAACGGCCAACTCGAGGGAATCACGCTCCTCAAGGGCATCGAGGTCGATATTCTCGAAGACGGCAGCCTGGACCTCCCGGATTCGGCCCTGGCGCAGCTCGACTTGGTGATCGGCGCCGTGCACAGCCATTTCAGGCTGCCGCGCGCTCGCCAGACCGAGCGCATTCTGAGGGCGCTCGATCGGTCTCACATTTCCGTCCTTGCGCACCCGAGTGCGCGGCTCATCGGCGAGCGCGAGCCCTGCGACGTGGACATGCTGCGCATTATCCGCAAGGCGCGCGACCGGGGCGTTTTTCTCGAACTGGATGCACAACCCGATCGGCTCGATCTGTCCGACATCCACTGCCGCATGGCGAAAGACGAAGGCGTGCCGGTTGCGGTGAACTCCGATGCGCATTCGGCGCTCGAATTCGACAATCTTCGATTCGGCATCGGCCAGGCGCGGCGCGGGTGGCTGGAGAGAAGCGATGTGCTCAATACGCGAACGCTCGCCGAGCTGAAGCCTCTGCTCGCAGCAACCATGGGACGCTCGCCTCGGCGGGCGAAAAGGATAGCCAAATGAACGCCAAGGTCTGGCTTAATGCCTACCCGCCGGGTGTTCCGGCGGAAGCGGATGTGTACAGGTATCGGTCGTTGACGGCGATGATCAAGGCAAGCTGCGAGCGATACTCCAAGCAGGCGGCCTTCATCAACCTGGGCCATACGCTGACTTATGCCGACCTCGATCGGGAAAGCAGGCGTTTCGCAGCCTACCTGCAAAAGGGACTGAAGCTCGCGAAGGGCGACACGCTCGCCATCATGCTGCCCAACGTTCTCCAGTATCCCGTGGTGTTCTTCGGGGCGCTACGGGCCGGGCTCGTCGTGGTCAATGTCAATCCGCTCTACACCCCTCGCGAGCTCGATCAGCAGCTTGCCGACGCCGGGGTTCGCACGGCCGTGGTTCTGGAAAATTTTGCGCACAAGCTCTCGGGGCTGATCGGTCCGACGCGATTGAGGCACGTCATCACGACCGCGGTGGCCGACCTGTTGCCCGCGCCGCGACGGCTGCTCGTCAATTTCGCCGTGAAGCACCTCAAGCGCATGGTGCCGCCGTGGAAGATCGCCGGAGCGGTGGCGCTGCGCGGGGCGCTCGAGGAGGGCGAGCACTACCGGCTCGACGAGATCGACCTGGGTCCCGAAGACATCGCGCTGCTGCAATACACCGGCGGCACGACCGGCCGGCCCAAAGGAGCGCTGCTCTCGCACGGCAATGTCGTGGCCAACGTCATGCAGATCGCCGCGTGGACGGGGCAAACGCTGCGGGAGGGGGTGGAAACCGTGGTGACGCCGCTCCCCCTGTACCACATATTCTCCCTGACGGCGAATCTGCTCACGTTCGTCGCAATCGGCGGGTGCAACCTGCTCGTCACCGACCCGCGCGACATCCCGGGATTCATTGCACTGCTGAGAGGGGCGAAATTCACCGCGATGACCGGCGTCAACACCCTGTTCAACGCGCTCGCGCACGCCGACGATTTTGC
>JACPRN010000236.1 GCA_016189945.1 Betaproteobacteria bacterium
GCATGTAGTAGGTGAATCCCATGCAGATGGTGGCGGGCAGCGCGATCTGCCATGACGGCCACAGCGCTGCCAGCACATAGCAAAGGCAGCACAGCGCGCTGCCCCAGCCGACCATGCCGCGCTGTCCCAGGGCGAGGAGCAACTGCCGCACGGCGAGGGTGTAGAGCACCCCGCCGATGCCGAAGCCGGCGAGGATGATGCCGATCGCCGAGAGGCTGATGCCGAACTTCACGTTCAGGAACGGGCCGAGAAACGAATAGGCGCCGAAGAACAGCGACGTGTCTGCGATCGCCGCCGCGAGCACATAGCGAACGCGCAATGAGGCGAGAATTCTCGGATACAGGATGAAAACGTTCGCCGGCGTGGAAACCGGCCGCTCCTGCGCCCATTGAGCGCGGGTGCGCGCGAACAGGATCCCCGCGACCACGATGTACACCGCGCCGAGGAGCGCGAGTGCTGCGCGCCAGCCGGCGAGGTCGGTGACCATGCCGCCTGCAATCGGGCCCGCGGCCTGGCCGATGAGCGTCCCGGCGATGAAGCGCGCGATGACCGGCTGGCGCTCCGATAGGGCGATCCGGTCGCCGATATAGGCCATGCCGAGCGCCGTCGCTGACGAGGCGAACAGCGCGGTGACAAAGCGCAGCGCCGCGAGCGAGGCCACACCCTGGGCGAGAACGCAGGCGAGCGACGACAGGCCGGCGAAGAAAAGCGACAGCGTGGCCACGCGCAACTTTCCGTAGCGGTCCCCGAGCGGTCCGTAGGCCAGCGTCCCGATCGCCGCGGCCAGGGCGTAGGCGGTGATCACCGACGCGGTTGCCGGGATGCTCAGGCCGAAATCGGCCGCCAGCCGCGGCAGCATCGGCTCGATGATGCGCAGCGAGACGCCGCTGTTTCCGCTGGCCAGGGCGAGGAGGAAAATCGTTTCGCGCATGTCGAGAGCTTGTTGTTCTGTTTTGGGATCAGCCGCAATTGGGCCTATGATAACGGACGAATTCAAACTCCGATTGAGGAGAGATCGCCGTGCTGCAAGCGATCGACATGCACCCAGCTTCGCGGCGTTGCGGGCACCATGAGCGACATCGTCAGAATCGCGCGTGCCCTTGACTTCGCCGCGCGCAAGCACGTCGGTCAGAAGCGAAAAGGGGCCGCCGGCGAACCCTACATCAATCATCTCGCCGAAGTCGCGCTGCTGGTCGCCGAAGCCACTGAAGGCCGCGACACCAACCTCGCAATCGCCGCGCTGCTGCACGACACGATCGAAGACCAGGACGTGAAGCACGAAGAACTGGCTGCGGAATTCGGCAAGGACGTGGCCGACCTCGTTGCCGAAGTCACCGACGACAAGCGCCTGCCCAAGGAGGAGCGCAAGCGCCTTCAGGTTGAAACGGCGGCAGCACGATCGAATCGGGCCAAGATGCTCAAAATCGCCGACAAGATCGCGAATCTGCGATCGATCCGCTCCAGTCCCCCGTCACACTGGAGCAAGGAAAGAAAGGAAGCCTACTTCGACTGGGCGGCGCGGGTGGTGGCGGGCTGCCGCGGCGTGAGCCCGAAGCTCGAAGCGCTGTTTGACGAACTGCACCGCCTCGGGCCGGGCTGATCAGCGCCTGCGCAGCGACTGATCCAGCAGCGTCGTATCCTGGCCCGGCGGCGGATCGTCGATCGCCGCCTCGAGGCTGTGGTGCTCGCGCCACTCCGAGGGTGGGCGCACGTAGCCGTTCGTGCCGACTTGATCGACGCCCCAGTAGATTTCCAGATGGTGTCCGTCGGGATCGAGGAATTCCACTGCGATCTGGCACCCGGCGCGGCGCCTGCCGTCGACCACGATGGACACGTTATGGCGCTTGAGATGCTCGCGTATGCGCAACACTTCGTCCAGCGTCGCGACCTCCCACGCCGCATGGTTGAACTCCGCGCGCTCGGAAGGGCCTTTTGCGGAGCCGACGAGGGCAAGGCAGTGGTGGTCCGGATTGCAGCGCAGGAAAGCCATGCCTCCGGGGACCATAGACTCCGGGTAGATGTCGGAGATCCTGAACCCGAGCACCTCGGTGTAGAACTTGAGCGAGCGCCCGATATCCATCACGTTCAGGACCACGTGGCCGAGCTTTTGCACTTTGAACGGCAGCCCCGGCGGGGGCTGAATCTGCTTGAGTTTCTCCACGTCAACGGCCATGGCGGTCTCTTCCTCCGAAGTCAATCGACATATTTCAGGCCGGCTTGTTCCAGCCCCTTGCGCAGATCGTAAATATCCAGACCAAGCTCCCCGGCGGCCAGGCGCTTGCGGTTCGCTTCCTCCTTCTTCAGGCGCGCTTCGCCGGCAGCGAGCACTTTGTCGACCTCGGCGAGCGGCACCACCGCCACGCCGTCGTCGTCGGCAACGATCACGTCGCCCGGGCTGACCAGCGCTCCCGCGCACACCGCCGGCACGTTGACCGCCCCGGGAGTGGCCTTCACCGTTCCCTTGGCCGAGATCGCCTTGGACCAGACCGGAAAGCGCATTTCGCGCAGCGTCTTGACGTCGCGGCAGCCGGCATCGATCACCATCGCGCGCACTCCCTTGGCGCGCATCGACGTGGCCAGCAGTTCCCCGAACAAGCCGTCCGAGTTCTCGGCGCTCATCGCGACCACCATGATGTCCCCGGGCCGGCAGACCTCGATCGCAACGTGCAGCATCAGGTTGTCCCCGGGATGCGCGATCACGGTCACGGCGCTCCCCGATGCCTCGGCGCCTTCGTAGATCGGGCGAAGATAGGGCCGCATGAGCCCCGTCCGGCCCATCGCCTCGTGCACTGTCGCCGCGCCGAATTCGCCCAGGCGCCGGACGGCGGCCTCATCGGCGCGGGGGATGTTTCTCACCACCACGGTCTTCATGCCAGCTCCCTCGCCACTTGCGGAAACACGCGCTGGTAGGCCTCGGCGTACTGGATCTTGAGCCCCGAATTGCGCGCGGCCTGCGCGCCGCGCTGGAGGGCGACGCGCGTGTAGTACTCCCACAGATGCTCCTGCGCTGCCATGACTTCGAAGGCCTTGCGCTTTGTGTCCCACACCTCGGTGATGTCGAGGAACACCTGCGGAATCCAACCGCACTGCTCGGTCTGATGCGGCTCGAACAGGAACACCGGCGGCGCGCCGATCGGCTCCTGGCGCGGATTGTGGCCGTGCGCCTGCGCGATGATGCGCGCCTCCTGCGCCACGTGCGTCGCCAGCGGATGATCGAAATTGTAAGGGTCCTGCGCAGAATGAGTGAGAACGAATTCCGGGCGCACTTCGCGGTAGATGTCGACCAGCCGCATGAGATCGGCTTCGCCCACGCGCAGCGGGTAGTCGCCGCAATCGAAAAACTCGATCTGCGCGCCGAGGACCTCGGCCGCGCGCGCGGCTTCCTCGCGCCGGACTTGCTTGACTCTTTCCAGGGTCATCCCGCGATCGCGCCACAGCTTGGCCGATTCGCCGCGCTCGCCGCACGACAGGCAGACGACCCTCATGTTCCATCCGCGCCCGGCGTAAAGGGCGACCGCGCCGCCGGCGCGCCAAACGAAGTCTGCCGCATGCGCGCTCACCACAAGACCGCTTTTTGCCCGCTCGCTCATCGTCGTTCCTCGTCGTCGCCCTATCGATGCCCCGCCCACACCGAGGCCGGCACGAAGACTTCGCCGCGCATCAGCATGCGCGCGGTGCGCAGCAGCGCCGCCTGCTTGACGGTGACTCCGCCTCCCGCGGTTTCGGTGGTCAGCTCGATGGAGAATTCTCCGCTTGGGTGTTCGATCGACACCAGCTTTCGATCGCCCTTGGGGACGTCGGCAACGCCGTGCGCGACCGAGCCGGGCAGGACCGCTGCAGTGGCCAGGGTGACCGCGCCGAGCACCCCGACCGCCGCGTGGCATTCATGCGGAATGAAAGTGCGGCTGCACAGGCTTCCGCCGGTCCGCGGGGGCGCGACAAGGCTCATCTTGGGCACTACTTTCCTCGCCACGTCGCCCAGGTTCATCATCCGGCCGGCAGGCAGGCGGATGGCCTCGATGCGCGCCTTGAGCTCCCGGTTCGCGTTCAGCTCGTCGCGCGACTCGTATCCGGTGAGTCCGAAGGCCTCCGCGCGCATGACGACGACCGGCATGCCATTGTCGATGCAGGTCGCGCGCACGCCGTCGATCACGTCGGCCACGTTGCCGGTGGGCAGAAGGCTGCCGCAGACCGATCCGGCCACGTCGAGAAAAACGATCGGGATCGGCGCTGCCGTTCCGGGAACGCCGTCGATACGCGTCTGCCCCTCGTAGTTGACTCTTCCCGCAGGAGTTTCGATGCTCACTTCGGACACCATGCCGGTGTTGAGGGTCAGGATGCGAAGCTTGGTCAGCCCGCCGGTCGCCTGGACGAGCCCCCGCTCGAGCGCGAAAGGGCCTGCCGCCGCGAGCATGTTGCCGCAATTGGGCGTCGTGTCCACGCGGCCCTCGTCGATCAGCACCTGGCCAAACAGGAAATCGAGATCGACGCCCGGACGCTCGGACCTGGCGACGATGCCCACTTTGCTTGTCAGGGGATCGGCGCCGCCCAGGCCATCGATCTGGCGCGAATCGGGCGAACCCATGGCGGCGAGCAGCACGCGGTCCCGCGTGGGCGCGTCGGCGGGCAGGTCGGCGGCGATGAAGAACGGACCTTTGGAGGTGCCGCCCCGCATCACGATGCATGGAATGGCGGTTAGCATGGGTCGAAACCTAACGGTAATGACAACCGCCGTGCGGGAAGTTCGATTAGATTACGCCGCGGGCACGCAAGCCCGCAATGTCCTGAACTGTATAACCGATTTCGGCCAATACCTCATCGGTATGCGCCCCCGGATCCGGAGCGGCGCAGGCCAGGCGCGCCGGCGTGCGCGTGAGCTTGACCGCCTGGTTCACCAGGCGCAGCTCGCCGAGCCGCGGGTGCGTCACGCCGGCCGCCGCCTGCAGATGGCGTACCTGCGGATCGGCGAAAACCTGGTCGATCGAATAGATCGGGCCGCAAGGCACGCCCGCGGCGTTGAGAATGTCTATCCATTCGGCGCTCGTTCGCGTGGCCAGGTGCGCGTTCAGTTCGTCGTTGAGCGCAATCCGGTTCCGGGCGCGATCGGGCTCGCGCTCGAACTCGGCACGCTCGGCGAGGTCCTCGCGCCCGAGCGCCTTGCATAGCCGCAGCCACATGCCTTCGCCGGAGACGCCGATATTGATATAGCCGTCGGCGGTCTTGTAGGCCGAGGTGGGCATGTGCGTCGGATGGTCGTTGCCTACCTGCGGCGGCACTTCCCCTTTCATCAGATAGCGCGCCGCCTGGAAGTCGAGCAGGGCGATCGCCGACTGCAGCAGCGACGATTGCACCCATTGACCTTCGCCCGATTGCTCGCGCTCGAGCAGCGCGGTCATGATGCCGAGCGCGGCGTAGAGGCCGGCCGCAAGATCGGCGATCGCGGTTCCGGTTCGAAGCGGGCCCTGTCCCGGATATCCGGTCACGGACATCAGCCCTCCCATCCCTTGAGCGATCTGGTCGAACCCGGGGCGGTCGCGATAGGGCCCGTCCTGGCCGAAGCCGGAAATGCTGGCGAGGATGATGCGAGGATTCACCGCCCGCAGCGATGGGTAGTCGATCCCGAGTCGGACTTTCACGTCGGGCCGATAGTTCTCCACCAGGACATCCGCGGTCTTCACCAATTTGGCGAGGACCTCCCGGCCTTCGGCAAGCTTCAGGTTGAGCGTCATCGAACGCTTGTTGCGCTGCAGGTTCTGAAAGTCCGGGCCGTCGCGCGGCCCGCCCATGTCGTCGTTGGGATCGACTCCCGGCGGCGATTCGATCTTGATCACGTCGGCGCCGAAATCGGCGAACTGCTTGACGCAGGTCGGACCGGCGCGCACCCGGGAAAGATCGAGGATGCGATAGCGGGACAGCGCAGCCTTTGCCATGGGGGAGATGAACCTTTCGGAACCCGGTGCCGCGCTACGGCGGCGCCTCAAGCGGAGAAGCGGGGAATTATGTCGTCGCGCTCGGTGCCTGGCAAGCAGCGAGGCGCTAAAATGCGCCGCTCGCCGGCCCATCGCCCGGGGAGTTGGAAATCCCCCTGATGAGCGTCGCGCATAGGCCTGACGCCAATATTCCCATCGTCAGCTCCTCGTCCCGGTGGGAAAAGCCGGCAAGCGGGTTCGCGGCTGCGCGTTGTCCGCGCGCGGAGTATCATATATCAGCGCCTAATCCCACAATTAGTAGGGGTATGAGCTTAAATGGCAACAAAATCTAGGGCTTACAACGCGGAAGACATCGAGATCCTGGAAGATCTCTCGCCCATTCTGCACCGGCCCGGGATGTATACCGACCCGGTGAATCCGAACCACGCCCTGGTGGAGGCGATCGACAACGCGTCGGACGAGGGCCTCGCGGGCTTTGCGACCAATGTCGCGGTCGCGCTCTACGAGGACGGCTCGGCCTCGGTCGAAGACGACGGGCGCGGCATCCCGGTCGACATTCACCCGCGCAAGAAGGTCCCCGCGGTGCAGGTGATTTTCACCACCCTGCATTCGGGAGGGAAGTTCAGGAAGACGGACAAGGATGCGGTCTACCGCATCGCCGGCGGCCTGCACGGCGTCGGCGTGTGCGTGACCAACGCGCTCGCCAGCCGCCTGGAGGTCGAAGTCAAGCGCGACGGCGCCCTTCATCGCCTGGTATTTGCCGACAACGGCAAGGTCAAGGAACCGCTAAGAAAAGTGCGCTCGGTCGGGGCCAGGGAAACCGGCACCCGGGTGCGCTTCTGGCCGGACCCGAAGTATTTCGATTCGCCCAAGATCGCGCTGCCCGAAATCGCAGCGCTGCTGCGCGCCAAGGCGATGCTGCTGCCGGGCGTGCATTTTTCTCTCGGGGTGGAAAAGCACGGCAAGATCGAGACCCAGACCTGGCATTTTCCCGAGGGCATCAAGGGCTATTTTGCCGGTGCGATCGCGGGGCGCAGTCCGGTCGCCGAGCCCTTTTTCGGCGAACGATACATCGCCGCGCAATCCGAATCGGACAGCTTTGCCGAAGGCGAAGGGGCGCTGTGGGCGATTGCGTGGACCCCCGAGGACGAGGTTGTCGCCGAGGCCTACGTTAACATGATTCCGACGCGCCTGGGCGGAACCCACGTGTCGGGGCTGCGCGAGGGGGTCTACCACGCGATCAAGAACTTTATCGATCATCACGCCATGGGCCAGCGCGGGCTGAAGATCGTTCCCGAGGACGTCTGGTCGCGCGCATCCTACGTGCTCGCGGTGAAAATGCTCGATCCGCAGTTCAAGGGACAGGTCAAGAACGAGTTGCTCTCGCGCGATGCGGTCAAGCTCGTGGCGCAGATGGTGCGCGATCCGTTCGAGCTGTGGTTGAACCAGTACTTGGATGACGCCAAGGCGATCGCGGAGCTTGTCCTGCGGCAGGCGATGGAGCGCACGCGCGCGGCGCAGAAAGTGGAGCGGCGCAAGTCCTCGGGGATCGCGGTGCTGCCGGGAAAGCTGACCGATTGCGCCTCCGACGACCCGGAGAGGAACGAGCTGTTCATCGTCGAAGGGGATTCGGCCGGCGGATCGGCCAAGCAGGCGCGCGACAAGGAATTCCAGGCCGTGCTGCCCCTGAAGGGCAAGCCGAAGAACACCTGGCAGGATTCCCCCGATACGCTCTACGCTAACAAGGAGATCGAAGCGATCGCCCTTGCGATCGGCGTCGACCATCACAAGGCGGGCGACGCGGCCGATCTCTCCGGCCTTCGCTACCGCAAGATCATCGTGCTTGCGGACGCCGATGTCGACGGCGCGCACATCCAGGTGCTGCTGCTTGCGCTCTTTTTCCGCCATTTTCCGAAACTGGTCGAAAACGGCCACGTGTTCGTCGCGCAGCCGCCGCTCTATCGCATCGACGTGCCCTCGCTCGGGCGAGGCAAGCCCGCGCGCAAGCTCTACGCGCTCGATCGCCAGGAGCTGGAGGCCATCGAGGAGAAACTCCTCGATGAAGGCGTCAAGGAAGGGGGATGGACCGTGTCGCGGTTCAAGGGGCTGGGCGAGATGAGCCCCGAGCAACTCTGGGAGACCACGCTCAGCCCGGATACGCGCCGCATTTTGCCGGTCCGCTTCGAAGGCGCTGCGCCCGACGAGGACCGCAGCATCTTCGAGATGATGATGGCGAGGGAAAACGCGCAGCAGCGCCGCGAATGGATGGAAACCTATGGGAATCTGGTCGATGCGGACATCTCTTGAAGAAACTCTGAAAAACGTCATTCCGCGGGGTAAGCATGCCCCCGCGAAAGCGGGGGCGGGAATCCAGAAGATCCTTGATTCGACTGGACCCCCGCTTTCGCGGGGGTGACGAAAAATCGGGTTTTTCAGAGCCTCCTTAGAGGAATCCGCCATGGGTAACCAAGGAGATTTGTTCGAAATGCTGGACCTGAGCGCTCCCGCCGCGGTGCAGGCGGCGAAGAACGCCGAATCGGGAAGCGCCGCGGCAAGCCGCGCCTCGAGCGGTGCAGGGCAGGCCCCCCCCGCTCCGGCTGGAGGCGGCGGGGGCCTGCCGCCGCACTTCGCCCCGATCGCAGGCGAACTCGGCGATTCGCTCCCGATCGGCCGCTATGCATCGACCCAGTACCTGCAGTACGCGATCGCAACGGTGAAGGACCGGGCGCTGCCGCGAGTTGGCGACGGGCAAAAGCCGGTGCAGTCCCGGATTCTCTACGCCATGTGGGACATGGGCGGCCGAGCCGGCACGCCGCGCAAGAAATCGGCGCGCGTGGTCGGCGACGTGCTCGGGAAATTCCACCCCCACGGCGACGCGTCGGTGTACGACGCGCTGGTGCGCATAGCGCAGGATTTCACCATGCGCTATCCCTTGATCGACGGCGAGGGCAATTTCGGCTCGCGCGACGGCGATGATCCGGCGGCGATGCGCTACACCGAGGCGCGGCTGACGCGCTTTGCCGACGTGCTGCTCTCCGAGCTGGACAGCGGCACGGTGGACTTCGTTCCCAACTACGACGGCAGCATTACCGAGCCGCAGATTCTTCCCGCGCGGCTGCCGGTCGCGCTCCTGAACGGCGCCTCGGGAATCGCGGTGGGCATGGCGACCGAAATTCCGAGCCACAACCTGAACGAGGTGGCGAGTGCCACCATCGCCTTGATTCGCGACCCGTCCTTGAGCGTCGCCGGCATCATGAAGACCATCAAGGGCCCGGACTTCCCCGGCGGCGGACAGATCATCACGCCGCGCGCGGAAATGCGCGAAGCCTATTCGGCGGGGCGCGGCTCGGTCCGCGTGCGCGCGCGCTGGAGCGTGGAGCGGCTCGCGCGCGGCCAGTGGCAGGTGGTGGTCTACGAGCTGCCGCCGGGCACTTCCGCCAAGAAGGTGCTCGAGGAGATCGAGGCGATCACCAACCCGCAGCCCAAAGCCGGAAAGAAGTCGATCGGCCCGGAGCAGCAGCGCGAGAAGCAGTTGATGCTCTCGATGCTCGACAAGGCGCGCGACGAGTCCGACCGCGCCCATCCGGTGCGCCTGGTGTTCGAGCCCAGGACCTCGCGCATCGACGAGCAGGAGTTCGTGAATCTGCTGCTCGCCAAGACCAGCATGGAGACCAATGCGTCGATCAACCTGGTGCTGGTGGGGCTGGACGGGCGTCCCGCGGGCAAGAACCTGAAGGACGTTCTCGCCGAATGGCTGAATTTCCGCTTCGCCACCGTCACGCGGCGCACGCAGTTCAGGCTCGAGCGCGCGCGCGATCGAGTCCACGTGCTCGAAGGGCGGATGATCGTCCTCCTGAATGTCGACAAGGTGATCAGGATCATCCGCAGCGCCGACGATCCCAAGGCGGATCTGACCGCCGCGTTCAAGCTGACCGAGCGGCAGGCCGATGACATCCTCGAGATCAGGCTGAGGCAATTGGCGAAGCTCGAGCACATCAAGGTGCAGCAGGAACTCGAGGAACTGCGCAAGGAATGCAAATCCCTGGAGAGGACGCTCGCCAAGCGCAAGGTGCTCGAGGATCTGGTGATCGCGGAGATCGAGGCCGACGCGAAGTCCTACGGCGACAAGCGCCGCACGGTGATCGAGGAATCGGAAAAAGCGGCGATCGAGACGCCGGTGATCGATGAACCGGTCACGGTCATTTTCTCCAGGAACGCGTGGGTGCGCGCTCGCCAGGGCTGGGGCGCGGACCCGGCGACGCTCTCGTTCAAGGAAGGCGACGCGCTGGGCGCGCTCATCGCCTGCCGCACCGTCGATCCGGTGGTTTTCATCGATTCGCGCGGGCGGGCGTACACGGTGCAGGCCGGCGACCTTCCGTCGGCGCGTGGCGATGGCGCGCCGGCGGCCTCCCTCGTCGATCTGCAGGCGGGCGCCAAGATCATGCACTGCGTCGCCGGCAAACCCGAGACCAGGGTGCTGGTGGCCGCGAGCGGCGGCTACGGTTTCCTCACCGCGATCGCCGACATGATGTCGGCGCGCCGCGCCGGCCGCGATTTCATGACCATCGAGGAAAACGAGACGCCCCTTGCGCCATTCCTTTACGAAGAGGCGCCGGGAAACCGCGTTGCCGCCCTGGCCGGGGAGGGACGGCTGCTGGTGTTCGACATCGGCGAGATGCGCCAGCTCGCGCGCGGGCGCGGCGTCATCGTCATGGGGCTCGAGGGCGGCGACAGCCTGGTCGCCGTCGGCGTGTTCGCGGGCCGCTCGCTCTCTGTCCAGGGCGTCGGGCGGGGCGGCAGGGAAAAGGAAATCGAGATCTCCGGCGCGAAACTCGAGCATCACCTGGGCCATCGGGCGCGCATGGGCCGCGTGCTGCCGGAAAAGCTCAAACCCACCGGACTGCGCGTCCCGGAAAAGCCGCGCAACGGCAATTGACCCCCGGAGCGTGCTACACTCGCGCGCGGCGGGCCTCCCCGCATTGCGGCGTGGTGAACCTGGTCAGGTCCGGAAGGAAGCAGCCACAGCTACTCACCGCAAGTGCCGGGGATAGGGCTCGCCAATTCACTTGGAGGCCGAACCAACGAAGTTGTTTTTGCCGTTATCCAATCTCAACGATTCCTGCAGTTGCGATCTCGCAACTGCAGGAATCGTTGAGACGGTTTTGAAGGCAAAATCCCGCCAAGTTCGTGAACACCGGCCTGCGAAGTCGCTAGAATCTGCCCTATGACCTACCAGGTACTCGCCCGCAAATGGCGCCCGCGCACTTTCGAGTCGCTGCTCGGCCAGGAGCACGTCGTGCGCGCGCTGGCGCACGCCCTCGATCAGCGGCGCCTGCACCACGCCTATCTTTTCACCGGTACGCGCGGCGTGGGCAAGACGACGCTGGCGAGGATCCTCGCCAAGGCGCTCAATTGCGAGAAAGGCATCAGCGCGAAGCCTTGCGGCGGGTGTCCGGCCTGCGTCGAGATCGACGGCGGGCGCTTCGTCGATCTGATCGAAGTCGACGCCGCCACCAACACCAAGGTGGATGAGATGCGCCAATTGCTCGAAAACGCGGTCTATTCGCCCACCCGCGGCCGCTTCAAGGTGTACGTGATCGACGAGGTGCACATGCTCTCGACCTCGGCGTTCAACTCCATGCTGAAGACACTGGAAGAGCCGCCCGAGCACATCAAGTTCGTCCTCGCGACCACCGATCCGCAGAAAATTCCGGTCACCGTGCTCTCGCGCTGCCTGCAGTTCAATCTGAAGCAGGTGAGCGCATCGGTCATCGCGGCGCACCTGAAGCGCCTGGCGGGGGAGGAGGCCGTTCCGATCGAGGAAGAGGCGGCGAGGCTGATCGCCGCTGCGGCGCGCGGCAGCGTTCGCGACGCGCTGTCGCTGCTCGATCAGGCGATCGCCTACTCGGCCGGAAGCGTCACGGCAGAGGCGGTGGGCACCATGCTCGGGACGGTCGACGACGCCTATCTCTACGCCATACTGGATGCGGTCGCCGCAGGCGACGCGCGCGCGGCGCTCGCAGCCGCAGACGACATGGAAGCGCGCAATATTTCATTTGACGGCGCGCTGCAGGAACTGGCGAACCTCCTGCACCAGGTAGCCCTGGCGCAAACCGCGCCGGAAGCGCTCGCCGAGGATTGCGCGCACCGCGACCGCCTGATCGCGCTGGCGCAAGGATTCGATGCCGAGGAAGTGCAGCTTCATTACCAGATCGCACTGCACGGCAGGCAGGACCTGCCGCTTGCGCCCGATGACTATGCGGGCTTCACCATGACCCTGCTGCGCATGATCGCATTCCGCCCCGAAGGACGGGGGACGGCGCTAGGGCCAGCCGGCAAGTCCGCCCGGGGCGCGGCGGCTGCAAGTCCTGCGCACGCGGGTCCAAAACAGGCGGCCGCTTTCAACGGCGACTGGCCAAGCCTTGCGCGGCAGCTGGCGGTGAGCGGCATCGCCAAGCAGCTTGCCCAGCAAAGCGAGTTGAAGAGCTTCGACGGGGAAAGCATGACGCTCGCCGTGGCGCCGGCGGCAAGACATCTGGCCGACAAGCCCTACAGGGACAAGCTTCAGGCAGCGCTCGCCGAGCGCTTGGGCAGACCCGTGCGGCTGTCGATTCAGCTCGGGAGCGCCGGCGGCGATACGGCGCAGGAACGCGCCGCCGCGGCCATCGGCCGGGACGCGTTCGTGCGCGAGCTGATCGAGAATTTCGATGCGACGATCGTCGAATCGTCGATTAAACCGGTTCAGTAGGAGTCCATTCCATGATCAACAAGGGCCAGCTCGCCGGGCTGATGAAGCAGGCGCAGCAGATGCAGGAGAACATGCGCAAGATGCAGGAACAGCTTGCGACGGTAGAAGTCGAAGGGCAATCGGGCGCCGGGCTGGTCAAGGTGCTCATGACCTGCAAGCATGACGTGAAGCGCGTGGCGATCGACCCCTCGCTGCTCGCGGACGACAGGGACATGCTCGAGGATCTGGTCGCAGCCGCGGTCAACGACGCCGTGCGCAAGGTGGAGGCGACGGTGCAGGAGAAAATGGCGGGATTCGCCTCGGGCCTCGGATTGCCGCCAGGGATGAAGCTGCCGTTTTGAAACCCCCGTCTTCGCTCGATGAGCTGATGGAAGCCCTGCGCTGCCTTCCCGGCGTCGGGCCCAAGGGGGCGCAGCGCATGGCCTATCACCTGCTGCAGCACGATAAGCCCGGCGCGCAAAGGCTTGCCGCGGCGCTCGCGCGGGCGCTCGAGAGCATACGCCGCTGCGCCAAGTGCAACAGCTTCACCGAAGAAGCGCTGTGCGCGCTGTGCGCATCGCCGCGGCGCGACGCCGCCCAGCTTTGCGTGGTCGAAACGCCGGCCGATCTGCTGATGATGGAGCAGACCCTCGCCTACAGCGGGCTGTACTTCGTCCTCATGGGAAGGCTCTCGCCGCTCGATGGCATCGGCCCGAAGGAAATCGGACTGGACGTGCTGCAGCGCCGCGCGCTCGACGGCGTGGTGAAGGAGGTGATCGTGGCGACCAATTTCACCAACGAGGGCGAGGCCACCGCCCACTACATCGGCGAGATGTTCAAGGAGCGCGAGCTGAAGGTGACGCGCATCGCGCGCGGCATCCCGGTCGGCGGGGAGCTCGAGTACGTCGACAGCGGCACCCTGGCGCAGGCGCTGGCGGAGCGGCGGCCGGTATAGACGGCCGCGGCTATTTCCCCAGAGTCTTGGCGATGTAGACCCGCAAGGGGCAACGGCACAAATGCCCGTAGCCGAAGGGCAGGGCGAACTTGCAGCCGTCGGGTTCGGCTTCGAGGCAGTTCAGATAACCCGGGAGTCCCTGGTCCTTTGCCTTGCACAGCGCCTCGAAGCCGGAATCCACGCATTTGAATGCCTTGGGGCACTGCATGCCGCCGATGATCTCGTCGACTTTCCTGCGCAGGGCGTCTTGCATGGGCCCTCCCTTGCTCGGCGATTGCGTGCCGCTTGCTCACTTACTGTCGTTTCATTATACGCCGCCTTTCGTTCACTGCTCGTTCGCGGCGCCGGTGGTATTTCCGCGCTATTATGCGGGCCATTCGATGAAGGGGGATGCGCGCTTGAGAAGGCTCTTGCTGCTGCTACTGTTCGCGTGGAGCACTCTGGGCATTGCGCAGCCCGCATTGTCGACCGGGCAGGTGCTTTATCTGCCGATTTATTCGCATATCGCGTATGGCGATCCCGACAGAAAGGATGCACCGAGAACGCTGCTCCTGTCGGCGCTCGTGAGCATTCGCAATACCGACCCGGATCGCCCGATCCGGGTGACCTCGGCGCAGTATTACGACACTGACGGTCGAAAGCTCAAGCAATTCGTGCCTGCACCGGTCACGATCCGGCCGATGGGAACATACGAGGTCTTCATTGCCAAGAGCGACTCGGCGGGAGGCTCGGGCGCCAATTTCCTGATTTCGTGGAGCGCCGAAGCGCCCGCGAATCCTCCCATGGTCGAGGCAGTGCACGCAGAGGTGCTGGGCACGCGCTCGCTCGCGTTTGTCACCTCGGCGCGTCCGATCGTCGCCAAGTAGCCCGAAAGAGCACGGCTTCAGGCGCCGCCGCGGGCTAGCGCCGGGCTTTTTCCTGCTCGCTCTTGAGCGTGAGGTAGCAGTCGTAGGCCTGTTTGGGTGGCATCAGCTCGTGCACCACCTTGCCTACGGCCTGGATCATCGCTTCCGGCGCGGCCGACTGAAAGATATTGCGGCCCATGTCCACGCCCGAGGCGCCCTGGGTCACGGCTTTGTAGGCCATGGTGAGGGCCTCGAACTCCGGCAGCTTCTTGCCGCCGGCCATGACGATCGGCACCGGGCAGGCGGCGGTTACGGTTTCGAATCCGGGCTCGCAGTAATAGGTCTTCACGATGTGCGCCCCGAGCTCCGCGCAGATGCGCGAGGCAAGCCCGAGGTAGCGCGCATCGCGCACCATGTCCTTGCCCACCGCGGTCACTCCCATGGTGGGAATCCCGTAGCGCAGGCCCAGGTCGACGAGCTGCGTCATGTTGTGCACGGTCTGGGTCTCGAACTCGGCGCCGATGAACACCTGGACCGCCATGGCCGAAACGTTCATGCGCAGGGCATCGTCGATGTCCACAGCGATGCGCTCGTTCGACATCTCGCGCAGCGTGCTTGCGCCGCCGCTCGAGCGCATGACGACGCCGTTGGCGAACGAGGAGGGAATCGTCGAGCGCAGGATGCCGCGCGTGCACATGAGCGCATCGGCGTATTTCAGCAGCGGCACGATCGTCATGTCCACGCGCTCTAGTCCCGTGGTGGGGCCGAGAAAATAGCCATGGTCGATGGCGAGCATCACCGTGCGCGCGCTCTCGGGGCGGAAAATCCGCGCCAGGCGGTTGCGCATGCCCCAATCGAGCTGGTGCGAGCCCTTCAGGAAGAAGCCCTCGTGGCGGGCGGGCGTAGCGAGAAAATATTCCTTGGTTTCCTTCAGCTCTTCGGTATCAGCCATGCGATGACTCCTCGTTGAACCGTCCTGATTTCATGCCTTGAACAGGCTGCGGATCTTGGCCGCGTCGGGCCGCTCGACCACGCCTTTTTCCGTGATGATGCCGCTCACCAGCTCTGCCGGCGTGACATCGAACGCCGGATTGAACACGGCGACGCCCTCGGGCGCCCAGCGCATCCCGCCGTACCCGGTCACCTCGGACGCATTGCGCTCCTCGATCGGAATGGCGCTGCCGTCAGCGATGCCGATGTCGACGCTCGAAAGGGGCGCAGCGACGTAGAAGGGAATGCGGTGGCGCGAGGCGAGCACCGCGAGCGGGAAGGTGCCGATCTTGTTGGCGACATCGCCGTTGGCGGCGACGCGGTCGGCGCCGACGATGACCAGATCCGCCCTTCCCAGGCGCATCACGTGGCCGGCCATGTTGTCGGTGATGAGCGTCACCGGGATGCGCTCCTGGACCATTTCCCAGGCGGTAAGCCGCGCTCCCTGAAGATAAGGCCGGGTTTCGTTCGCGATCACCGATATGCGCTTGCCCTGGTCGCGCGCCGAGCGCACCACCCCGAGCGCGGTGCCGTGGCCGGCGGTGGCGAGCGCCCCCGCGTTGCAATGGGTCATGATGCACGCGCCGTCGGGAACAAGATCGGCGCCGGCGCGGCCGATGGCGCGGCAGGTGTCGATGTCGGCCTGATACAGGCGCAATGCCGCCTCAACCAGGCATGCGGCTGCCGCCCTCGAATCATCGCGCGGCGCCGCAGCGAGCGCCTCGCGCATGCGCTCAAGGGCCCAGAAGAGGTTCACCGCCGTGGGGCGGCTCTGCGCGAGAGAATCGATGCCGCGCGCAAGCCTGGAGTCGAATTCGCCGCGCTCGAGCCCCTGCGATCGAAGCGCTTCCAGCGCCACGCCGAAGGCCGCGGCGCAGCCGATCGCAGGC
>JACPRN010000239.1 GCA_016189945.1 Betaproteobacteria bacterium
ATCAAGCCATTCAAGCTCGACGAGGTGCGCGAAGCGCTCTCCGGCGTGGGGGTCACCGGAATCACCGTGACCGAGGTGAAGGGATTCGGCCGACAGAAGGGCCACACCGAGCTTTACCGCGGCGCCGAATACGTGGTCGATTTCCTGCCCAAGGTGAAGGTGGAAGCCGCGGTGAAGTACGAGCTGCTAGACCAAGTGATCGAAGCGATCGAGCGCGCGGCCAACACCGGCAAGATCGGCGACGGCAAGATTTTCGTCAGCGACCTGCAGCAAGTGATACGCATCCGCACCGGCGAGACCGGTGCCGATGCGCTCTGAGGGAGACCAACGATGAAAACACTTTTCGCCTGTCTCGGTATTCTGAGCACGCTCGTGTTCGCGGCGCCTTCCGTGGCACAGGTCAAGCCCGAAACGCCTGCCGCGGCGCCGGCGGCCGCAGCCGCTGCACCGTCTGCTGCCGCCGCGGCGGCGCCGGCGGCCACCCCCGCGCCCGCGCCGAACAAGGGCGACGTCGCCTGGATGCTCGTTTCGACCGCGCTCGTGTTGATGATGAGCGTGCCGGCGCTGGCGCTGTTCTACGGGGGAATGGTGCGCTCGAAGAACATGCTGTCGGTGCTCATGCAGGTATTTGTCACCTTCTCGCTCATCACCGTGCTGTGGTCGATCTACGGCTACAGCCTGGCGTTCACCGAAGGCAATTCGTTCTTCGGCGGATGGGACCGGCTTTTCCTGAAAGGCACCTTCGACTCGTCCAAGGGCGAGTTCGCCATGGCCGCGACCTTCAGCAAGAACACGCCGCTTCCCGAACTGGTGTTCGTGGCCTTTCAGGCGACCTTCGCGGCGATCACCTGCGCCCTGATATTGGGTTCGGTCGCCGAGCGCATCAAGTTCTCCGCGGTGCTGATATTCATGGTGCTCTGGTTCACCTTCAGCTATGTGCCGGTCGCGCACATGGTATGGATGTTTCCCGGACCCGATGCCTTCAGCGATCCCAAAACCGTTGACGCCGTGACCGCAAAGGCCGGGCTCATCTGGCAGTGGGGCGCGCTCGACTTCGCCGGGGGCACGGTGGTGCACATCAACGCCGGCGTCGCGGGACTGGTGGGCGCTTATCTTCTCGGCAAGCGCATCGGCTACGGCAAGGAATCGATGCAGCCGCACAACCTCACCATGACCATGATCGGCGCGGCCATGCTCTGGACCGGATGGTTCGGCTTCAACGCCGGATCGGCGCTGGAAGCGAACAGCACGGCGGCGCTCGCGTTCATGAACACTTTCCTGGCGACTGCGTGCGCGGTGCTGTCCTGGACGTTCCTCGAGTGGCTGTTCAAAGGCAAACCATCGATGCTGGGCGCGGCCTCAGGAGCGGTCGCCGGCCTGGTGGCCATCACCCCCGCCGCAGGCAACGTCGGCATTCCCGGCGCTTTTGTCATCGGGCTGGCCGCCGGCGCGGTGTGCCTGTGGGGAGTCAACGGTCTCAAGAAGATGCTTGGGGCCGATGACGCGCTCGATTGCTTTGGCGTGCACGCAGTGGGCGGGGTTCTCGGCGCGCTGCTCACCGGGATTTTCAACTCACCCGACCTCGGCGGGCCGGGGTTCGTCACCGATTGGGTCACCATGAAGACCGGCTATTCGAGCATCGGCGCGCAGTTTTGGGTTCAGCTCAAGGCGGTGGTACTGGTACTGGTCTGGACGGCGGTGGTCGCGTTCGTCTCGTTCAAGGTGGCCGACTGGCTGGTGGGCCTGCGGGTCACAAGCGATGAAGAGCGCGAAGGCCTGGATATCAATTCGCACGGCGAAACCGCCTATCACATGTAGAGGTGCAGCGGCACCCGACGGCGCGGCGCTACTGCGCCGCGCGCAGGCGCGCGAGCAGGGCGAAGAGTTGCTTGCGCTCGCGCGCCGAGAGCCGCCCGAACATGCGCCGCTCGTGCGCTGCAATGCGCCGCTTTACGCGCACAAGAAAGCGCTTTCCTTCGCGCGTGAGCCAGAGTCCATTGGTGCGCCGGTCTTCGCCGCGGCGGCGCTCCAGGAGCCTGCGGCGCTCGAAGGCGTCCAGAACCGGCACCAGCGTCGAGCGGTCCAGACCGACCGCTTGCGCGAGCCGCGATTGCGTAAGGCCGGCGTTCGCCTCGATCAGCACCAGCACGCCGACGCGTCCCGGCGAGATCCCGAGCACGCCCACATGGCGTTCGAAATCGCGGAAGACCGCAAGCTGCGCCAGTCTCAGCTCGTAGCCGAGCAGTTCCGGGAGCACACCGTGGTCGAGTTCGCCGTTGGCCTTCGGTGCGGAATTTGGTTTGCTCGCCATCCAGCAAAGGCGCTAAGGCTTGCCCGACTGTCTGATGATTATCCTCGCGTCGACTGCCATGCAACCCTCACGGTATGAAAGAACCGGGTTCAGATCCACCTGGTCGACCTCGGGCTGCTCCTCCAGCAGCCGGCCCAGGCAAACCAGGGCGCGCGCAATCGATTCAACGTTCAGTCCTTCCCTCCCGCGGGTGCCGGCGATTACCGCCGGCGGCAGCGCCTCGTGAATCAGTTGTTCTGCATCCTCCAGCGCAAGCGGCGCCATCCGGAAGCCCACGCGCCCCAGCGCCTCGACGTAAATCCCCCCCAGGCCGAACATGACCGCGGGCCCGAACAGCTTGTCGCGGATGCCTCCGAGGGCCAGTTCGACCGCCGCCGGCATCATCTTCTGCACCAGAACGCCGGCACCCTTCGCCTGCGGCGCCGCGCGGCGCGCGTTTTCGATCAGCCTCGTGTAGGACTGTTCCAGGATGCTCGGCGAGCCGACGCCGAGGATCACGCCGCCGGCTTCGGTCTTGTGCAGGATTTGCGCCGATACCACTTTCAGCGCCACCGGATAGCCGATCGTCTCGGCAGCGGCCAGGGCCTCCCCAGGCGAGTGCGCGAGCGCGAACGGCGGCACCCGGATGTCGTACTGCCTGCACACTTCGTAGGCTTCCGTCTCGAGAAGGCTGATGCGCGCCTCGCCGCGGGCGCGCGCGATCGGCTGCGCTGCCGCGGGCGCGCGTTGGCGAGCGCCGCTGTCTCCCTCGGCCGCGGCAGGCGCCGCTGCCCGCCGGTGATGCGCGTATAGAGCCATGTTGGCCGCGACGCGGGCGACGCTGTCGGGATAATCGAAAGTCGGCAGGCCCGCGTTCTCAAGCCCTTGCCTCAGCTCGTTCGCGAACGATCCGAAGGTGACGACGTTGAGCAAGGGCTTGACGGCGCCGGTCTGCGCCGCGTAGGCGCTCGCGACCTCATTGGCGAGCAGCTTCTGGTCCAAGAACGCGCTCGGCGCGAGAATTTGAATGACGGCGTCGATATTCGGGTCGCGGAACAGAAGGTCGAGCGCCTGATGGTGAAGAGTTTCGTAATGCGCGGCGGTCATGTCGATGTAGCCTCCCGGCCGCCCGACATTGGCCGCCGGCGCGAGAATCGATTTCAGCGCCGCATGGGTCTCGGGGGAAAACTCCGCCATGTGCAGGTTCGGCAGCGCCGAAATCTCATCTATGCAGAGCGTTCCCGGCCCCCCCATGTGCGTGAGCACGCACACGCGCGAGCCGGCCGGAATCGGTTGCTTGCCGAACGCTCTGAGCGTGTCGTAGAACTCCGAGACGCTCCTGGCGCGGATCACGCCAGCCTGCTTCAGCGCGCCTTCGTAGATCGCGTCGGCCCCCGCCACCGCCCCGGTGTGCGACAGCGCCGCGGTCGTGCCCTTCTCGCTTCTGCCGCTTTTCAGCAGGACGACGGGCTTGACCGCGGCGACCTCGCGCGCGGCCCGAAAGAATCGTCGCGGATCGGCGAGGCCTTCCAGGTAGATGCCGATGACGCGCGTCGAGTCGTCGTCTTTCAAAAAGGCGAGCAATTCGGCCATGTCGACATCGGCCATGTTGCCGATGGAGACGAACTTGTTCAGCCCGACGCGGCCGGTCGAGCCGGCCCAGAGCAGGAACGAATTGCCGAAAGCGCCGCTCTGGGTCAATACGCTCACCGGGCCGCGCGGATAGGCGCCGATGTCGAAATTGGTGTTGAAGCCGCTCGCGGTATCCATGACGCCGAGGCAGTTCGGTCCGATGAGCCGTATCGAAGCGGACTTCAGGATCTGCACCAGCTCGCGCTCGCGTTGGCCGGCCTCGCTCGTGTTGAGCTCGCCGAAGCCCGCTGACATGCACACCACGGCCGCGACGTCGTTCGAGCGGCTTTTCCGCTCGGCAAGTTCTCTTGCCACCTGCAAGGTGAGCTCGGCCGAGACGAGCAGCACGCAAAGATCCAGGGGCCCGGGCACATCCAGCACCGACTTGAAGCAAGGCAGCCCGAGCACCGACTCCTCGCGCGGATTGAGCGGATAGATCTTTCCCCGGTAGCCCAGCGAGATCATGTTCCTGAGCGCCGCGTTGCCGGGCTTTCTCGGATCCGAGGAAGCGCCGACCAGCGCCACGCTTCCCGGCTTGAAGAATACGCCAAGTGCCGACGGATCTAGCACGATTTTGCCTCCGTAGAACCTGTCTCTGACGCGGGGGAGTGAGGCGAGCGGCGATCCAACCCGATTCGCTCGCGCGACATCATACTCTTCCCGCAGGGCTGAAGAACGCGTAGATTTGACAGCGGCACGATTAGAGCGAATCCTGCGCGCATGTCTGAGACCTATAACGCGGCCGAGCGCATCCTCGCCCAGGCCGCGCGGCTCGAAGGAAAGCCGGCGCTCGTCTGCGGTGGCACGACGCTCGCCTACGGCGAGCTCGCCGCGCTCGTCAGTCGCGCCGCCAACGCCTTTACCGGCCTCGGAATCGACCGCGGCAGCCGGGTCGCGCTCCTCGTGAACGATTCGCCGCTGTATTGCGCGGCGTTTCTCGGGCTGGTCAAAGCGGGGGCGGTCGCGATTCCGCTCAACCCGCGGCTCGCCGCGGCCGATTACGCCTATATTCTCGCCGAGGCCGGGATTGCGCTTGCGGTTTCCGAACGCGAGCACGTGCCGCTGATCGCCCCGGCAGCCGCCGGCGCCGGCGTGCGCATCCTCGCGGCGCGCGACGGGCAAGGCGAAACCCTCGAGCGGCTCCTCGCATCGGCAGCCGACGAATTCACCGCGGCCCCCACGCGGCGCGAAGATCCGGCCTTCTGGCTGTTTTCCTCGGGCACCACCGGCCGCCCAAAGGGAGTCGTCCACAGCCAGCTCGGATGCGCCCATGCGGGCAAGCTGCTGCGCGAGGTGATCGGCGCCGACAGCAGCACCGTCGTGCTGGCAACGTCGAAGCTTTTCTTTGCTTATGCCCTGGACAACGCCTTTCTCGGACCCTTGAGCATCGGTGCTTCGACCATCCTCAGCGAAACCTGGCCCGAGCCCGATCAGGTCGTCGAGCAGGTGGCGCTGCACGGACCGGACGTCGTATTCAGCGTGCCGACTTTTTATCGCCGCCTGCTCGGTCTTGGCGCCGCGCGCCTTGCTCCCCTCAAGGCGGTTGCGCTTTTCTATTCCGCAGGAGAACGGCTCCCCGATGCGATCGCGACCGCGTGGCGCGAAGCGCTCGGCCGGGAGATTCACTCCTGCTACGGAATGTCGGAATCGTTCACCAACGCGCTCGCCTGTTTTCCGGGCCAGCAGCGCCTGAGCGCCACCGGCGTGCCCCTGGGCGGCGTCCAGACGCGGCTCATCGACGCCGAGGGCAGGGAAGTCGGCGCCGGCGATCCGGGTGTCCTGTGGATCAGGCATCCCTCGCTCGCGCTCGGCTATCACAACGCGCAAGCCACTGCCAAAGCGTTTCGCGACGGGTGGTTCTGCACCGGCGACGTTTTCGTTCGCGACGCGGGCGGCTATTACTATCACCAGGGACGCGCCGACGAATTGCTGCGCGTTGCCGGACAGTGGGTCAAGCCGGCCGAAGTCGAAGAGGCGGTGCTCACCGACCTGCGGCTGCGCGAAGCGGCCTGCGCCGTGGTGCCCGATCGCGACGGCTTCGAGCGCCTGGCGCTGTTCGTGGTCCCGGTGAGTCCCGGCGAGGGTCAAGCGCTCGCGCAGTCGCGCTGCGATCAGCAGTTGCCGCAGCACAGCCGCCCGAAATGGATCCGCGAGCTCGCCGAACTGCCGCGAACGCCGAGCGGCAAGATCCAGCGCTACAAGCTGCGCGAGCTGCTGCTCGCGGAACTGGCACGGCGGGCCTATGGAAGCTCTGAAAAACGTCATTCCCGCGAAAGCGGGAATCCAGAAGATCCTTGATTCGACTGGACTCCCGCCTTCGCGGGGGTGACAAGAATCGAGTTCTTCAGAGCCTCCCTAGAACCGCCCGGAGCACAATGGAGTATAATCAGAACAGAAAATGAGCGGAGACGAGTATGGCAAGGGTTCAACCCGTGCTGACGCCGGCGGAACTCGCGCTGGTTGATCAGATGGCCGAGCTGACACAGTCAAAGCGGACGGACGTGATCAAGAGCGCGCTCGCCGTGTATCACTGGTTCGTGCGTCAGGCGTTGACGGGCGCCAAAGTCGTTGCCCGCAAGCCCACGGGGGAGGAAGTCGCCCTTGAGACGGCGGAGCTGGCGGCGCTTGAAGGAAAGGGAAACCGGCTGAGCCCCGAGGAGCTGGGACTCCTTGCGAAGCAGCTCGCGTCTGCGTCCGACGCCATCGAGGCCGCACGAATCAAGGAGCGCCTCATGCGCGGCTTCTACGGCATTTGAGACAGCGGTGCCCAAGGTTCGCCGTCAAAACCTTCCTCCCGCGTTGTTCCAACATCTCCTTGACCGCATCCACAGCCGAAAGATTCCAGCGGCGCAGCTTGAGGTGCTCGCGAGCTGGCTCGACGCCCAACCCGAGGTGCCGGACGGCCAGTGGTACAAACGGTTCTCGGGCATGACGATCTGCGGCGAAGGCGAGTTGATCAAGACCTTTCTTCTGCCGGGGCAACCCGCGAAGGGCGAGCGCGTCTCATAGCTGCAAAGAGCACGAAACCGAACCTGCGGTCGCGGAAGGTACAATCATGCGCTTTCGCTTTACACCAAGAGACCTCTTGCACCTTCATGCAGCCGGATCGCACGCTTGAGCTTCGCGCCATTCTTGAACGCCGCATTCTGATTCTCGACGGCGCCATGGGCACCATGATCCAGGCGCGCAAATTGTCGGAAGCGCAATTCCGCGGCGAGCGCTTCGGCGCGCACGCGCGCGAGCTGCAGGGCAACAACGACCTGTTGAGCCTCACCCAGCCGAAGATGATCGCCGCGATCCACGCGCAGTACCTCGAGGCGGGCGCCGATGTCATCGAGACCAACACATTCAATTCGAACGCCGTATCGCAAGCCGACTACGGCCTGGCGCATCTGGCCTACGAGCTGAATTGCGCCGCAACCCGGCTTGCGCGCGCCGCAGCCGACGATTACAGCCGCCGCAACCCGGCGAAGCCGCGTTTTGTCGCCGGTGTGCTCGGGCCCACGGGCAAGACCGCTTCGATTTCGCCCGATGTGAACGACCCGGGTGCGCGCAACACGAGTTTCGACGAACTGGCCTCGGCATACCTTGATGCCGCGCGCGGCCTTGCCGACGGCGGAGCCGACCTGATCCTGCTCGAGACGATTTTCGACACGCTCAACGCCAAGGCCGCGATCTTCGCCCTCGAATCGCTGTGGGAAGAGCGCGGGCGGCGGCTGCCCGTGATGATTTCCGGAACGATCACCGACGCCTCCGGGCGCACGCTCACCGGCCAGACGCCCGAGGCGTTCTGGAATTCGGTGCGCCATGCGCAGCCGCTCTCGATCGGCTTGAATTGCGCGCTGGGCGCGAAGCTCATGCGCCCGTACCTCGAGGAGCTCTCGCTCGCTGCCGACACCTTCGTGAGCGCCCATCCCAACGCGGGGCTCCCCAATCCGCTCTCCGACACCGGCTACGACGAGACGCCGGAGGCCATGGCGGGGATGCTCGCGGAATTCGCGCAATCGGGACTCGTCAACATCGTCGGCGGCTGCTGCGGCACCACCCCTGAGCACATCGGCGCCATCGCGCAGGCGGTCTGCGCGCATGCGCCGCGGCACGTGCCGCGCGTGGCGCCGATGCTGCGGCTCTCGGGTCTTGAGCCGCTCAACGTCGGCGCCGAGTCGCTGTTCGTCAACATCGGCGAGCGCACCAACGTCACCGGCAGCCGGGCTTTTGCGCGCCTCGTCCTCGCGGGCAACTATCACGAAGCGCTGTCGGTGGCTCGCCAGCAGGTGGAAAACGGCGCGCAGATGATCGATGTGAACATGGACGAGGCGATGCTCGACTCCAAGGCCGCGATGGCGCGCTTCCTGCGCCTGCTCGCTGCCGAGCCCGACATCTGCCGCGTTCCGGTCGTGATCGACGCCTCCAAATGGGAGGTCATCGAAGCGGGACTGAAATGCCTGCAGGGAAAGTGCGTCGTCAACTCGATCTCGCTCAAGGAGGGCGAGGAAGAATTCGTTCGCCAAGCGAAGCTTGCCCGGTGCTATGGCGCTGCGGTGATCGTGATGGCGTTCGATGAGCGCGGACAGGCCGACACCCTGGAGCGGCGCATCGAGATTTTCCGCCGCTGCTACCCCTTGCTCACCGGAAAGGCAGGATTTCGCGCCGAGGACATCATCTTCGACCCTAACATCTTCGCCATCGCAACCGGCATTGAAGAGCACGCCAACTACGGCCGCGATTTCATCGACGCCACGCGCTGGATCCGGGCCAACCTGCCGCAGGTCAAGATCTCGGGCGGGGTGTCGAACCTCTCTTTCTCCTTCCGCGGCAACGATGCGGTGCGCGAAGCCATCCACACCGTGTTTCTGTACCACGCCGTGCGTGCCGGCCTGACCATGGGCATCGTCAACGCCGGGCAGCTCGGCGTCTACGAGGAGATTCCGCGCGAGCTGCGCGAGCGCGTCGAAGACGTTGTCATGAACCGCCGACCGGACGCGGGCGAGCGCCTGGTCGAGTTCGCCACGTCGGTCAAGGGCGGAGCGCGCGAGCGGGTCGAGGATCTCGAATGGCGCAAGCGCCCGGTCGAGGAGCGCCTGGCGCACGCCCTGGTGCAGGGCATCTCCACCTGGGTGGTCGAGGATACCGAAGAGGCGCGCCGCCAGGCTCGGCATCCGATCGAAGTGATCGAGGGTCCGCTGATGGACGGCATGAACGTGGTCGGCGACCTGTTCGGATCGGGCAAGATGTTCCTGCCGCAAGTGGTCAAGTCGGCGCGCGTCATGAAGCAGGCGGTGGCGCACCTGGTTCCCTACATCGAGGCGGAAAAAGCGCGATCGGGCGACAGACGGCCGAAAGGCAGAATCGTTCTCGCGACCGTCAAGGGCGACGTGCACGACATCGGCAAGAACATCGTCGGCGTGGTGCTCCAGTGCAACAACTACGAGGTGATCAACCTCGGAGTCATGGTCCCGGCGCAGAAAATCCTCCAGGCCGCGCGCGAGCACAGCGCCGACGCGATCGGCCTCTCGGGACTGATCACGCCTTCGCTCGAGGAGATGGCGCATGTCGCGCGCGAAATGGAGCGGGAGCGATGTCACATTCCCCTTCTGATCGGCGGTGCGACCACTTCGCGCGTTCACACCGCGGTGAAGATCGCGCCCAATTACTCGGGGCCCACGGTCTACGTGCCCGACGCTTCACGCGCGGTGTCGGTGTGCCAGAACCTGCTTTCCAAAGACCAGGGTGAGGACTACGCGGCAAGCGTCCGCGCCGACTACGAGCGGATTCGCCTCCGGCATCAGGCCAAGAAGGGCCATGCGCTGGTGCCCCTTGAGCGCGCGCGGCAAAACGCGTTTCGCCCCGACTTTGGCGGCTACGCCCCGCCGCGGCCGGCCTGGATCGGATGCAGGCATTTCCGCGGCGAGAATCTGGCTCGGATTGCGCGCTGCATCGACTGGTCGCCGTTGTTTCAGACCTGGGACCTCGCCGGGAGCTATCCGAAAATCCTCGAGGACCCGGCTGTGGGCGAGAGCGCACGCAGCCTGCTCTCGGACGCCCGCGCCATGCTCGAGCGCATCGTCGGCGAGGGCTGGCTGACGGCCAACGCCGCGGTGGGCCTATTCCCGGCAGCCTCCTGCGGCGATGACATCGAGCTCTACGCGGACGAGAGCCGGCGCGAGTCGGTCCTCGTCTGGCACAACCTGCGCCAGCAGACCGAAAAGGCCGCCGATCGCGCCAACTTTTGTCTGGCCGATTTCGTCGCGCCCAAGGATTCGGGCGTTCGCGACTGGATCGGCGCTTTCGCCGTGACCGCCGGAATCGGCCTGGAGGAGCGCGTGCAGGCATTCGAAGCCAAGCACGACGATTACAGCGCGGTCATGCTGAAGGCGCTCGCCGACCGGCTGGCGGAGGCTTTTGCCGAGCTGATGCACGAGCGCGTGCGGCGCGAGTTCTGGGGCTACGCGCCCGGGGAGCGGCTCGCGAACGAAGAGCTGATCGCGGAGAAGTACCGCGGCATCCGGCCGGCGCCCGGCTATCCGTCGTGTCCCGACCACACGATCAAGGAGCCCCTGTTCGGGCTCCTTCAGGCCGAGGCGATCGGCATGAGCCTCACCGAGTCCTGCGCGATGCTGCCCGCTGCGAGCGTCGCCGGCTTTTATTTTTCGCATCCGCAGGCGCGCTATTTCGCCGTGGGCAAGATCGGCGAGGACCAGGCCGCCGACTACGCGCGGCGCAAATCGCTACGGCTTGATGCCGTCGAGCGCTGGCTCGCGCCGGTGCTCGCCTACGACCGCTGAAACGCGATCAGCGCTCATTTGCGCCAGAAGCCCGGCGTCAAGAGGACGAATACCGTGAAGAGCTCCAGGCGTCCGACCAACATCGCAAACGCGAGCAGCCACTTCTGGAAATCGCTGAGCGAGGCGTAATTCGACGCCGGTCCGACCCGGCCTAATCCCGGACCCACGTTGTTGATGCTGGCGAAGACTGCGCCCACCGAGGACAGCAGATCCAGCCCGCTCGCCAGCAAAATCAGAGCGAACGCGGCCGCGCTGGTGAAATAGACAACAATGAATGCGAGCACGGCAAAGATCACTTTGTTCGGAATCACCCCGCCGCCGACTTTCAGAACGCTCACTGCATTCGGGTGCAGCAGGACGCGCATTTCGCGCAATGCCTGCTGGAACAGAATCTGCGTGCGCACCATTTTGATCCCGCCGCCGGTCGAGCCGGAACTGCATACGATGCAGCTCAGGAACAGCATCCACATCGGCGCGAAAAGCGGCCAATTCGCGAAATCCACGCTGGCGTAGCCGGTGGAGGTCGCCACGGAAACCAGATTGAAGCCGGCGTACCTCAGCGCGGTCCAGTAATTGTCGTACGTCCCGGCGTCGTAAAGATACGCTGCGATTCCCAGGGCGCTCGCAATCAACACGCCCCATGCCGCTTTGGCTTCGGGATCGCGCAGGTACGGCAGGAAACTCCTGCCGCGAAACACCATGAAGTGGGTCGAGAAATTGACCACGGCCACCATCATGAAGTAGGTCAGCACGGCCTCGATCGCGACCGAATCGAAGTATGCGATGCTCGCATCGTGAGTCGAAAATCCGCCGGTGGCCAACACCGAGAACGAGTGGTTGACCGCGTCGAACCAGCTCATTCCGGCGATCTTGAGCGCCAGGATGCAAATCATCGTGATGCCGAAATAGACCAGCCACAGGTTTTTCGCCGTTTCGGTGATGCGCGGGGTGAGCTGCGCGTCCTTCATCGGGCCCGGGGTTTCGGCCTTGAAGATCTGCCTGCCGCCCACACCGAGGAGCGGCAGGACGGCGACCGCAAGCACGATGATTCCCATGCCCCCCAGCCATTGCAGCAAGTGGCGCCAGAGATTGATCGACTCGGGCATGGTATCCAGATTCACGAGCACCGTGGCCCCGGTGGTCGTCAACCCGGACATGGTCTCGAAATAGGCGTCGGTGAACGAAAGCCCCGGAATCGCCACCAGCAGCGGAACGGTGGAGAACGCCGCTCCCCCCGTCCAGGCCAGTGTGACCAGCAGGAACCCGTCTCGCGGCCGCAAGTCCTCCGTGTGGCGACGCGTCGCAAGCCAGACGACGAGGCCGCAGGTGAAATTGAAGACCATCGAGAACAGGAACGGCAGCAGCATTCCGTCATCGAAGATCAGCGACGTCGCGATCGGCAGCAGGTGGGTCGAGCTCATGATCATGGCCATGAGCCCGAGAACGCGCGCTATCGGGAATACTTGGCTCATGCGGCCGGACCCGATAGCGTGGGCGAATCCATGTCTATGCGCGGCGCCGATGCGGACCGTTTGGGATTCACGTCACAGGAAACCGACGCCCACCTGGAACAGCTTTTCCACTTTGGGAAGGACCTTCTTGTCGGATACGAAAACGATGATGCGGTCGTCGGGACGGATCTCGATGTCGTGATGCCCCATCAGCACCTCGTTGCCGCGCACCAGCGCCCCGATCGAGGTGCCACCGGGAAGCTTGATGTCCCCCAGGCTGCGACCGATCAGATCGCTCGATCCGGCGTCGCCGTGCGCCACCGCCTCCAGGGCCTCGGCCGCGCCGCGGCGCAGCGCGTGCACGCGGGTCACGTCGCCGTGGCGCACGTGCGCGAGAAGCTGCCCGATGGTGGCCTGCGCAGGCGAGATGGCGATGTCGATCTCCCCGGCCTGCAGCAGATCGACGTAGGCGCGGCGGTTGATGAGCGTCACCACGCGCCTCGCCCCGGAACGCTTGGCGAGCAGCGAAGACATGATGTTGTTCTCGTCGTTGTTGGTGACTGCGATGTAGGTATCGGCCTCGTCCACGTGCTCCATTTCGAGCAGCGACACGTCGGTCGCGTCGCCGTGCAGCACGAGCGCCGAATCGAGGGTGTCGGCGAGCACCTCGCAGCGGCTCTTGTTGTGCTCGATCACCTTGACCGAGTAGTCGCGCTCCAGCGCCCGCGCAAGCCGCAGGCCGATGTTGCCACCGCCTGCGATGAAGACCCGCTTCACCGGCCTGTCCATGCGGCGCAGCTCGCGCATGACCTGGCGGATGTTTTTCGTGGCGGCGAGGAAGAACACCTCGTCGTTTGCCTCGATCACCGTCTTGCCCTCGGGAACGATCGGACGGTCGCCGCGGAAAATGGCCGCCACCCGCGTGTCGACGTTCGGCATGTGCTGCTTCAGGTCGGCGAGCGGGTGCCCCACCAGCGGCCCGCCCTGGAAGGCGCGCACGGCCACGAGGCTCACCATCCCTTCCGCGAATTCGAGCACCTGGAGCGCCTCGGGGAACTCGATCAGCCGCACGATGTAGTCGGTGAGCACCTGTTCCGGACAGATGGCGAGGTCGACCGAGAAACCGTCCTTGTCCAGGATGCGGCTGTCGGCGAGGTAGTCGGTGGTGCGCACGCGCGCAATGCGCGTCGGCACGTTGAAGAGCTGGTGCGCGAGCTTGCACGCGACGAGGTTGATCTCGTCGCTTTGCGTGACGGCGATGACCATGTCGGCGTCCTCGATGCCCGCCGTGGCGAGGACCGACGGGTAAGAGGCGTTGCCCGCGACCGTCCTCAGATCCAGCCGGTCCTGCAGCGCGCGCAGGCGCTCCGCATTGATGTCGACGACAGTGATGTCGTTCTGTTCGGAAACCAGGGTCTCGGCCACCGTGGAACCGACCTGGCCCGCCCCCAGAATCACGATCTTCACGCTGGTGTCTCTCCCGATAAACGGGCGATTCTATGCCGATTTACCGGTTGGACCCAAGCCTTGAGATCACTCCTCCCTGCGGCCGGGCGCGATGCCGAGCTGCTTGAGCTTGCGGTACAGGTGCGTGCGCTCTAGGCCGCATTTCTCGGCCACCCGGGCGATCGATCCGCCTTCCAGGGCGAGGTGGTGTTCGAAATAGGCGCGCTCGAACGCTTCGCGCGCCTCGCGCAGGGGCACTTCGAGCGGCAAGGTGAGCTCCGTGGCGCGCGCGGCGTACTGCGGCAGCACGCGCTCGACATCGGCGGCAGCGATGGTCTCCTCGAGCGAGGTGAGCGCGAGGCTCCTCACCGCGCTCGCCAGGTCCTCGAGGTTTCCCGGCCAACTGAAGTTCCGGAGCACGTTGAGCGCCGAGGTCGCAAACTGCCGCGGCGGGCAATAGCGCGTCTCCACGAGCTGCGCGAGCATCAGATTGGCGATGTCGGGAATGTCCTCGGCGTGCTCGCGCAGGGCCGGCAGCCCGATGGTGAGCTCCGAGAGCCGCGCGAGCAGGTCGGGCTCGTAGCCGTGCGTCTGGATGAGCTTGCGCGGCTCCTCGGCGGTAAAAGAAACCAGCCGCACCTTGCTGCGCTCGGCCTTGGCCGCGAACGCGGCGAGCTGCCGCTGCTGCTCGCGGGAGAGGGCGGCCAGCTCCTCGACGAACAGCACCCCTCCGGCGGCCAGCGCGAGCAGGTCCTGCGCGCCGTCGGCGAGCGCCTGGGCCGCCGCAAGCCAGGGCGTGTTCGCCTGATGCAGCGCGCGCGCGTAGAGCTCCGGCATCAGGCCGCGCTCGCCGCGGAACAGGACGGGAACGGCCACGCCGGCCACCTGCGCCAGGCGCCGCCGCAAGTCGCCGAGCAGCGCCGAGCGCCCCAGAGCGGCAAGCGACAGCGCCGTAGCCGGGCGCCGCTCCTCGCTGCGCAGGGCGCGCTTGACCGTGGCGAGCAGTTTCTGCAGGGCAATCGGCTTTTCCAGGAAATCGGTCGCGCCGATGCGCGTCGCCTCGACCGCGGTTTCGATGGTGCCGTGCCCCGACATCATGATCACCGGCATGGTGAGAAGACCGTTCGCCGACCAGTCCTTGAGCAGCGTGATGCCGTCGGTGTCTGGCATCCAGATATCGAGCAGCACCAGATCGGGCCGCGCGCGGCCGCGAAACTCGCGCGCCGTGGTGGCGTTTTCGGCCAGTTGCACGGTATGCCCTTCGTCGGAGAGGATCTCCGAGAGCAGCTCGCGGATGCCGATTTCGTCGTCGATGACGAGAATCTGTGCCATGGTCCCGGTCTCCCTACGCCGGCCTGGCAAGGGGCAGCGCGATGCTCACCCGCGCACCGCGCACCTCGCCCTTTTCGGCCCGATTGGCGAGGCTGATCGTGCCGTGGTGCTCGTCGATGATCTTCTTCACAATCGCCAGCCCCAGCCCCGTTCCCCTCGGCTTGGTGGTCACGTAGGGCTCGAATGCGCGCTGCAGGATCGCCTGGGGAAATCCGCAACCGTTGTCGCTGATCTCAAGCCGCACCCGGCCGCCGTCGGGATCATGGCCCGTGGTCACCTCCACGCGCGGGTCGGCCCGTCCGGCCAGCGCATCCTGCGAATTTTGCAGCAGATTGTGGATCACCTGGCGCAACTGGTTGGGGTCGGCGCGCACCGGGGGCAGCCCCTGCTCCAGCCGCGTTTCGACCGGCAGTCCGGACGGTTCATAGAGCGCGAGCACTTCGGCGACGAGCTGGTTGAAATCAAACGGCTCGAGCGAAGGCGCGGGCGTGCGGGCGTAATCGCGGAAATCGTCGACCATGGTCTTGAGCGCGGTCACCTGCGTGACGATGGTCGCGGTCGCGTAGTTGAGCGCGGCGGCGTCCTCGGCGCAAAGGCGCCCGGCCAACTTTGCCTGCAGCCGCTCGGCGGAAAGCTGGATCGGCGTGAGCGGATTCTTGATTTCGTGCGCGAGCCGCCGCGCCACTTCGCCCCAGGCGGTGGCGCGCTGTGCCGCGATCAACTGCGTGATGTCGTCGAAGACCACCACGTAGCCTCCTCCGCTCACCGCGGGCAGCGCCGAGCCGCGCAACAGAATCACGCGATCGGGCAGCTCGATCTGGTGCTGCCAGGTCGCCTTGGCATTGCGCTCGAACTCCTCGGCGATCGTGCGCGCAAATTCCCCGAGCTTGCCCCATTGCGCAGGCGTCTCCCCGGCGAGCGGCGACAGGTCCTCGCGCAAAATTGCGCCGGCGGCGCGATTGGCGGTTCTCAGAACGAGCCCTTCGTCGAAAACGAGCACGCCCGCCGAGAGGTTGGCCAGGATGCTCTCCAGGTAGGCTTTGGCCGTCTCGAGCTGGGCGCGATTCGCCTCGGCGGCCCCGTGCGCCTCGTCGAGCTGGCGCGTCATGCTGTTGAACGATTGCGTCAGGATGCCCAGTTCGTCGCGGCTCGTGACCGGCACCCGGGCGCTAAAATCCCCGCGCGCGACCGCTTGCGTGCCCTGCGCGAGTACTGCCAGGGGCTCGCTCAACCTGCGCGAGAGCATGAACGCGAGCGCCATCGCCGAAAAAAGCGCAAGCAGCAGCGTCAGCGTCAGGGTGAGAATGTAGATGTTCCGGAGCGCCGTGCGCGAGAGCGACAGCTCCTTGTAGGCGTGGTAGACCGTCTGCACGCTTTCGCCCTGCTCGGCAAGGGCCTGCGGCACGCTCTGCGTGAGCTGCAGCAGGCGCGACTCCTCGGCCAGGCTGAGTGCGGGCACCGGCACGACCACGCGCAGCACCATGCCTTTCTCGCCCAGGGGTTCGACCGCACCGTAGCCGCGCTTTTCGCGCGCCTGGCGCAGGGCCGCCGCCGAGGGCATCGAAGGCAGGAGCTTGGTCTCGTTGCGGCTGGCGCTGGCGAGCACCTTGCCGCCCACGGTGAGGAGCAGCAAGTCTTCGACGCCGACCTGCTCGCGAATACGCCCAAGGGCGATCGCCTGTTGCGAAGCGGGCATCTCCGAGAGGTCGAGCGACACCGCCCCTGCCTTGAGGACCAGATCGGAGAGCATCGCCGCCAGCGCCGCGCGGCCCAGGTTCAGGCCCCCTTCGAGCGCCTTGTCGACGCGCAGGTCGAACCAGGATTCGATGCTCTTGGCGAGAAACTGCACCGACACCGTATAGACCAGCACTCCCGGCACCAGGGCGAAGATGGCGAACATCACGATCAGGCGGAAAGTGAGCAGCGACCCGAAAACCTTGTGCCGCCGCGCGCGCGCAAGCCGCACCAACTGGTAGACGACCAGCGCGAGGAGCCCGAGCGCGATCGCCGCGTTGAGCGCGAGGAGCAGGGGATAATGTTCGGCAAAAAGCGGCGTGTTCGCGCTCGCCGCAGCGAGCAGGAAGAGCAGGATCGCAGCCAGACCGGCGCTGAATATGAGGGCGTAGGTCATCGCGACGGCCGCTCCTCGGCGCCGGAGTTCACGGCAAAGCGTTTCCACTCCGACGCGAGCGCCCATTCCCTGTTGGTCAGCGCGCTCACCTGAAACGGTTTGGGGAGCTGCGCGGTATCGAGCCGCATGCGCACTTGAGCGAGGTAATTCTGGCCCGGCCTGATGCGCTCGCGCTCGATTACGGCCCAATCGCGCACCGTGCCGAGCGCGCGCAGCGCGTCGGCCAGCGAAAAGAAGTTCTGGTACAGCGACTCGCGCGCCACCCGGTACTGGCCCGAAAGCGCGTGATAGCGCAGCCGCAATTGCAGCCTTTCGGAGACCTCCTTCTCGTTGAACCAGTACCAGCGCGGCCGCTCCAGCTCGAACTCGACCACGAAATGCAGCGCCACGCCGCTGTTCAAGGCCTCCTCCAGCGCCGCAGACAGGCCGACCCCGAAATCGGCGTTGACGACGAAGCCGTCTTCGCCGGGCCCGAAAGTCACGTTTTTCACGTCGATCGCATCGGCGTATGCGACCACCGGCAGCGCCGCTGCGAAAAGCAGTGCCCGTAGCAAGCGCGAGATCAATTTCGTTTCTTGAGCAAGGCGTAGAAAAAACCGTCGCTTTCCGCATGCGGAAGAACCTGGCCGCCGGGCAGTCCGGGCAGCGCAAGCCCTTCGGCATCCGGGTGCCGGTCCAGGAAGGCGCTCACCTGGAGCGCGTTTTCCGCCGGAAACACCGAACAGGTCGCGTACAGCAATTTACCATCGGGGGCGAGCACCCGCCATAGTGCTTCGAGCATTTTGCCCTGGGTGCGCGCACACGCCTCGACATCGCCCGCGCGCCGCAACCAGCGGATATCCGGATGCCGGCGCACCACACCGGAGGCCGTGCACGGCGCATCGAGCAGGATGCGCTCGAACGGCGTTCCGGCGCAAAAGGCTTCGGGGTCGAGCGCGTCGGCGGTCACGGTGCGCGCCGCAAGCCCCAGCCTGGCGAGGTTCTGCTCGATCAGTTCCACCCGTTGCGGGGAGATGTCCACTGCGGTCAGCGCGCACTCGCACAGTTCCAGCAGATGCGCGCATTTGCCCCCCGGGGCGGCGCAGGCATCCAGGACGCGCATGCCGGCCTTGATGTCGAGCAGCGGCGCGGCGAGTTGTGCGCCGATGTCTTGCACCGACACCTGGCCGTCGGCAAATCCGGGCAGCGTCTCCGCCCGGCACGGGGCATCGAGCAGCACGGCGCGCTCGGCGTATGGGCGCGCGCCGATGCCGGCGCGCGCCAGTTCCGCGAGGTAGCGCTCGCGCGTGGTTCGGCGCGCGTTGATGCGCAGCGCCATCGGCGGATGGGTTTGCGCCTGCAGCAGGATCCGCTGCCAGTCGCGCGGGTAGGCCGCGCGCAGCAGCTCGATCCACCACTGCGGATGGCGGTAGCGCCCGGAGTCGGTGGATTCGATGCGCTCGCGCAGCTCGCCTTGCCGGCGCTGGAAGCTGCGCAGCACCGCGTTCACCAGACCCCTGGCGCGGGCATGACCGAGCAGGTCGGCAGCTTCGACCGCCTGGTGCACCGTCGCGTGCGCATGCTGCGGCCGGTGCGCAAGCTCCGCAAGCGCCGCGAGCAACAGCCCGCGCAGGGGGGCGTGCTTGAGCGGGGCGGCGAGGAGCCGCTCGAGCGCGACATCGACAAAGCCGTATTCGCGCAGCGCGTTCGAGGCCAGGTCGCGCGCGGCGGCGCGCAGCGAAGGATCGCCCATCGGCGCGGCGGCAAGCGCAGCGTCCAGGCGCTCGCCCTGGAGGACGCGGCCGATCGCCGCCCCCGAGGCGGCAAGCGATTGTGCCAGCGAATGGGATGAGAACGTGCCCACGCGAAGCGCAATTATAGGCCGCGCTTCGCCCGAGCCGAGGGGCAGGAAATCAGGCCATCGCCCGCAGCCGGGCGATGCGCTCCTCGGTGGATGGATGCGTCGAAAAGAGGCCTGCCACGCCGCCGCCCGAAAGCGGGTTGATGATCATCATCTGCGCGGTGGCAGGGTGCGCTTCGGCCGCCTCCATGGGCAGACCCCGCGCATAGCGATCGATCTTGCCCAACGCGTCGGCAAGGGCGTTCGGATCGCGGGAAATCCCGGCGCCGCCGCGATCGGCTTCGAATTCGCGCGCGCGCGAGATCGCAAACTGAATCAGCATGGCCGCAATCGGCGCCACAATCATGATCAGAATGGAGACCACAGGGTTCGAGCGCTCGCCGTCGCGCGAGCCGAAAAACATGCCGAATTGCGCCAGCGCCGATATCGCGCCGGCCACCGTGGCCGAAATGGTCGAAATGAGAATATCGCGGTGCTTGATGTGCGCCAACTCGTGGGCGATCACCCCGCGCAATTCGCGTGCCGAGAGGAGCTGCAGGATTCCCGTGGTCGCGGCAACTGCGGCGTGCTCGGGGTTGCGCCCGGTGGCAAAGGCGTTCGGCTGCGCCTCGTCGATCAGATAGACGCGCGGCATCGGCAGGCCGGCGGCCTGCGAGAGTTCCCGCACCATGCGCCAGAGCTGCGGTGCGCTGGTCTCATCGACCTCCTGCGCGTTGTACATCCGCAGCACCATCGCGTCCGAAAACCAGTAGGCGAGCAGATTCATCGCACCGCCAAATACCAGTGCGAGCATCATGCCCTGCCCGCCGCCGAGCATGGCCCCAACTACGCCGAACAGCGCCATGATGGCGGCCATCAGGATTGCCGTTTTGAACCAGTTGAACATGCGTCGTCGACCTCAAATGGCTAGATTAAACACTGCGTTAGATGGAGGTCCTCGGGGGAAAATTCAATCCCCGAAGCGCTCCCCCGGACGCAAGCGGCGACCGCGCAGGAATTCCGCCGCCGCAAGCCGCTTTGCGCCTGCCCGCTGCAGCTCGAGGAGCCGGATGCCTCCTTCGCCGCAGGCGACAAGGATACCGTGGTTTCCCACGGCGATGATTTCTCCCGGCGCGCCGCGGGCGTCGGCGAGCGCAGCACGCCAGATCTTGATTTCCTCCCCGGCGCAGGATGTCTGCGCGCCGGGGAACGGATTGAACGCCCGAATACTGCGCCACAGCTCCGTTGCCGGCCGGCCCCATGCCAGGCGCGCTTCGCCCTTTTCGAGCTTGGCAGCGTAGGTCACCCCTTGAGCCGGCTGCGGGTCGGGGGAGAGCATGCCCTTTTCGAAGAGATCGAGCGCCTCGACGATGAGTCCCGCACCGAGATCGGCGAGCCGGGCCTCAAGCGATGCCGCATCGTCTTCGTCCCGGATCGGAATTGCCCGCTGCAGCAGCACCGGCCCGGTATCCAGGCCGGCATCCATTTTCATGATCGAGATGCCGGTTTCCCGGTCGCCGGCGAGCACCGCGCGGGCGATCGGGGCCGCCCCGCGCCAGCGCGGCAGCAGGGAGGCGTGGATGTTGAGCGCGCCCAACCGTGGAATGTCGAGCACGGCCTGCGGCAGGATCAGCCCATAGGCGGCCACCACCATCAGGTCCGCGCCGGATTCGCGCAGCCGGTTCTGCACCTGGGTGTCTTTCAGCGTCGCAGGCTGAAGCACGGGAATGCCGTTCGCCTGAGCGATCTGCTTGACTGGCGAACTGGACGCTTTCATCGCGCGTCCTGCGGGCCGGTCCGGCTGCGTGAGCGCAAGAACGACTCGATGGCGGCTGGCGAGCAGTGCTGCCATCGCGCGCGCGGCGAACTCAGGCGTACCTGCGAAGATGAGATTCAAGGCGGCGGTCATGCGTTAGCCGGGGCCAATTGATGACTTTGGCGAAGATTTTGGTTTTCATTACGTCTCCACGTTTTTGTTCAGTTGCGAATTCGCAACTGAACAAAAACGTGGAGATTGAATAAAGGCAAAAGCAACATCGTCGCTGATTCCGTCTCGCTCAGAGTCGCTCACGCCTCAGGCGCTCTTGCGCAGCAGCTTCTGCATCCTGGCGCGAATGCGGGTCTGCTTCAGGCGCGACAGGTAATCGACGAACATCTTGCCCTCGAGGTGATCCATTTCGTGCTGGATGCATACCGCGAGCATTTCCTCGGCGGCAAGCTCGAACGACTCGCCGGAAAGCCCGAGGGCGCGCACTTTGATCCGCGCCGCGCGCTCGACCCGCTCGTAGACGCCGGGAACCGACAAGCACCCTTCCTCGCAATACTGGGTTCCTTCCTTCTCCAGCAGGACCGGGTTGATCAAAGTGAGCAGCCGATCGCGCCTCTCCGAGGCATCGATGACGATCACCTGCTTGAGCACGTCCACCTGTGTCGCGGCCAGCCCGACCCCAGGCGCGGCGTACATGGTCTCGGCCATGTCGCGCACCAGCGCGCGCACCGAATCGTCCACGCTTGGCACCGGTGCGGCTTTGCGGTAAAGCCGCGGATCCGGATAGCGCAGGATCGTGAGATACGGCATAAAAACTTGCGAATTGAATGGATTATATGCAGAATTTAATGCAGACTATAACAACCGTGCTATGCTGATCACATCACGCCTGCGGCGCAGGTCTCTAGACGAGGTCGATATGCGCAAGTTTACCACACGCGTAGTGCTCGCCTTCTCGCTCGCCGCGCCCTGCGCCTGGGCACAAAGCGACATCGGGCTGGCCGACAACGCTCCGGATCGCTACGTGGTGCAAAAGGGCGACACCCTCTGGGGCATCGCGGGCAAGTTTCTGAAACAGCCCTGGCGCTGGGGCGAAATCTGGCGCTTGAACAAGGACCAAATCCGCAACCCGCACCGAATCTTCCCCGGCGATGTGATCGTTCTGGACCGCTCGCGCACCCCACCACAGCTCGCGCTCGGTCCGACGGTCAAGCTCTCGCCGCAGGTACGCGCCGAGCCCCTTGCGGCCGAAGCGATACCGGCCATCCCGGCGCGGGAGATCGAACCGTTCCTGACCCAGCCGCTGGTGATCGAAGAAGGCGGCCTACAGAATGCCCCGCGCATCGTCGGCACCGAGGAAAATCGGGTTCATCTCGGGCCTGGAGCCAAGGCCTACGTGTCGGGTCTGGGCCAGAGCAAGGAACTGATCTGGAAGATATTCCGACCCGGGCGGGCCCTGATCGACCCGGACAGCAACCAGACCCTTGGTTTCGAGGCGATTTACCTCGGCACCGGGCGCGTCACCCGTCAAGGCGATCCCGCGACCATGGTTATCGTGACGACGGCCCAAGAGATCAGCCAGGGCGACCGCCTGGTTCCCGCGGGCCCGCCGGTGATCAACCAGTACGTGCCGCGGGCGCCGACGAAACTGTTGAAAGGCCGCATCGTCTCGCTCTATAACGGCCTGGCAACCAGCGAAGGCGGAAAATTTTCGATCGTTGCGCTCAACAGGGGCAGGCGCGACGGGATCGAGCTCGGACACGTGTTCGCGGTTCTGCGCGCCGGCCCAAGCATTCCCGATCCGCAGTCGAGCTTGTCGCGCGACAGCGCTCCGATGATCAAGCTTCCCGACGAGCGCTACGGGCTGGTGTTCGTCTTCCGCACTTTCGACGCGGTTTCCTACGCGCTGGTCATGGAAAGCTCGCGGCCGATCACGCCGGGAGACATCGTGCAAACACCCTAGCTAGCGTCTTGACGGCCGGATGCACCCGCGCGACGAACTGGCGCCCTGGATCGACCTTGGTCTTGTTCCCGGTCTGGGCAGCCGGGCCGAGCGCGAGCTGCTCTCGGCTTTCGGCTTGCCGCAGAACGTGCTGGGGGCGACGCGCGCGCAATTGGCGCGGGTGGTGGGCGAGGGGCTGGCGGCGGCGATCGCCGCCGGGGGACGCGGCGAGGCCGTGGAGCTGGCGTTGCGCTGGCTTGAGCGGCCCGGCAACAGCGTGATCACGCTCGCCGATGACGATTACCCCAAGCAACTGCTCGAGATTTCCGATCCCCCGGCGCTGATCTACGTTCGCGGCGAGCGGCGGCGGCTCGCGGCGCCTTCGCTCGCGGTAGTCGGCAGCCGCAACGCCTCGCCCCAGGGACTCGCGAACGCCGAGGCCTTCGCGCGCGCCTTGAGCGATGCCGGATTTGCAATCGCCAGCGGAGGTGCCCTGGGCGTCGACGCCGCCGCGCACCGCGGCGGACTTGCCGGGCCCGCTTCCAGCATTGCGGTGCTCGGCTGCGGCGCCGATATCGTCTATCCGCGCCGAAACCAACCCTTGTTCGAGGAGCTTGCGGCCAAAGGCGCGATCGCAAGCGAATTCCCGCTCGGCACCCCGCCCGCGGCGCGCAATTTCCCGCGCCGCAACCGCCTCATTGCCGGGCTTGCGCGCGGCTGCCTGGTGATCGAGGCGGCGCTCGCGTCGGGATCGCTCATCACCGCGCGCCTGGCCGCCGAACAGGGGCGCGAAGTGTTCGCCATTCCGGGCTCGATTCATTCGCCGCTCTCGCGCGGCTGTCACGCGCTGATCCGCCAGGGAGCCAAGCTGGTCGAGAGCGCGCAGGACATCCTGGAGGAACTCGGGATCGAGCAGCGGATGATTCCCGACCACAAGGTGTTGGGAAAATCCGATGGGCTGCTACAATATATGGGGTATGAGCCTTGCTCGATCGACGTACTGGTGCGGCGCGCGGGATTGAGCGCGGAGGCCGTATCGGCGTTGCTGCTGCAGCTTGAGCTCGAAGGGAGAGTAGGCAGCCTGCCCGGGGGCCTTTATCAACGACTCGCCTGAGGTCTGCGCGCCGCAATGTTCGACGTTCTGGTCTACCTGTTCGAAAACTACTATCAGGCCGAGAGCTACCCCGATCCGGACACGCTGAGCAAGAAGCTCCATGCCGCCGGCTTCGAGAACGAGGAAATCAACGACGCACTCGCCTGGTTGAACCGCCTTGAGCGCCCGCAGGACAACGATCTGCCGCCCACGCTGGAGTCGAGCCGGTCGTTCCGCGGCTACACGGCGCAGGAAGCGGCCAAGCTCACCACCGAGGGACGGGGGTTCCTCGCCTTTCTCGAGTCCGCGCGCGTGCTCTCGCCGCTGCTGCGCGAACTCATCATCGAGCGCGCGATGGCGCTCCCCGATGCCGCGATCGGCTTGGAAGAACTGAAGGTCATCGTCCTGATGGTACTGTGGACACGCCGCGGCAACGTCGATGCGCTGATCCTCGACGAGCTGCTCCCGGACGGCGAAAAGCGTCAGATGCACTAGCGCCGCGCGATCTCCGGAACTTCGTAACAGCGGGAAAAAACGGGAAGTACTAAACGCCTGCTTGCTTCGCTTTGGCGATTGCCCGTATCATTGCGCGCGCTGCACTGCAACAAGGCCGAAGTCGCGGCCTGTTACCCCATCGCACCCGAACCTGGACTTTGCGTGACCAAGAAGCTGATCATCGCCGAGAAGCCTTCCGTCGCCAACGACATCGCCCGGGCGCTGGGCGGTTTCACCCGCCATGGCGACTATTACGAGAGCGACGAATACGTTCTGTCCTCGGCGATCGGGCACCTACTGGAGCTCGCCGCGCCGGAGCAGTTCGAGGTCAAGCGCGGCAAGTGGTCGCTCGCCAATCTTCCGGTCATTCCGCCGCACTTCGATCTCAAGCCGATCGAGAAGACCGAAGACCGTCTGCAGTTGCTCACGCGGCTGCTGAAAAAAAGAGAGGTGAGCGGGGTCATCAATGCCTGCGACGCTGGGCGCGAGGGCGAACTCATCTTCCGCTACATCATGCGCCACGCGGGCAACAAGAAACCGATCCAGCGCCTGTGGCTGCAGTCGATGACCCCTTCGGCGATCCGCGAAGGCTTCGCGCGACTGCGCGCGGACAAGGAAATGCTGCCGCTGGCCGATGCCGCCGTGTGCCGCTCGGAGTCCGACTGGCTGATCGGCATCAACGGCACGCGGGCGATGACCGCGTTCAACTCCAAAGAGGGCGGGTTCTACAAGACCACCGTCGGGCGGGTGCAGACGCCCACACTGGCGATCCTGGTGGAGCGCGAGCAGCGCATCCGGGCTTTCAGCGCGCGTGATTATTGGGAAGTGCACGCGAGTTTCGCCACCGGCCAGGGGGAGTATGCCGGGCGCTGGTTTGACGAGGCTTTCACAAAGTCAGCCGAAGAAAGCGAAGCCCGGGCCGAGCGTATCTGGAGCCAAGAGCGCGCCGAGGCGATACGGGCCAAGTGCGCGGGCAAGCCGGGGGTTGCGAGCGAGGAGGCCAAGCCGGCGAGCCAGCTCTCGCCGCTGCTTTTTGACCTCACCAGTCTGCAGCGGGAAGCGAACTCGCGCTTCGGTTTTTCGGCTAAGACCACGCTTTCCCTGGCACAGGCGCTGTACGAAAAACATAAGGTGCTGACCTATCCGCGCACCGATTCGCGCGCGCTGCCGCAGGACTACCTCGATACCGTGCGCGCGACCCTGGCCATGCTCGCCGGCAGCAAGGCAAGAAAAGCGTCGGGGTTGATCGCCCCCTACGCAGGCTTCGCCGCGCAAGTGCTCAAGGAAGGCTGGGTGCGCCCGAACAAGCGCATCTTCGACAACGCCAAGATTTCCGACCATTTCGCCATCATCCCCACGCTCGAAGCCCCGAAGCAATTGAACGAGGCCGAGGCGCGCCTGTACGACATGGTGGTGAGGCGCTTTCTCGCGGTCTTTTATCCTGCCGCCGAGTCGCTGATCACCACGCGCATCACGCGCGTCGAAGGCGAAGCTTTTCGCACCGACGGGCGCATGATGCTTAAACCGGGGTGGCTTAGCGTGTACGGCCGCGAGGCGGAAACAGAGGAGACTGCGTCGCTCGTCCCGCTCGATGGCGAACGCGTCAAGACGCGCGGCATCGAGGTCCGCGCGCTGCAGACGCGGCCGCCGGCAAGGTTTACCGAGGCGACGCTGCTCGCTGCGATGGAGGGTGCAGGGAAGCTGGTCGAGGACGAGGATCTGCGCGAGGCGATGCGCGAAAAAGGCCTGGGCACGCCGGCTACCCGCGCGGCGATCATCGAGGGGCTGATTTACGAAGAGTACATCCATCGCAGTGGCCGCGAGCTGGTGCCGACGCCCAAGGCGTTTTCGCTGCTCTTCGCGCTCAAGCATTTCGGCATCGGCGAGCTCAGCTCGCCGGAGCTGACCGGCGCCTGGGAATTCAAGCTGCGCGAAATGGAGCACGGACAGCTGGCACGCAAGGAATTCATGGTCCACATCGTCGACACGACGCGCGAGATGGTCGAGCGTATCCGCAACGGCAACATTCCCGACGAGGTTTTCGCGACGCTTGCTGCGCGCTGCCCGCGCTGCGGCGGCACGGTGCAGGAAAACTACCGCAAGTTCCAGTGCCAGTCGTGTGATTTTGCCGTCTGGCGCGTGGTCTCGGGCCGGGAACTGGCTCCCGAGGAAGTGGAGCAATTGATCGAAAAGCGGGTACTGGGGCCCCTTTCGGGGTTTCGCAGCCGGCTGGGGCGAGCGTTTGCCGCGGCCCTGAAGCTCTCCCCTGAGTTCAAGATCGAATTTGATTTCGGCCAGGCAGGTTCGGCCGATGGCAACGGCGCAGACGAGGCGCCCGACTTCTCCGGCCAGGAATCCCTCGGGCCGTGTCCGAAGTGCCGCGCGCGCGAGTTCGAACAGCCCCTGGCCTATCGGTGCGAGAACTCCGTCGGCGCGCAACGCAACTGCGATTTCCGCACCGGGCGCGTCATCCTGCAGCGGCACATCGAGCCCGAGCAGGTGCGCAAGCTC
>JACPRN010000240.1 GCA_016189945.1 Betaproteobacteria bacterium
GCGCACGAGTTTCTGATCACCAAGGACAAGCACGTCATGGTCCACGACGGGCAGGTCGTGAACAAGGGCGAGACCATTGTCGATGGCCCTGCCGAACCGCACGACATCCTGAGGCTGCAGGGGGTGGAGGCGCTGGCGCGATACATCATCGACGAGGTGCAGGACGTCTACCGGCTGCAGGGCGTGCGCATCAACGACAAGCACATCGAGGTCATCGTGCGCCAGATGCTGCGCCGGGTGCAGGTCGAGGACTCCGGCGACACGCGTTTCATACCCGGTGAGCAGGTCGAGCGCGCCGACGTGCTGGTTGAAAACGAGAAGATGCTCGCGGAGGGCAAGAAACCGGCTGCGTACAGTTTCATGCTGCTTGGCATTACCAAGGCATCGTTGTCGACCGACTCGTTCATATCGGCCGCCTCGTTCCAGGAAACCACGCGGGTGCTGACGGAGGCGGCGATCATGGGCAAGCGCGACGAACTGCGGGGCCTGAAAGAGAACGTCATCGTCGGCCGGCTCATACCGGCGGGAACCGGACTTGCTTTCCACAACGCACGCAAGGCCGCGCCGCCCGCGGCAGCCGATCTGTTCATCGAACCGGGAACAGTTGCCGCGGATACTGAATCCCAGGCCGAAAAAGTGTGACGCGCCACGACGCTCTGCTATCGTGGAATGAAGGGCGGCGCAAGCCGCCCTTCTTGCGGGACGCGGCGCTTCACGCGGTTCTAGCGGTGCCGGCGCGGAATACGGGTGTTACGATCGGCGGCTCCGCAGCACATCGCGCAACTCGGCACGGGCGCGGCGGATTACTTCAGCCGTGGTTTCCCAGTCGATGCAGGGGTCGGTGATCGATACGCCGTACTTGAGCTGCCGTGGATCCTCGGGTATCGGCTGGCTGCCGGAAAACAGGTTCGACTCCAGCATCAGCCCGACGATCGAGCGGTTGCCTTCCTTGATCTGATGCGCGCAGTCCAGGGCCACCAACGGCTGCAGCGCGTGATCCTTGAGTGAATTGGCGTGCGAGCAGTCTATTACTATGTTGAGAGGCAGGCCTGCCTTGGCCAGGGCTATCTCCGCAAGGCGCACGCTGACGGTATCGAAATTCGGCCGCCCGCCGCCTCCGCGCAACACCAGATGACCGTGGCGATTTCCGCGCGTGCGCACGATGCTCGTGCGCCCATTTTGGTCGATTCCGAGAAAGCTATGTGGTCGGGCGGCCGATTTCATTGCATTCAGCGCCACATCGAGATCGCCATCAGTGCCGTTCTTGAATCCGACCGGCGTCGACAAGCCGCTTGACATCTCGCGGTGCGTTTGCGATTCGGTCGTGCGTGCGCCGATTGCATACCAGCTTATGAGATCGGCAAGGTACTGCGGCGACAGCGGATCCAGCGCCTCGGAACCTGCCGGCAGACCCGTCTGGGCGAAGGCAAGCAGCAATTCGCGCGCGCGCGCGATGCCCTCGTCGATGCGAAATGAGTCATCCATGTTCGGATCGTTGATAAAACCCTTCCAGCCGGACGATGTCCGCGGCTTTTCGAAATAGACCCGCATCACTAGAAACAGCGTGTCCGCGACTTCCTCCGCCAGCGTGCGCAGGCGCTCGCCGTATTCCAAAGCTGCACGTGGATCATGGATGGAGCAAGGGCCGACGATCGCGAACAGGCGTGGATCGCGGCGCTCGAGGATGTCAATGAGGGTTGCCCGGCCGCCCAGCACCGTGGCTGCGCCCTGCTCGCTCAGCGGCAAGGTCTTCTTGATCTCGGCCGGTGTCGGCATTTCCTCCATGCCGGCGACGTTCAGGTTGTCGACCAACCGGTTTCCTTGAAATAACTCTTGCGTCATGGTGTTTGATTCCTTGCGTCGGTCCGCGGACGACGGCCGCAGGGCGCTGAGATTAGCAGACTGGACTGCCGGCGTCCTCGCATTGCGCTGTGCGCCTGGCGCCGTTGCGCGAGTATTGCGAGCGCGCGACCGGCGAAGCCACGCACGCGCCCTCGGGTGATTATCGACACCGGCGGTTCGCCGGTGCACCGCGCGGCTCGGGGAGCGAGGTGGTTTCCACCGGGCCGGAGCGGTCCACCCGGAAGAGGCGCAAAAGCGGTTAAGTTGTTGACGCGGCCTCACTTTTCCAGCTAAAATCCCCGGTCTTTCGACTGCGTGGGGCGGCGTTGCCGGATCAGTGCCGTCCCGGTTTTTTTGGAACCCCGCAAAATGCCGACAATCAATCAGTTAGTGCGTCACGGCCGGGAGCACGAACCGGGCAAGAGCAAGGTGCCTGCGCTCGCCGGCTCGCCGCAGAAGCGCGGCGTGTGCACGCGCGTATACACCACCACGCCGAAGAAACCGAATTCGGCGTTGCGCAAGGTGGCAAAAGTGCGGCTTACCAACGGTTTCGAGGTCATCAGCTACATCGGCGGCGAGGGCCATAATCTTCAGGAGCACTCGGTGGTGCTGATCCGCGGAGGCCGCGTCAAGGACCTTCCGGGCGTGCGCTACCACATCGTGCGCGGCAGTCTCGATACGCAGGGAGTCAAGGACCGCAAGCAAAGCCGCTCCAAGTACGGCGCGAAGAAGCCGAAGGCCGCTTGAAGCGGCCGGGACCCACAGCCGTCATTTTTCAGGATAGCAGAACATGCCGCGTCGCAGAGAAGTACCCAAGAGGGAAATCCTTCCCGATCCAAAGTTCGCGAACGCCGACGTTGCCAAGTTCGTCAACGTGTTGATGACGCGCGGCAAGAAATCGATCGCCGAGGGCATCGTGTACCGCGCCTTTGACGTGATCAAATCGAAATCCGGCAAGGATCCGCTGGAGGTCTTCAGTCAGGCGGTGCAGAACGTCAGGCCCATGGTGGAGGTCAAGAGCCGCCGCGTCGGCGGGGCGAACTACCAGGTGCCGGTGGAGGTGCGTCCGGTGCGGCGCAACGCACTGTCCATGCGCTGGATCCGCGAGGCGGCGCAGAAGCGCGGCGAGAAATCGATGGATGCGCGTCTCGCCGGCGAGCTCCTGGAGGCGGCCGAAGGGCGCGGCGGCGCAATGAAGCGGCGCGAGGAAGTGCACCGCATGGCCGAGGCGAACAAGGCCTTCGCCCATTACCGGTTCTAGGTGACCGGCGGTAATTTCGGGCTCTGCGAGCCCGTCGATCAGGTGGAAACAGCAGGTGGTGACAGTGGCACGTAAGACTCCAATCGAGCGATATCGGAACATCGGCATCAGCGCGCATATCGATGCGGGCAAGACGACGACGACCGAACGCATCCTGTTCTATACCGGCGTCTCGCACAAGATGGGCGAGGTGCACGACGGCGCCACGGTCATGGACTGGATGGAGCAGGAGCGCGAGCGCGGCATCACCATCACCTCGGCGGCGACAACCTGCTTCTGGAGCGGGATGGACAAGAATTACCCCGAGC
>JACPRN010000241.1 GCA_016189945.1 Betaproteobacteria bacterium
AGGTTCACCGCCGTGGGGCGGCTCTGCGCGAGAGAATCGATGCCGCGCGCAAGCCTGGAGTCGAATTCGCCGCGCTCGAGCCCCTGCGATCGAAGCGCTTCCAGCGCCACGCCGAAGGCCGCGGCGCAGCCGATCGCAGGCGCGCCGCGCACCACCATGTCGCGGATCGCCGCGGCGACCTCGCGCGCATCGCTGCAGCGCGCGTAGAGGAGCTTCGAGGGCAGCGCTCGCTGATCGATCAGATCGAGCGCATCGCCCGTCCAGCGCAGGGTTTCGACCTTCGAGGAGGCGGCGGCTTCAGATGACACGCTCATTGCCTCCGTCGACCGGGACCTGCGCCCCGGTGGCCTTGGCGAACAGCTCTCCGCACATTTCGGCGGCCAGCTCGGCGACGTCGCGGCTGGTGACTTCGACCCGCAGCACGTTGTTGGTCTTGTAGCGCTCGACGCTCATGCCATAGTGCTTTGCCCGCTGGGCGAGAACTTCCTCGGTCCACAGCCCGGTATCGAACACGGCGTTGGGATGCAGGCTGTTGATGCGGATCCGGTCCTCGCCCCACTCGAGCGCCACCACCCGCGCGAGCTGGTTCAGGCCCGCCTTGGAGGCCGAGTACGCCGCTGCGCCCGGGCCTGGCGCGGGAACGTTCTTGGAGCCGATGACCACCACGCGCCCGCCGCGAGGAGCGAGCTTCAGGTACGGATGGCAGGCGCGCAGCAGCGCGAAATTGGCGTCCAGATTGATCGCCATCACGCGCCGCCATTCATCGGTCGAAAGTTCGGCGATCTTGCGGCTGGCGGAAAAAATGCCGGCGTTCAGCACGAGCATGTCCAGGCCGCCGTAGCGCAGCACCGCGCGGGTAATCCCCTCGGAGAGCGCTTGGGCATCGGTGAGGTCGCAGCGGATACCGAGAAAATCCGGCCTCGTGTGCAGCGACTCGACCGCGGCGTTCAGGTCGAGGCCCGCGACCGCCGCGCCGCGCGCAAGAAACGACGCCACCGCCGCTTTGCCGATCCCGGAGGCCGCGCCGGTGATGAGCGCCACCTCGCCGGCGAAGGGCTTGGCCTCTCGCGCGAGCTTATCCTGTTCCAGGCCCCAATATTCGACTTCGAAAATGTCGCGCTCGGAGAGCGCCCGGTAGCCCCCGAGAGCCTCGGCGCGCAGGATGGTGTCGATGGTATGCGCGTAAATCTCCTCGGCGATCGCGGCTTCCGGTGCGGTCTTCCCGGCCGCGGCCAGTCCGTAGGCCGGGTCGAGCGCGATCCGCGGCGCCGGGTCGAGCATCGGCACCCGATCCTTGCCCTCGCCGGCATGCTCTTCGTAATAGCGCCGGTATTCCGCGGCATAGCGCTCGGCGTCGCCGCCGAGCATCGGCGCGCGCTTGGTGCGGATCACGTGGTCGGGCGTAATCGGCCCCTGCTGCGAGATGCGCGCCAGGGCCGGATGTTGAGCAAAGGCCAGCGTGCGCGCATCGGTGCAGGTCTTGACGATCATCGGCGCGCCGGCGGCCGCGGCAATGCGCGCGCGCAATTGCGCCTGCGCGAGCGGTTGGGGCGCGCCGCCGGTCTTGACGGGGGCGGTTTCGAGCGTCCACGCGTTCCGGCGCGCGAGATAATTTTCCGCTCGCGCCACCAGCTCGATCATGCGCTGGTAGGACTCGCGCGCCGATTCGCCGAAAGACAGCATGCCGTGGTGGAGCAGCACAGCCCCGATCGTCTTCGCAGTCCTGTGCCGCGCGAACTCCGCGGCAAAGGCTTGCGCGAGCCCGAAGCCGGGTCTGCGATACGGAACGATGACGCAGCAATCGGAGTAGAGATCGCGAATGCGCGCCTCGCCGTCGATTGCATCGTTGACGGCGAGCACGGCGTCGGCGTGCGTGTGATCGACGAATTTCGCCGGCAAGCAGGCGTGGAGCAGCGTCTCGAGAGACGGCCTCGGCGCGGAGGCCGCGAGCAGGTTGGCCGCGAGCTGGTCCAGCATTTGCGCGTCCGATAGCGCGGGGAGCGAAACCAGCCGCTCGAGCGGCTCGAGCCTGAGCGGCGCGAACCCTTCAGCTTCGATGTGCTCCAGGTCCCAGCCGCTGCCTTTGACGTAGAGGACGGTCTGCTCCTCGCCGAACAGGTTCTTCTCGCGGATCTTCACCGAGGCGTTGCCGCCTCCGTGGAGCACGAGCGATTTGTCGCGCCCGAGCAGCCGCGAGGAGTAAATTCGCTGGCCGAGGTCACCGCTATGCGCCGCCGCGATTTCGTCGTTCCAAAGGTTCTGCATCTGCCGTTTCCACGCCGGCCCGGATTATATGACGGGCGTTCTTGCCCTAGCGTCTTTCGAGCGCGAATTCGACGCTCACCGTGCCCGCCGGCGTGCCGTCGCTCGCGTAGCTTCGCTCGCGGAAAGCGACGCTGCCGTCGCTCCCGATTCTGAGAACGGTTGAGCAGCGCGTACCGTAGCCGTCGCCGGCGATGTGGATGGAGGAGAGCCGGCGTTCCAGTTCGGGACCCACCCCGGTGTCGGGAAGTCTGGGATCGGTGGCCGGCTCGCGGTCGGCGAGCAGTTCCAGATACGCCCCGGCATCGAAGCTCTCCGCCAGCAGATGCGCCATGTGCGCGATTCCTTTCGTGACTTTGGGCCAGGGGGTGTCGAGCAGGTGATTCGACAGACCGTGAATGCCGGGCCCCACCGCGGCGATCTCCCCGTTGCGGTTGGAATAGAAGCACAGGGTGCGTCCATCCCCTGCGAGCATGGAAAAGCCGTTGTACTCATGCGCACGCGGCGCGATGGCGGCGAGCCAGGCGGCTGGTTCGCTTGGCGAGGTCAGAAAATCGCTCACCAGTTGGCCGCGCGAAGGCGCGGTCGGTTTGCGCTCGGCCGGATTGCGGAAATTGGTGATGGCGGCAAAGCGCCCGCCGCGCGTCACGCCCAGCCAGGTGCCCATTGCGGAGAGGTCCCGTCCTGCCAGCACCTGCGGGCGGTCGGGCCAGAATTGCGCCGCGCTCGCGGGCCGTTCGTAGAATTCGTCGCGGTTTGCGGCGACGATGAGCTGGTGCTGCGCGTGCGCGCGCCAGGCAAACAGGATGAGACACATGAACTCGTGTCAGTCGAGCTGATACGGCAGTTTGAGGAATTGCAGGGCAGAGCCCTGCGGGGATTTCAGGCGCACGCTCGAAGCTGCCTGGCTCTCGATCGACACCACGGCGAGCAGATCGCAGCCTCCCGCGGGTGAGCGCTGCGCCGCAACTACCGTGCCGCAGGCCTGGTCGGCCAGATCGTCGCAGTACAGCGGGTCGCCGGCGGCAGGAATCTCCTGCGCGGCAACGTTGGCAAGAAACATTCGTCGCTTCAGTCTGCCCAGATAACGCGTGCGGGCGACGATTTCCTGCCCGGGATAGCAGCCCTTCTGGAAGCTTATTCCGCCCAGCAAGTCGAGATTTGCCATCTGCGGCACGAATTGTTCCTGGGTCGGCGTGCCGATCCAGGGAATACCGCTGCGGATGTCCAGCCATTCCCAGCAGGGGGTGCCGACGAACGCGAGCGTCTTCGCAAGCGCTCGCTGGATCTCGATCGCCAGCGCCGGCGCAACCTCGACCAGGAAACGCTCCTCGCCCAGCGCGATCACGGTCGCCCCCTCGGGATGCCGTCGCACCTCGTGGGGCCGGCGCGGAATTTCACCGAAGTGCGCCGCGAGCGCCGGACCCGCCCCAGGGCCCGCTGCGCCCAACAGCACCCGCTCGTCGGAGGAGTCCGCGATCTTGACTTTGGCGCGCAACACGTACTGCGCCAGGCGTTTGCCCACGGCCCCGGTGATGCTGCGCGCAAGCAGCATGCGAAATCCGCTCGGCGTGCGCCAGAGCAGAAAGTCGGCGAGCAGCCTGCCTTGAGCCGAACAGTAGCCGCCGAAGCTGCTCGATCCGGCAGCAAGCGAATTCACGTCGCAGGTGAGCTGTCCCTGCAGGAAGCCCTGCGCGTCTTCACCGGAAAACTCGAGCACGCCCAGATGGGAAAGGTCGGCAAGCACGCTGCCCGAGCGCGCAGCCTCGAGTTCGGCCGCGGCATCGCCGAAATCAGCGACGCAACCGCTGTCGATCACCGCGCCGCGGGCCTCCAGGGTGTTGCGCCAATCCGGATTCATGCCTTCGCGCCCATTCACTTTGAATACGTACGACGGGCTATTATATCGCCCCGGGATTGCCAGCCTTCCCGGCCCTGATCCGCGAATCCGAATGCAAACCAGACTGAGACGTGTGTTGACGCTGTCGCTTGCGGCGCTCCTGTTGTGCGCCGCGTGGCTCGCATGGTTCGCGCTCAGTCCGGTGGCATTGCAGGCGCCTGCGGTGGATTTTTCCATCCGGCCGGGCAGCAGCTTGAGGAGCGCTACCCGCCAGATGATCGAAGCGGGAGTGGACGTCTCCGCATGGCCTTTTGTCCTGCTGGTACGGCTCGCTGCCGGGGATACCGGCATCAAGGCCGGCAGCTACCAAGTCCACGCCGGCGTGACCCCCTGGAATCTGCTGCGAAAGATCACGCTTGGAGATTTCACCCAGGTCGAGATCGTCTTTGTCGAGGGCTGGACGTTTCGCCAGATGCGCTCGGCGCTCGACGCCCACTGGGAAGTCAAGCACGATACGGCGGGCTTGAAGGAAGCCCAAATCATGCATGCGCTGGGTGCCGGCGGCTTGCGCGCCGAGGGCATGTTCTTCCCCGACACCTATCTGTTCGGCAAGGGGGAGAGCGATCTCGCGATCCTGAAACGCGCCCTGCGGGCGATGGACAGGCGGCTGCAGTCGGCCTGGGACCAGCGCGCCCCTGGGCTGCCGCTGGCGACGCCCTACGAGGCGCTGATTCTCGCCTCGATCGTGGAGAAGGAAACCGGCTTGGCGAGCGACCGGGCATTGGTTGCGGGGGTGCTCACGAACCGGCTCAGGGGCGGAATGAACCTGCAGACCGATCCGAGCGTCATCTACGGCATGGGCCAGAAATTCGACGGCAATTTGCGCAAGCGCGACCTCATGAAGGACACGCCCTACAACACCTATACGCGCGCCGGGCTGCCGCCGACTCCGATTGCCATGCCGAGCCAGGCATCGCTCGCCGCCGCGCTCAATCCCGCGCGTACCGGCGCGATGTATTTCGTAGCGCGCGGAGACGGATCGAGCGTGTTTTCGCGTACGCTCGATGAGCATAACCGCGCAGTTGCGCGCTACCAGAAGCCCGTGGGGTCGCGGCGATGACGAGCGAGATGCCTGCAGACGCAAAGGGAAAATTCATCACCCTGGAGGGCATCGATGGCGCGGGCAAGAGCACCCATCTGCCATGGCTTGCCGATCGCATACGCGCCACCGGCCGCAAGGTGGTCGTGACGCGCGAACCCGGGGGCACGCCGCTGGGGGAGAAACTGCGCGAGCTGCTGCTTTCTCAGCCCATGCACGTCGAGACCGAAACCATGCTGATGTTCGCCGCGCGGCGCGAACACATGGCTCAAGTGATCGTTCCGGCCCTGGGGGCGGGCCGATGGGTCATTTCCGACCGTTTTACCGATGCCACCTTTGCCTATCAGGGCGGAGGCCGCGGTCTATCGCGGGACAAGTTCGCGGTGCTGGAGCAGTGGGTCCAGGGCGGGTTCCAGCCGGACCTGACCCTTTATTTCGACCTCCCGGTCGAGGTCGCGCGAGCGCGCCTGGCAGTTGGGGCGCTCGACCGGTTCGAGCGCGAAAACGCCGGTTTTTTTGCACGCGTGCGCGCGGCGTACCTGGATCGGGCGGCTTCGGACCCGGGCCGCGTGCGCATAATCGACGCCGGCCAAACCGTCGATGAAATTAAGATTATACTTCAAAATATAATTTCAACACTTTGTTAAATAACGTGTTTTCATGGCACGAAACTGCGTTGCTCGAGCTGGCGAAACAGCGCGCTCGGATCGCTCACGCGCTCCTCGTCCACGGCCGCGAAGGCGCGGGGCAAATCGAGTTTGCGCTCGCGCTGAGCCGGCAATTGCTCTGCGAGAGCCCGACCGAGCAGGGTCTGGCCTGTTCGCGCTGTGCGGCATGCAACTGGTTTGCGCTCGGCAACCACCCGGATTTTCGCCTGATCCAGCCGGAGAGCCTCGAACCCGACGCCGAGAACGAAGCCCAAAGTGCAAGAAAAGAAAAGAAAAGTACCCAGATCCGAATCGAGCAGGTGCGCGCGTTGCAGGACTTTCTCGCCGTCGGGACGCACCGGGCGGGCTACCGCGTGATCGTGCTTCATCCCGCCGAGGCGATGAACGCACCGACGCAGAATGCGCTCCTGAAAAGTCTTGAAGAACCGCCCCCGGCGACGGTGTTTCTGCTGGCGACCAGCCGCCCGCATCGGCTTCTGGCGACGGTGCGCAGCCGCTGCCAGCGGATTGCGGTGCCGTTTCCGGATCGCAGCCAAGCTTTGCGCTGGCTGGAGGGGCAGGGCGTCCCCGAGGCCGATGCCCTTCTTGCGCTATCCGGCGGGGCGCCGCTCGTCGCAGCGCGCTTGGCGGAAGCCGATCCGCTTCGGCGCCGGCTGATCGCCCAATTGCGCGATCCGCGCTTTGACGTGGTCGCGGCGACCGAACATTGCCTGCGCGTGGAGCCCGCCGAGGCGGTAGCCTGGTTGCAGCGCTGGGTCTACGACCTGCTCAGCTCGCGCCTGTGCGGGAAGATTCGCTATCACTTGGAAGACTCGGCGACGATCCCTCGGCTTGCCGCGGCGCTTGAGCCGGCGGCTGTGGCCGGAGTTCTGCGCGCCTTGGCCGGCGCTCGCGCACTGTCCCAGCATCCGCTGAACGCACGGCTCTTCTTCGAGGATCTTCTGTTCAAGTATCGCGCGCTTTGGGGGTCTCCCTGAGTCTTTGATTCGCTGACGATGTTCGTTGACTCGCATTGCCATCTCGATTTTCCCGAATTCGAGGGAACGATGGACGCCGTTCGCGCCGAAATGAGCGCGAACGGCGTAACGCATGCGCTGTGCGTGAGCGTCAGCATGCAGGAATTCCCGAAGGTCGCGGCGCTCGCCGGGGCCTATCCGAACTTCTGCGCTTCGGCAGGCGTGCATCCGGATCACGACGCGCAGGACCTGGTCACCGAAGCCGAGCTGTTGCGTGCCGCGGCCCATCCGAAGGTGGTGGCGATCGGCGAGACCGGGCTTGATTACTACCGCCAAAGCGGCGACCTGGAATGGCAGCGCAGCCGGTTCCGGTTGCACATACGGGCCGCGCGCCAATGCGGCAAACCGCTGATCATCCACACGCGCGAAGCAGCGGCCGACACGCTGCGTATCATGCGCGAGGAGTGCGCCGATCAGGCGGGCGGCGTGATGCACTGCTTCACCGGGACGCGCGAGGTCGCCGAGGCCGCCATGGCGATGGGCTTCTACATTTCCTTTTCCGGCATCGTCACCTTCCGCAAAGCGACCGACCTCAAGGAATTGGCGAGACTCCTGCCCCTTGATCGCCTGCTGATCGAAACCGACTCGCCCTATCTGGCGCCGGCTCCGTATCGGGGCAAGACCAACCGGCCGGGGCTGGTGAAATTCGTGGCCGAAGAGATCGCAAAGCTCAAGGGACTGCCCGTGGCGGAAGTCGCGGCGGCTACGAGCGACAACTTCTTTCGTCTGTTCAAGGCCAAAAGATAACTAACGTGTTACATTAGATATGAATGCCAATATAATGATTACCCGTATTATTATATGCACATTCCTCCTCGCTCCGGGGGCCGTGCGCGCGCAGACGCTCGAGGACCTGCTGGCCGCGGTGCAGAAGAACGAGGCCGCGGTCGTAAAGGCGCTCCTGGCGCGCGGAATGGACGTCGACACCGCCGACCGAAGCGGAAATACGCTGCTCATGATCGCCGCACGCGAGGGCCACTTGGACCTGTCCAAGTACCTGCTGGACCACCAGGCGAAGGTGCGGATCCGGAACGCATTCGGCGAGACACCGATCATGTTCGCCGCGCTCAAAGGGCATCTCGAAGTCGTCAAGCTGCTCCAGGCTTACGGCGCCGAAATCAATCACGCGGGCTGGACACCGCTGCATTACGCAGCGTGGAGCGGCGCGAGCGATATCTGCGGTTTTCTGCTGGAAAAGGGTGCCGAGGTCGATGCCCGATCGGCCAACGGGACCACGCCGCTCATGATGGCGGCGCGCCAAGGACACGCTGGAGCGCTCCGGGTTCTGCTCGCCGGCGCCGCGGACGCCAATCTCGAGAACGAATCCGGGGCAACCGCGCTCGCATGGGCGCGCAAATCAGGGAACAGCGAGGCAATCGAACTGCTGGAGCGAAGCGGCGCGCGCTGAAGGCGAACAAAAAAAGCCCGGTCTTCGCCGGGCTGTGTGGTGACTTCGCGAAGGCTAGAGCGTCTTGATGTTCGCGGCCTGCTTGCCCTTGGGCCCCTGAGTGACTTCAAACTCGACCTTTTGTCCTTCCTTCAGCGTCTTGAATCCCGAGCCCTGAATCGCAGAGAAGTGCGCAAACAGATCCTCACCGCCGCCGTCCGGAGTGATGAAGCCAAAGCCCTTCGCGTCATTGAACCACTTTACCGTACCAGTGCCCATTCCGTGTATCCCCAAAAAAATTATCGAAGCACAGCGCGAAAAAGCCTACCACGGACAGGGGATTGATGAAAGAAATATCAAGAGGGGGAGAATGGCGCCAACTTCCCGGCGCCAAGTTTGCCTCTCCGAATTGGCGACACGCGTTACCTTTCGATGCTCCATTTTCAGCGATTGCCGCCCCGCGAATGCGGGATGTCCAGGTGAATTTAACATAATACACATTATACGCATATTATGCCCCATGAACCTCGCCGGATCAGGAGCTTGCATTTCCTGTTGAGCCACGGCGAGCCAGGGCTCAGGGCCCAGGATGGGCTGACTTCAGCCGCCCGATGCGGGTATCATCGACTGGCATTTTCCAACGTTCAAGGAGACGCCGTTATGGGAAATCGAGACAAGCGCAAGGAATCCAAGGGCAAGAAGCCCATGCCGAAGGACAAGAAGCCGGCACCCGGAACTTGACCGAATCGAAGCGGCGCGTGGGCGTTTCCGCGCCGAGTTGCC
>JACPRN010000242.1 GCA_016189945.1 Betaproteobacteria bacterium
CTTCCAGGCCGCGCCAGGACTGAGGACGCCCCAGCAGCGGATAGGCGAAATGGAACAGCCACACCGGCGTGACGCCCAGATCGAGGTGGCACGACCCGTCCTTCGCTGCTTTGATCTTCAGCGGGCCGGATGCGATCAGGGTATCGAATAACGTCCGTCGCTCCTCCGCGCCGAGCGCGTTCTTGGCCGAGAATAGATCGAGGTCCAGAGAAACGCGATGGCCCAGCCGCAGGGCCAAAGCGGTTCCCCCGGCCAGATAGAAACTCCCCGTCGCTGCGGCCAAGCGCGCGGCGGCCGCATGACCTGCCGCGTCGAGCACTTCTTCATGCCATTTCAAGATGGAGCCGCTCGACAGGGGTCAGCGTGGCGCCAGGCCGCAAGCGGCCGGGGCGTCGCCTTGAAGACCAGCGACCACAGCTTTCTTGACTGCGGCGACAGGAGGCGGCTTCCCTCCTCTTCGATGACACGCCGGATCGCCTGGCGCGAATAACGTTTCAACAGCCACCTCATGTCCTCACGCCCGCCGCCCTCCAGCACCCGCGAGATGATCAGCACGCTGTCCTTGCCCGCGTTGAGCGCCTTCGGTTCATATTCCGGGAGCAGCGGCTTCAGGCGTCCTGGCAGCGGCTGCGCCGACAACGGCATGCGCGCCAACCGCTCGACGACCGCCTGGTCCAGCAGCCACTCCCCCAGCAGTTTCTCGATCGGGCCAAGGCGCCCCGCCTGCATGAGGCGATAGACTTGCCGCCGACTCCGGCGCAGGCGCTGGCAGGCTGTCGCCACGGTCACGACGCGGCGCGGCGGCTGAGGCGCCTTCTCCAGCCACAGCACGCCTTCGGTGTCCTGCCCTAGTCCGATCGCAAATTGCATGTCCTATAATATGACTCGAAGTTAGAATCATGTCAAGCGATGCGCAGTGCCGCCTTCCGTAGAAGGATGGGAACCTTGATGACCGAATAGTATCGAGGCAGGAGTTTTTGAGCGCGGCGAAGGGCCTATCTCTTGTCTTCCGGGTCGAGCGCAAGGGCCGTCGCGAGCGCAGCACGGAAGCTCGCGCTTCTCGATGCAAAGACCGTAGATGTTAGAATGAACGCAATGGAAGCCTGGAGCGAGTGATGTTGTTTGGCGAAGCGCAGCAAGCGAATCCACCAGTCTAAGAGTTTCAATAATCGATCATGACCTATATCAATGACCATTATCTCAAGTTGACCGCCGGTTACCTGTTTCCTGAAATTGCCCGGCGCGTCGACGCATTCTGCGCCAAAACCCCTTCTGCGAAGGTCATTCGGATGGGCATCGGCGACGTCACCGAACCTCTTGCCCCCGCCGTGATCCAGGCGATGCATAGGGCCGTCGAAGAGTTGGCCGTGCGATCGTCGTTCCGCGGCTATGGGCCTGAGCAAGGCTACGATTTCCTGCGTGAAGCGATTGCCAAACACGATTATCAAGCCCGTGGAGCCGAGGTCGGCGCCGACGAGATCTTCGTCTCCGACGGTTCGAAGTGCGATTCGGGGAATATCCTGGATGTCTTCGGCGACAATAACGTCATCGCAGTGCTGGATCCTGTCTACCCGGTATATGTGGATACCAATGTCATGGCCGGACGCACGGGCGCGGCGGATGCCAGTGGCCGCTACGGCGGCCTGGTTTACCTTCCGGTTACCGCCGACAACGATTTTGTTCCTGAACTTCCTAAGCAGCGCGTCGACCTGATTTACCTGTGCTATCCCAATAATCCGACTGGCGTGGCTGCCACCAAGGATTTTCTGAAGCGCTGGGTCGAATACGCGCACAAGAACGGTTCGGTGATTTTGTACGACGCCGCGTATGAAGCGTACATCACCGATCCGGCCATTCCGCACTCGATCTATGAAATTGACGGAGCCCGGGAAGTCGCGATCGAGTTCCGCAGTTTCAGCAAGACGGCCGGCTTCACCGGCGTGCGCTGTGCCTTCACTGTGATTCCGAAAAACCTCAAGGGAAAGGCGCGCGATGGCCGCGAAGTCCCGATTCATCCGCTCTGGAATCGACGGCATTGCACCAAGTTCAATGGTGTCTCGTATCCCGTGCAACGAGGCGCGGCTGCGATTTACTCGCCCGAAGGCAAGCAGCAGGTGCGCGAGACCATTGAGTTTTACCTCGCCAACGCCAAGCTGGTGCGTGAAGCGCTGACGCAACTGGGGATGCAGGTCTACGGCGGGGTGAACGCACCTTACGTGTGGCTCAAGACTCCCGGAAATTTGAGCAGTTGGGACTTTTTCGACAGGTTGCTGCAGAAAGCCCATTTGGTGGGAACGCCGGGGAGCGGTTTTGGCCCCTGTGGGGAAGGCTATTTCCGTCTGAGCGCCTTCAACAGCCGGGCCAACGTCGAAGAAGCGGTACAGCGCTTCGCGAAAATTCTCTAAAGCCGAGCCCGGCGTAGGCAAATAACCGGGAGCGGCGAGCGGGCGGTATGGACGCTTAGAGCCCGTTGCAAAATCAATTTTGCAACGGCCGACAGTGGGGAGTATGAGCAATTGTGGTCAAGGGTTTTTCAGTGCCTGGTCAAGTCCTCCCGGGCAAGCAGGAAGACAAATCCGTCCCCGCGACTGGTTTGCAGCCAGGTAAACGGCAGGCTCGGGAACACGCGTTCCAGTGCCTTGCGGTTATGCCCGACCTCCACGATCAATAATCCGCGCGGCGCAAGAAACCCGGGCGCATCGTTGATGATGCGGCGCACGAAATCCAGCCCGTCACGTCCGCCTGCAAGGGCGAGCGCCGGTTCGTGCCGGTATTCCAGCGGCAGATGCTTCACACCGCGCGCGTTCACGTACGGCGGATTGGCGACGATCACTTCATAGGGCACCGCCGCAAGGCCGGCGAACAAGTCCGAGCGCAGCAGCCGAACGCGTGATTCCAGTCCGTAGGCACGCACGTTCCTGCGCGCCACGACGAGCGCCGCCGGCGAAATATCGATGGCGTCCACCTTCGCTTGCGGAAACGCAAGCGCCAGGAGCACCGCCAGGCAACCGGATCCGGTGCACAGGTCGAGTGCGCGCCTGATGCGTTTCGGATCGACAATCCACGGCGCAAGGCTCTTTGGCAGCAGCTCGGCGATGAACGAGCGCGGAACGATGACGCGGCGGTCGACGTAGAAGCGCTCCTCGCCCAGCCAAGCTTCGTGCAGCAGGTAGGCAAGCGGCGCGCGGCTGCCGATCCGTTCCTCGATCAGTTTCTCGGCGCGGCGTTGCTGCGCGGGGGTGAGGGATGTGTCCAGCGATGCGGCGAGCCGGTCGTAGGGGATCCCGGCCACCGATTGCACCAGCCAGGCTGCCTCCTCGGCGGCATTATGCGTGCCATGACCAAAATGCAGGCGGGCTTTGCTCAATCGCATCGCGGCGTAGGCGATCCAGTCGCCCAGGGTGCCCGGCTTCATCGGCATGCCGGGTCCTGCTCGCGGCTGCCCGCTTAGATCCTTACGCAAGGAGTTTGCGCAGCGTGCGCAGATAGATCTCGCGCAAGGGCTCGATCGCCGCAAGATCGACGTTTTCGTTCAGCTTGTGGATCGAGTCGTTGACCGGCCCGAACTCGGCCACCTGCGGGCAAATCTCGGCGATGAAGCGCCCGTCGGAAGTGCCCCCGCCGGTGGAGACCTCCGGCTGTATCCCGCTCACTTCGCCGATCGCAGCCGCGAGCTTGTCGACGAGGTCTCCGCGCGGGGTGAGGTAAGGCCGCGCGCCGAGCGTCCACTCGATGCTGTATTCGAACGCATGCCGGTCGAGTACGGCGTGCAGGCGCTCCTTGAGCGAGGCGACGCTGCTCGCGGTGGAAAAGCGGAAATTGAACTGGGCTTCCAGCTCGCCCGGGATGACGTTCGCCGCGCCGGTGCCGGCGTGAATGTTGGAGATCTGCCAGGTGGTGGGCGGGAAATACTGGTTGCCGCTGTCCCATTGCATAGCGGCCAACTCGGCGAGGACGGGCGCGGCCAGGTGCACCGGATTTTTCGCCAGTTGCGGGTAAGCGATGTGCCCCTGAACGCCGCGCACCTTGAGCGTGCCCGAGAGCGATCCGCGGCGGCCGTTCCTGATGGTGTCGCCCAGTTGCGCTGCGCACGTGGGTTCGCCGACGATGCAGTAATCGATCGCCTCGCCGCGCGCCTGGAGGCGTTCGACCACCCGCGCCGTGCCGTCGGTCGCGGCGCCTTCCTCGTCGGAGGTGATGAGAAGCGCGATCGAGCCGCGCGGATCGGGGACCGCGCGCAGGAAATCCTCGGCCGCGATGGTCATCGCGGCAAGCGGGGTTTTCATGTCGGCGGCGCCGCGGCCGAAGAGCCTGCCGTCTGCGACGGTGGGAACAAATGGATCGGAGCGCCACTCGCGGAGCGGACCCGGCGGCACCACATCGGTGTGTCCGGCAAAGCACACCAGAGGACGGGAACTCCCCCGCCTTGCCCAGAGATTGTCGACCGCGCCAAAGCGCAGGCGCTCGACGGAAAAGCCGCGGCTTTGGAGCCGCTGCGCCAGGATATCCTGGCATCCCCCGTCCTCCGGAGTGACCGAAGCGCGCGCGATCAGTTGCCGGGCGAGCGCCAGCGTTTCGCCGTCCGCGGGGGGGCGGGTCGGAACCTCTGCCATTCCTTGCGCGCGGCCCTACGCTTCGCTGGTGTCGAGCTTGAATTCGCTGAAAGAGCTGCCCTCGGATGCCGATGACTCGGCCTTCTTATCGGCCTTGTCCGCAGCCCCCGGGGCAAGCGAGCGCCCGGCCTCGGTGTTGTTGATCAGCCACAGGAGGTTGGTCGCCGAATCGGCGTTACCCAGGGCCTCGTCCTTGGTGATGATGCCGTCGAGCAGCATCTTGAACAGCGACTGCTCGAAGGTCTGCGATCCCGGCGAGAGACTCTTCTCCATCGCCTCCTTCATCTCGCCGATTTCCCCTTTCTGGATCAGCTCGGCCATGTGCTGCGTGTTCAGCATCACTTCCACCGAGGCATTGCGCGTGCCTTGCTTGTTTCGCACCAGGCGCTGCGAGATCACCGCCTTGAGGGTCGCCGAGAGGTCCTCGAGCAGAGCCGGCCGGTTCTCCAGCGGATAGAAACTGATGATCCGGTTCATGGCGTGATAGCTGTTGTTGGCGTGCAGGGTCGCGAGGCACAAGTGCCCGGACTGCGCATACTGGATCGACGCGGTCATGGTGTCCTTGTCGCGGATCTCGCCGATCAGGATGCAGTCGGGCGCCTGGCGCAGCGCGTTCTTGAGCGCAATGCGGAAATCGAGCGTGTCGGTGCCGACCTCGCGCTGGTTCACGATCGACTTCTTGTTCCTGAAAATGAATTCGACCGGGTCCTCGATGGTGAGGATGTGCCCCGATTTTCGCTCGTTGCGGAAATCGAGCATGGCCGCGAGCGTCGTCGACTTGCCCGAACCGGTGGCGCCGACCATCAGGATCAGCCCGCGCTTTTCCATGATGATGTCTTTGAGCACCGGAGGCAGCGCCAGGGTATCGATCGGGGGAATGGTCCCGGGGATGAAGCGCACCACCACCGCCGGCCCGCCTTTCTGGCGGAAGGCGCTGATGCGAAAGCTTCCCACGCCTTCCAGCGTATAGCCAGTGTTCAGCTCGAGGGTGTCCTCGTATTCCTTCTTCTGCCGCTCGTTCAGCACCTCGTAGAGCAGGGTGCGCACGGCGTTACCGTCCATCGCCTGCTGGTTGACCGGAACGGCGATGCCGTTGATCTTAATGTTGATGGGCGAGCCCACCGACAGGAAGATATCGGAGGCTTGCTTATCGGCCATCAACTGGAACAATCGCTTCATCGCCGACATGATGGGTTCCCCCTACCGAGTCTCGCTTATCATCAATCTCCGCGCAGCAGCCCGTTGATGCTCGTCTTGGCGCGGGTTTTGGCGTCGACCTGCTTGACGATCACTGCGCAGTATAAGCCGTATTTCCCCTCAGGCGCCGGCGGGGTCAGGTCTTGCTTTCGGGTGCCGGCGCGACGGCCGGCAACTCGACGGGAGCCGAAGGCCGCCATCCCCGCTTGCGCTCCTCGGCCACCACGGTGGTGTAAATTCCGCCGCGGACGTAAAACCTGGCTGTGAGCCGGATGAAGCGCGGCCGAATCGCGCGCACCAGATCGTCGACGATTCGGTTGCTGACCGCCTCGTGGAAGGCGCCCTCGTTGCGATAGGACCAGATGTAGAGCTTCAGGCTTTTCAGCTCGACGCACTTGCGATCCGGGATGTAATCGATCTCCAGGGCCGCGAAATCAGGCTGGCCGGTCATGGGACACAGGCAAGTGAATTCCGGAATCCGCATGTGAATCAAATAGTCGCGGGTCCTGTTCGGGTTGGGGAAGGTCGCGAGCGAGCGCTGCGGCTTGGGTGGCATGGACGGGATGGAACGCCGGGCGAAAGTGGTATTATATGCGGCGTTTTGCGCGACCTCTGATCCAACTCCGGCGCCCGCCGGTTTTATTTTTTCAACACGAAGAGTGCGCCTCACCCAGATAAAACTGTCGGGCTTCAAGTCCTTCGTCGATCCCGCGACGATCAACGTGCCGGGCAATCTGGTCGGGGTCGTGGGTCCCAACGGCTGCGGCAAGTCGAACATCATCGACGCCGTGCGCTGGGTGCTGGGGGAATCGCGCGCCTCCGCCCTGCGCGGGGACTCGATGCAGGACGTGATCTTCAACGGCTCCTCGCTGCGCAAGCCGGTGGCGCGGGCCTCGGTCGAACTCATGTTCGACAACTCGCTCGGCAAGGCCGCCGGTCCGTGGTCGCAATACGCCGAGGAGTCTGTGAAGCGCGTGCTCGCGCGCGACGGCGAGTCGAACTATTTCATCAACAACAGCCACGTGCGCAGGCGCGACGTGCAGGACATCTTTCTCGGCACCGGACTCGGGCCGCGCGCCTACGCCATCATCGAGCAGGGGACGATCTCGCGCATCATCGAGGCGCGGCCCGAGGATCTGCGCGTGTTTCTCGAGGAGGCTGCGGGCATTTCCAAGTACAAGGAGCGGCGCCGCGAAACCGAGAACCGGCTGGAATCGACGCGGGAGAACCTCGCGCGCGTGGACGACATCCGCCGCGAACTGGCCGTGCAGGTCGAGAAGCTCGACCACCAGGCCGAAGTCGCGCAGCGCTACAACGAGCTGGCCGCGGAGCGCGCGCACAAGCAGAATCTGCTCTGGTTCCTGCGCAAGTCCGACGCCGAGGCCGAGGCGCTGCGCCACGCGCGCGAAATCGAGCGCGCCGGGGTCGAACTGGAGGCCGACGTTGCGCGCCTGCGCGAGATCGAGGCCGGGCTCGAGCATACGCGCGCGGCGCACTACGCCGCGGGCGACGCGCTCAACGCGGCCCAAGGCGCGCTCTACGGCGCGGCGAGCGAGGTTTCGCGGCTGGAGGCCGAGCTGCGCCACGTGGCCGATACGCGAGCGCGCGTCGAGGGGCAGATCGAGCAGTTGCGCGCGCAGCGGGATGCGGGCGAGCGCCAGCAAGCCGAGCTGCGCGAGGCCGCGCGCATGTGGCAGGAGCGCATCAGCCAGGCGCGGCAACGGCTCGCCGCGACGCAGGAGCGCCTTGCCCGGGAAAGCGAACGGCTGCCGCAGGCAACCCAGGTTTTTCGCGATGCGCAGGAGCGGCTTTCCGAGCAGCGCGAACTGATCGCTCGGGCCGGGCAGGCTTTCCAGGTCGAGAAAGCGCATCTGGCGCACGCGCGCAGGACGCTGCAGGCGCTGGACGCGCGCGAGGAGCGGCTCCTCGCAGAGCGCGGGGAGCTGCTCGCGCCTGACGACGCCGAGCTCGATCGGCTGCACGGCGAACTTCTGGCGAGCCAAGCGGAGCTGGCGCGCCAGGAAGCGCTTCTTGCGCAGGTCGAGAACGCGCGCGCAACGGTCGAAGCAAAGCGCCAGGCGGGGCAGGAGCAGCTGCAGTCGTTCGAGCGCGAGTGCTCGGGGATCGAGGCGAAGCTCGTTACACTGCAGCGGATCCAGAATCAGGCGGAGGACGACACCCGCGATTGGGTCGAGCGCAACGCCCTCGGTGGGCGAGCGCGCCTGTGGCAGAAGATCCGCGTCGAGCGCGGCTGGGAGACGGCGTTCGAGTCGGTGCTGCGCGAAAAGCTGCATGCGCTCGAATTGCACGAATCGCACGCGCTCGAACGGCTGCTCGCCGACCCGCCGCCCTCCAAAGTGGCCGCCTTCCTGCCCGGCGATGGTCCGGAGTCGCCGCGGGTGCCGGGATTGCGGCCTCTTGCCGACTTGGCGGTGGGGCTGGAAACCGGGATCGATCCGGTCATTCGCAATTGGCTGCACGGCTACTACGCGGCCGAGGAAGAACCGCCGCGCGCGCTTCGCTTGGGCCTTCCGGCCGGCGCGGTCCTGGTCAACCGCCAAGGGCATCAGTTTGCTCGTTTCGGCATCGCGTTTCACGCCCCGGAGCCGGGGGACAGCGGGGTCCTGACGCGCCAGCAGGAAATCGAAGCGCTGGCAGGCGAGGCGCTGCAGAGCCGGGACCAGGTTGGGACGGCGCGGGCCGAACTGGCGAACCTGGAAGCGGCGCTCACCGAGCACGAGCTGGGACTGGCCGCCCTGCGCGCAGCCGGCTCAGCGCTCAAGGAGCGCCACCATGAACGGGAGCTTGAACAGCTCCGCATGGCGCAGGACCGGGACCGCTACGTCGAACGCCGTGCCCAGATCGAGCGCGAACTGGAGGAAATCAGCCTTCTGAAGTCGGCGGAAAAAGAAGCCGAAGCCGCCTGCGAGGCGAAGCTCAAGCTCGAACAGGAGCGAATCGATGCGCTCTCGGCGCGGCTGGAGGAGATTGGAGCGGAAAACGAAGCAGCGGAAGGCGCCCTCGAGGCGCAGCGAAGCAGCCTGCAGAACGCGCAGCGCGAGGCCCAGGCTGCGGAATTTGAAGAAAGAGAATGTACATCTAAAATCAGTGAGATAGAAAGAACATCTAATATTTTGGATGAACAAATAGCGGCGGGCTGGGGGCAGCTCGAAGCGCTCCGGGACGAGCTTTCCCGGCTGCACGACGAAGGCCTGCGCGAGGGGCTGCAGAGAGCCCTCGACCAGCGCGTGGCGTGCGAACAGAGCCTCGCCGCGGCGCGAACCCGGCAGGAGGAGATCGCCGCGGAGCTGCGTTCGGCCGAGGAGTCGAAATTCGCCTGCGAGCAAGCATTGCAGCCGCTGCGGGATCGGATCGGCGAGCTGAAGCTGAAGGAACAGGCGGCGCGCCTCGGCCAGGAGCAGTTCGCCGCTCAGCTCGCCGAGGCCAATGCCGATGAGGCGGCGCTGGCTCGCGACCTCAGGCAGGGTCAGAAGGCAGCGCCCTTGCAGGGCGAGATTACGCGCCTCGCCAATGCCATCGCCGAACTGGGCGCGGTCAACATGGCGGCGCTTGAGGAACTGCAGGCGAGCCGCGAGCGCCTGCAGTATCTGGACAAGCAGTCCGCGGATTTGGCCGAGGCCCTCGAAACCCTGGAGAACGCCATCCGCAAGATCGACCGCGAATCGCGCGAGCTGCTGCAGAAGACCTTCGATGCGGTCAACGGCCATTTCGGCGTTCTGTTTCCGGCGCTGTTCGGCGGCGGCGAGGCACGGCTCGAAATAACCGGCGAGGAAGTGCTCGATTGCGGCGTCGAGGTGATCGCAAGGCCGCCGGGGAAGAGAAACACCACCATTCATCTGCTCTCGGGGGGCGAGAAGGCCCTCACCGCGATCGCGCTCGTGTTTTCCATGTTCCAGCTCAATCCGGCGCCGTTCTGCCTGCTCGACGAGGTGGATTCCCCCCTGGATGACACCAATACCGAGCGTTTCTGCGACCTGGTGCGCGAAATGGCGCGGCAGACCCAGTTCCTGTTTATCAGCCACAATAAGATCACCATGGAGCTCGCCAGCCAGTTGATCGGCGTGACCATGCAGGAGCAGGGGGTATCGCGGCTGGTGGCGGTGGACATCGACGAGGCGTTGAAGCTGCGCGAGGAACAGGTAGCGGTTGCGGCGGCGGTATGAGCAGGGAGCAGGGGCCCCGCGAAGTGGGGATGCGACCGGCTGCGAATGCCGCCGGCCGCCGACGCCGCTTTGCTTGGAATCGGGAGGCAGTATCGGAGGCGGCGGTATGAGTGGACAATTCGGAATCGGCGATGGTGTCTTTGCCTTTATTCAATCTCCACGTTTTGTGCAGGTGCTTGCACCTGCACAAAACGTGGAGACATATGTAAGAGCTGGATTCGCGCGAGCGTCGTCAACATTCACCCCCCAAGGGACATGAGCGAACTGCAAATCGGGCTGCTTGCGATCGGGGTGCTGGTCGTGATCGGCGTGTTCGGCTACAACAAGTGGCAGGAGCGCAAGTACCGCATCGAAACCGACCTGAACCTGAAATCCGGGCATGACGATGTGCTGTTGCGCGAGACCGAACCGGCCGGCGCCGGCGAGCGCCCACCCAAGGCCGCCGCGGATCCGGTGGCCGCCAGCGGCGAACGAATCGAGCCGGTAATGCAGGTTCGCAAGGTGCCGGCGGATGGCGCGCCCCGCGAGCCCAGCCTGAACGAGTCGCTGGATTTCATCGTCGCCGTGGAATCATCCGAGGACATCGAAGGCGGAGCGTTGATCCAGGCCGCCTCAGGAGCGCTGCGCGGGTTTGCGAAGCCCGTGCGCCTGGAGGGCTACAACGGGCGCGAAGCGCGCTGGGAGCCGCTCGCCGATCGGGAACGCTACGCCATGCTGCGCGCCGGTTTGCAGCTCTCGGACCGCCGCGGCCCGGTGAGCGGCGAGGAATTGGCCAATTTCGGCGCGGCGGTGCAGGAGGCCGCTCAAGCGGCGGGGGTCCTCGCCATGGTGCCGGACCGCGCGGATGCCGTGCGGCGGGCGCAGGAGCTGGACCGCTTCTGCCGCGAGGTCGATATCCTGGTCGCGATCGGCGTGATGGGGGCGCAAGGCGTGCAGCTCCCGGGAACCCGGATTCGAGGGCTCGCCGAGGCCGCGGGGTTCCTGCTCGACGAGGACGGCCGTTTCCGGCGCAGGGACGACAAGGGGCGCGTGGTCTACGAGTTGGCGAACCTCGATGCGGCGCCTTTCCGCGCCGATAGCATGCGGTCCCTGAATTTTGCCGGAATTTCGCTCGAGCTCGACGTGCCGCGGGCGCCGGGGGGCATCCGCACCTTCGAGCAGTTCCGCGAGCTGATCCGCCACTTTGCCCAGGGACTCGACGGACAGTTGGTGGACGACAATCGCAAGCCGCTCTCCCCCGCGGCGCTCGATCAGATCAGGGGGCAAATCGAAGCCGTGCACCGGGCCATGGAAGCCCGCGGCTTCGCCGCCGGAACTCCGGAAGCCCTGCGGCTTTTTTCCTAGCTGGGCGAAACGGAAGCAGCGATGCTGGTTTTGACGTTAACCCATCTCGCTGTTTTGTGAAGTTGCGATTTCGCAACTTCACAAAACAGCGAGATGGATTAGAAAGCCAAATTCGGGCCAAATCCGTTAATTGACGCTTACCCGGGAATCAAGCAAAGCCGCTCAAACCCCCATGACCGGGCTGAAAAAGGAACGCGAGCGGGCTCAGGCGCTGCGCGCGCTGATCGAGCACCACAACTATCGCTACTACGTGCTCGACGACCCGGAAGTTTCCGACGCCGAGTACGACCGCTTGTTCGGCGAGCTGGTGAAGTTGGAGAGCGCGCATCCCGAACTCGTCTCGGCCGACTCCCCCACGCAGCGCGTCGGCGCCGCGCCGCTCGATGAGTTCGCCGCGGTCGCGCACCGCGTGCCGATGCTCTCGCTCAACAACGCATTTTCCGAGGACGAGGTCGCCTCGTTCGACCGGCGCTGCCGCGAAGCGCTCGGGGTCGATGCGCTCGAATACGTCGGCGAGCCCAAGTTCGACGGGCTTGCGATCAGCCTGCGCTACGAGGCGGGCGCATTTGTGCAGGGAGCGACCCGAGGCGACGGGAGCACGGGCGAGGATGTCACGATCAATCTGCGCACCATCCGCGCCATTCCGCTGCGACTGCGCGGGGCAGCCCCGCCGAAGGTGCTCGAAGTGCGCGGCGAGGTGCTGATTTTCCGCGAGGATTTCGAGCGCCTCAACCGGCGCCAGCGCGAGCACGGCGAAAAGGAATTCGCCAATCCGCGCAACGCCGCCGCCGGCAGCCTGCGCCAGCTCGATTCGCGCATAACGGCCGCGCGCCCGCTGCGCTTTTACGCCTATGGAATCGGCGAGGCCGAAGGCGGCCCGACACGCGCGCGCCACAGCGAGCTGCTCGACTGGATGGCCGCGCTCGGCCTGCCGGTGTGCGCCGAGCGCAGGGTCCTGCGCGGGGCGGGGGATCTGCTCGAGTTCTATCGCGATCTCGCCGAGCGCCGCGCGGCGCTCGCCTACGACATCGACGGCGTGGTCTACAAGGTCAATTCCCTGGAGCAGCAGCGGCGGCTCGGATTCGTCGCACGCGCGCCGCGCTTCGCGGTGGCGCACAAGTTTCCGGCCGAGGAGGCGGCAACCGAGGTCGTCGCGATCGAAGTGCAGGTGGGTCGAACGGGTGCGATCACCCCCGTCGCGCGCTTAAAGCCCGTGTTCGTAGGCGGGGCAACCGTCACCAACGCGACGCTGCACAACGAGGATGAGCTGAAGCGCAAGGACATCCGCGTCGGCGATACGGTGATCGTGCGCCGCGCCGGGGACGTAATCCCGGAAGTGGTGCGCTCACTGCCGGAGGCGCGCCCGGCGCACGCGCGCGAATTCAAGATGCCCGCCCACTGCCCGGTGTGCGGCTCGGGCGTCATCCGGCTGCCGGAGGAGGCGGTGGCGCGCTGTTCCGGGGGCCTGTATTGCCCGGCGCAGCGCAAGCAATCGATCCTGCATTTCGCCTCGCGCCGCGCAATGGACATCGAGGGCCTGGGCGAAAAGCTGGTCGAGCAACTCGTCGATCGAGAACGGGTCAAGACGCCTGCCGACATCTACGCGCTGGAGGCCTCGATGCTGGCCGATCTCGAACACATGGGAGAGAAATCGGCGCAAAACGTGCTCGATGCGATCGAACATTCCCGGCGCACGACGCTCGAGCGCTTCATCTATGCGCTCGGAATCCGCAACGTCGGCGAGGCGACCGCGCGCGACCTCGCGCGCCGCTTCGGCGGCCTGGACGGCCTCATTCGCGCGAGCGAGGAGGACTTGCAGGGGGTACGCGATGTCGGTCCGGTGGTCGCCTACTCGATCCGGCGCTTTTTCGCCGAAGCGCACAACCGCCACGTGATCGGCGAGTTGCGCGCGCGCGGCCTCACGTGGCCCGAGCAGGCGCCGCAGGCCTCCCAAGGGGCAGGGCGATTCGGCGGCAAGACCTTCGTTCTCACCGGGACGCTTGCCTCGATGACCCGGGACGAAGCTCGCCAGCGGATCGAGGCGGGCGGAGGCAAGGTCGCCGGATCGGTGTCGAAGAAGACCGATTTTGTGGTGGCGGGCGCCGACCCCGGGAGTAAACTGGCCACGGCGCAGGAGCTGGGCGTCGCGGTGCTCGACGAAGCGGCGTTTCTGCAATTGCTCGGCGGCCCAAGAGGAGGATAAGACCATGAAGCGGAAGATCACCAAGGCGGTGTTTCCGGTGGCCGGAATGGGCAGCCGCTTTCTGCCTGCGACCAAGGCGAGCCCGAAGGAAATGATGCCCATCGTGGACAAGCCCCTGATCCAGTACGCGGTGGAGGAAGCGGTCGCCGCCGGCATCACCGATCTGATTTTCATCACCGGGCGCAACAAGCGCGCCATCGAAGATCATTTCGACAAGGCCTACGAAGTCGAATCGGAACTCTCCGCGCGCGGCAAGCGCGACTTGCTCGCCGCGGTGCAGGACATCGTGCCCAAGAGCGTAAGCTGCATCTACATCCGCCAGGCCGAGCCGCTCGGACTTGGCCATGCCGTGCTGTGCGCGCAGCCGGTGGTGAACGAAGAGCCGTTCGTGGTGATCCTGGCCGACGACCTGATCGCAGCCGATCGTCCCGTCGTGGGGCAGATGACCGCCGTGTTCGAGAAAGAGGGTTGTTCGGTGCTCGGCGTCGAGGAAGTACCCAGGGAACAGACGCGCCAGTACGGCATCGTGCGGCCCGAGCCCGCGACCGGAAATGTCCGGCGGGTGTCGGCGATCGTGGAGAAGCCCAGCCCGGAGACCGCGCCCTCGAATCTCGCCGTGGTCGGGCGCTACGTGCTTACGCCGCGCATCTTCCATCACCTGCAGCGCGTGCGGGCGGGCGCCGGCGGCGAGATTCAGCTCACCGATGCGATCGCGGCGCTGCTCGCCGAGGAGACGGTGCTCGCTTACCCCTTCATCGGCACGCGCTACGACTGCGGCTCGAAGTTGGGGTACCTGCAGGCGACCATCGCCTTCGGGCGCCGGCATGCCGAGATCGGAGCGGCCTTCGAGGATTACCTGAAACGGCTGAAGCTATGAGGCGGGGCGGTGGATGTCGGGATTGGCGGGGGTCGCAGGGTCCTCTCAGCGCTCTTGAGGGACCCTCTGAATTACGTCATTCCCGCGTGGTAAGCACGCCCCCGCGGAAGCGGGGGCGGGAATCCAGAAGTTGTTGATTCGTCTGGACCCCCGCTTCCGCGGGGGTGACGAAGCGCAGGTTCTTCAGAGCGCCTGAGGGGATTTGATGCTCGCGATCATCGGCGGCAGCGGGCTCGGCGCGCTGGCCAATTTCGAGGTCACGCACCGCCAGATCGTGCGCACGCCCTACGGAGACCCTTCCGCGCCGCTCGCCTTGGGCAACGTCGCCGGCGTCCAGGTGTTGTTCCTCGCTCGCCACGGCTACGGCCACACCATTCCGCCGCACGAAGTCAACTACCGCGCCAACCTGTGGGCGCTGCGCGAGCTTGGGGCGAAGGAGGTCGTTTCGGTGTCTTCGGTGGGCGGCATTCGCGCCGCCTTCGCTCCGGGCGAAATCGTCATACCCGATCAGTTGCTCGACTATACCTGGGGACGGAAGGCGACCTATTTCGAAGCCGGCGCACCGGTCACGCATGTGGACTTCACCGAGCCGTATTCGCGCGCGTTGCGCGCGCGAATTCTCGCTGCCGCCAAGGCCTGCGGCGAACGCGTTTTCGACGGCGGTGTCTATGCTGCTGTGCAGGGGCCGCGCCTGGAGACCGCTGCCGAAGTCAACCGCCTGGAGCGGGACGGCGCGGACCTGGTCGGCATGACCGGCATGCCCGAGGCGGTTCTCGCGCGCGAGATCGACCTCGAGTACGCGGCCATCGCGGTGGTCGGCAATCACGCCGCCGGGCGCGCCGGGAGCCGCAAGGGCATCGAGATGGAAAAAGTGGAAGACGTGCTGCGCCGGACCATGGACCGGGTGCGGCGCATTATCGAAGAGCTGGCGAAGCGATGATCAGGAACGTCCTGCGCATGGGCGATCCGCGCCTGCTCGCAAAATCGGAGCCCGTGGCCGAACTCGGCACCAGCGAGTTGCACGCGCTGGTGGCCGACATGCGCGACACCATGGCGCAGCTTAACGGCGCGGGGCTCGCCGCGCCGCAGATCGGCGTGCTCCTGCGCGTGGTCATCTTCGGCGTGCACGCAAACCCGCGCTATCCCGACGCGGAGGAGGTGCCCGATCCGGTTCTTGTCAACCCGGTGCTCGAGCCGATCGGAGACGCGATGGAAGACGGCTGGGAAGGCTGCCTTTCAGTTCCGGGCTTGCGCGGGGTGGTGCCGCGGCATGCGCGCATTCGCTACCGCGGGTTCGACATCTCAGGGGAGCCGATCGATCGCACCGTCGAGGGGTTCCATGCGCGCGTGGTGCAGCACGAGTGCGACCATCTGGACGGAATTCTCTATCCGATGCGAATGCGCGATTTTTCCAAATTCGGATTTGTCGAGGAGCTTTTCCCCGGAGGCTCGGAGGTGCCAGAGGACTGATTCGTTCTCCGGAAACTGTCCTCACTCCGGATCGACGCCGAGCATGCGCAGGAAGCGCTGGTCGGCGTTCTTGAGCCGGGACACCATCACGCGCATGAATGCGCGGCCGAAAGCAGCCTGAAGCCCGCTGCTTGCCTCGCGCAATGCGTCGGCGTCGATTTCGATCAGCACCAGGGGCGTCGCAGCGGCAACCGTGGCCGTGCGCGCGTGCGAATCCTCGTCGAGGAAAGACACCTCGCCGAAACACTCGCCCGCCCCGAGCCGGTTCAGGGCGACGCCCGCACGGGTGACCGAGGCCTCGCCGCTCGCGATCACGTAAATCGACCTGCCGGCCGAACCCTCTTCGCAGACAATATCGGCGGCGGCCTTGTCGATCCAGTTGCTCAAGCGGATCGTTTCCCACAACTCGGTGTCGGAAAACTCGGCGAAAAACGGCAGTCCTTTGAGCGCGGCGAAACGCGCGCTCTCGTACACGATTTCCTGCGGGCGGTTCAGCTCCGGCAGCGCCCGCTCCAGGTCGTCGCAGAATTCGCTCCAGGCCGCGTAGCGCAGCTCGCGGCTCTGGTGCAGCGCGCGATGCACCGCGAAGCGCAGCTCGGGCGGAATGTCGCGGCGGCGCTTTTCGATCGGCGCGAATTCGCCTTTCAGCTTTTCCTGGATCATGTCCTCGTGGGTCGTGGCGTGGAACGGATAGGCGCCGGTGAGAAGCTGGTAGGTCATCACGCCCACGGCGTAGATGTCCGACTGGATCGCCGGCGCGGCGCCGGCGAAGTGTTCCGGCGGTATGAAGGGCAGGGTGCCGACATCGAGCACCTGGGTTTCCTCGGCCTCGGCGAAATAGCAGGTGCCGAAGTCCGAGACCTTGGGCGTGTGCGGATCGGCGAGCAGGATATTGGCGGGCTTGATGTCGCGGTGGAGCAGCCCGCAGGTGTTGGCGTAGTCGAGCGCGTTGCACACCTTGTAGACGATCTCGATGACGGCCTCCACCGCGAGCAGCTTGCCCGGCGCGGTGAAAGCTTTGAGCGTGCCGCCGGGAACGTACTCCATCACCAGGTAGCCGAATTCTTCGGTCACGCCCGACTCGTAGATCTCGACCACGTGCGGATGCTGCAGCTTGCCGGCAAGGCGCGTCTCGTTCAGCCACATGCGCCGGTGGCGCTGGCCTTCTTCCGGGTCCTGCAGCAGCGCGAGCCGCGCCAGTTTGATCGCCACCTCGCGCTGCAGAAACTGGTCGCAGGCGAGATGCACTTCGCCCATGCCCCCGCGCCCGAGCTCGCGCTTGAGCTCGAAACGGCTGCGGAATTGGTCGATTTGCGCCGGCATCGATCGAGGGCCGTTGAACGCGGTTATCGGATCGCGAGGCTATTTCGCCTGCCGGTCGGCCTGAGCGGCGTCTTCCAATCCCACCTGC
>JACPRN010000238.1 GCA_016189945.1 Betaproteobacteria bacterium
CGCTCGCCTGGCCGGTGAAGAATCCGCCGCGCCCGGCGCTCGAGGAAGCCGCGGCGAGGATCCGCACCGCCTTGTAGTCCAAAGGGCTGACTTGCCTTAGCAGAGATCGGCGCCGAAGTGGCGGCGATAAATCGCGGCGATTTCCCCGCGGCTGGTGGCGTGATTCTGGCCGCCGCGCGAGGCGATCTTGATCGCGCCCATGACCGCGGCGATTTGTCCGGTGGTCTGCCAGTCGCGGCCGGTGGAGATCCCGTACAGGAGCCCGGCGCGGAAGGCATCGCCGCAACCGGTGGGGTCGACCACCTCGGCCGCCTTGACGCACGGGATGTCGAGGCGCCGGCCATCGGCGTAGATGTAAGAGCCCTCGGCGCCGCGCGTCACGATCAACGCCTTGACGCGCTCGGCGAGCGCTTCCAGCTTCAGGCCGGTGCGCTCCTCGAGCAGTTTGCCCTCGTAGTCGTTGACCGCGACGTAGCTCGCCATGTCGACGAACTTGAGCAGTTCTTCGCCCGAGAACATCGGCAGTCCCTGGCCGGGGTCGAACATGAACGGTATGCGCCGTTGATGAAGCTCAAGCGCGTGCTGCAGCGTGCCCTCGCGCCCGTCGGGCGCCACGATGGCAAGGCCCACGTTCATCCCGTCCGCGACGTGGTTCAGGTGCGAGTAGTTCATCGCCCCCGGGTGAAAGGCGGTGATCTGGTTGTCGTCCAGGTCGGTGGTGATGAAGGCCTGCGCGGTGAGCGTGTCGGCGAGCTGGCGCACCTGATTGCGCGGCAATTCGAGCTCGTCCAGGCGCCGGATGTACGCGGCCGCATCCTCGCCGATGGTGGCCATGATCAGCGGTTCGCCGCCCAGCATCTTGAGGCTGTAGGCGATGTTTCCCGCGCAGCCGCCGAACTCGCGCCGCAGCGTGGGCACGAGGAAAGCGACGTTAAGAATATGGATCTGATCGGGCAGGATGTGGTCCTTGAAGCGGCCCTGGAACACCATGATGTTGTCGTAGGCGATCGATCCGCAAATCAGTGTGCGCATGCCATCCTCATCAGGGGAAAAACAGGTACAGGCGGTAGCCGGCCGCGCCGAGCGAAGCCGCTTCGATGAATACTTTGACTGCGAGCTCGCTGTTGGCCGCAAATCGCTCGGCCGCTCCCCGGCCGAGATACTCCGGCGCGGAAAGCACGCGCCGGGCGAGCGCCTGGTCGCGGGCATCGGTGAGGGTGAGCTCCAGGGCCGGCAGGGACTGGGGGAACGCGGCCCGATTTCGGAGCGTCGCCGTGAGCACCATGACTGCCGGGTTGACGCTGTCGGCGCGCAGGTCGGAGGACTCGATACTCATCAGCTCGACGCGCCGCGGCAGCGGCAACTCGCAGCCCAGCGCCTCGCACAGCGCCTTCATCGACGGCTCCAGTTGCGGCACGAGCAGCGCGACTTCGCCGCGGTTGTGAAACGCGACCTGTCCCACGAGCGCCAGCCCAAGCAGCGCCGCGGCGAGCCAGCCGAGGCCTCGCCCTCGCGCCGCTACCCGCGGCTCGCCGTCGGGCTCGGGCACAGGCTCCGTGGTCGGCTGCGCCATGGCGCGAGCTTTAGGCGCCGGGGATTGCGATTTCGGGGCCGCCGCCGCGGCCGGCGAAGCCAGCGTATCGGACTTTGCCGCGGCAGGCGGCGCTTTGGCCGCCGGCGGATGGTGCGGCAACGGCTCGGCCGCGCCGCGGGCGTCCTCGGCTTTGTCGCGCAGAGAGTCCAGGGCGTCGAAAACCGCTTGGCAGTGTCCGCAGCGCACCTTGCCTTGGCGCGCCTCGATTTGCGCCTGTGTTACGCGAAACGCGGTCAAGCAATGGCTGCAGCGGGTGATCAGCATGCGGTGTCGCTGCGCCGGCCGGCAAGCAAAACCCAGCCTTCCTCCGCTTCGGGCGGCTCGAAGCCGAACCAGCGCGCATAGGCGCGCACGACCTCCTCTGCCTGGGGCTCGAGGATGCCGCTCAGCGCGATGCACCCCCCCGGCCGCGTACGCGCCGCGAGGAGCGGCGCGAGCACTTGCAGCGGGTTGGCGAGGATATTGGCGATAACGATATCGGCCATGGGCGCAATCGGGGCTGCAGCATCGATAAACTCGCACGCCACGCGGTTGCGCGCGGCGTTTTGCGCCGCTGCGGCGAGCGCCGGGGGATCGATATCCACCCCGGTCGCCTTTGCGGCGCCGAGTTTCATTGCGGCAATGGCTAATATACCGGATCCGCAGCCGTAATCGAGGACCACGTCCCCGCGGCGCACGTTGCGCTCGAGCCAGCGCAGGCACAGGCGCGTGGTGGCATGGCTGCCGGTGCCGAAAGCGAGACCGGGGTCAAGAACGATGTTGATCGCCCGCGCATCCGGGGGCGCGCACCAGGAGGGCACAACCCAGATCCGTTCGCCGGCGCGCAGTGGCGTGAATTGGAGGCGGGTGGCGCGCACCCAATCCTGGTCCGGAACCGGCTGCGCGGAGATTTCGAGCGCGGGCGCGACGCCCGCGGCGGCGCAGGCCAGGCGCAAGAGGGCTTTTTCGTCCGCGCCGTCGGCAAACAGGACCTCCATTCTCACGCGCTGCCAGCCGCGGCCCTCCCCGGGTTCGTCGAACCAGGGCAGCTCCGCGGGCGTACCGGCGAGGGCGTCTTCGCTCGCCACCGAGAGGGCGCCGGCGGCGATCAGGCAATCGCCGAGCCGCTCGGCGTGCCCGGCGTCGATTTCGAAACGCAGCGATTTCACGGCGCTAACGAATCTCTTCCCGCTTTTTCTGCAGCGCCAGTTTCTGCTCCAGGTAATGGATGCCGACGCCCCCCTTGATCACGCGGTTGTCGAGCAGCAGTTCCTGGTGCAAGGGAATGTTGGTCATGATGCCTTCGACCGCCATTTCCGAGAGCGCAATGCGCATGCGCCGTATGGCGTGCTCGCGGGTCTCGCCGTAGGCGACGATCTTGCCGATCAGCGAGTCGTAGTAGGGCGGAACGCTGTAGCCCTGATAGACGTGGGAATCGACGCGGATCCCGGGGCCCCCCGGCGGATGCCAGGTGGTGATCCGGCCCGGCGAGGGGGTGAAGCTGAACGGGTCCTCGGCGTTGATGCGGCATTCGATCGCGTGGCCGCGCAGCTCGACCTCGCGCTGGCGATGCGAGAGCTTTTCCCCGGCGGCAACCCGGATCTGCTGCTCGACGATGTCGATGCCGGTGATCATTTCGGTGACCGGGTGCTCGACCTGGACGCGGGTGTTCATTTCGATGAAGTGGAACTCGCCGTCCGCATACAGGAATTCGAACGTCCCCGCGCCGCGATAGCCGATCCTGCGGCAGGCTTCCACGCAGCGCTCGCCGATGCGGGCACGCTGGCGCGGGCTCAGGTCAGGCGCCGGCGCCTCCTCCATGATTTTTTGATGGCGGCGTTGCATCGAGCAGTCGCGCTCGCCCAGGTAGATCGCGTTGCGGTGCTCGTCGGCCAGGACCTGGACCTCGATGTGGCGCGGATTCTCGAGAAATTTCTCCAGGTACAGGGCCGGATTGCCGAAGGCGGCGTCGGCTTCGGCGCGCGTGAGGCTCACCGCGTTCTTCAGCGCCGCTTCGGTGTGCACCGCGCGCATCCCTCGGCCGCCGCCGCCGCCGACCGCTTTGATGATGATCGGGTAGCCGATCCCGCGCGCAATCGCGAGGATTTCCTCGGGTTCGTCGGGCAGGGGACCCTCGGATCCCGGGACGCACGGCACGCCCGCCTTTTGCATCGCCTGTCTTGCGTTGACCTTGTCGCCCATCATGCGGATCGTCTCCGGGCGCGGCCCGATGAAGACAAAGCCGCTCTTCTCGACGCGTTCGGCGAAGTCCGCGCTCTCGGCGAGAAAGCCGTAGCCGGGGTGGATCGCCTCGGCGTCCGTGACCTCGGCCGCGCTGATGATGGCCGGAATGTTGAGGTAGCTCGCGCTGGAGGCGGCCGGCCCGATGCATACCGACTCGTCGGCGAGCTTCACGTATTTCGCCTCGCGGTCGGCTTCCGAGTGCACGACGACGTTCTTGATCCCCAGATCGCGGCAGGCCCTCTGCACCCGCAGCGCAATCTCGCCGCGATTGGCGATCAGGATCTTCTTGAACATCGAGGTGAAATGCTCCTAGGCGATGACGAACAGCGGCTCGCCGTACTCCACCGGCTGGCCGTTCTCCACCAGGATTTCCTTGACTACGCCGTCGCTGTCGGCCTCGATTTCGTTCATCAGCTTCATCGCCTCGATGATGCAGATCGCCTGCCCCTTCTTGACCGCATCGCCTACTTCGACGAACGGTTTCGCTCCGGGCGAGGGCGCGCGGTAGAACGTCCCGACCATGGGCGCCTTGACGACATGTCCGTCGGTGGCGGCCGGCGGCTCGGGAGCCGGCGGCGCCGGCGCTGCGGGCGCGCTTGCAGGCGGTTCCATCGCCAGCGCTTGCGCGCCACCCCCGCGCTCGCCGAAGGACTTCACGATCCGGACCCTTTCTTCGCCTTCGGTGATCTCCAGTTCGGCGACCCCGGACTCCTGCACGAGATCGATCAATTTCTTCAGTTTTCGCAAATCCATCACGCTTCCTCCCGCCGCCTCGCAGAGGCGGCAAACGCAGGGCTCAATTGGGCTGCAGGGCGAACTGCAGCGCGAGGTCGTAGCCCCGGCTGCCCAGCCCGCAAATGATTCCGACGGCGATATCGGAGAAATAGGAATGCGCCCGGAACGGCTCGCGCGCGTGGATATTGGACAAATGCACTTCGACAAACGGGATTCCGACCCCGGTGAGAGCGTCGCGAAGGGCAATGCTGGTGTGCGTATAGGCCCCCGGATTGATGATCAGGAAGGAGAATCCCTGCGCTTTCGCCGCATGTACGCGCTCAATCAGCGCCCCCTCGTGGTTGCTCTGAAAGCATTCGAGGGTGACGTCATAGGCCTGCGCCAAGCGCGCCAGGCGGTGATTGATGTCTTCGAGGGTTTCGCTACCGTAGATCTTGGGCTCGCGCGAACCGAGGAGATTCAGGTTCGGGCCGTGGAGCACCAGGATCTTGCGTTGGACAGCTTTTCGTTGTTTGCCGGAATCCCGGGTAGCCATCCCGCAAGTTTGCCGCACATGGGGTCATATTGTCCAGATTTTGACGCCAATTGGCCGCAACTGGCCGAAATCACTCCAGCGCCCGCCGCACCGCCCGCTCCAAGTCCGCCTCGGAAATGGCCCCGAGATGTGCCGTGACGAGCCTTCCGCCTTTGCTCATCACCAGGGTAAAGGGCAGACCCCCAGCCCGATTTCCCAGGCCGCGGACCAGATCGACCGTTTCCAGGGCGCCGAGAAGGAGGGTGTAATTAACCCCGTACTCCTTGCCAAAATCTCGTACTTTGTCTGCAGAATCGATGGCGATGCCGACAATTGCTAGCCCGTTAGCGGCAAATTTCGATTGGGTCCTGACCAGCGCCGGAACCTCTTCCCGGCAGGGTTCGCACCAGGTTGCCCAGAAATTGACGACCAGCGCCTGATGCGTCCATTCCTCAAGCCGGCGCGAGTTGCCGGACAGGTCCCGTAGCGGAGCTTTTCGCAGTTGCGCCAACGCCTCGGTCGATGCCGTCCGGGCTGAATAGGCTTTTGTGTAAAGCGCGTAGCCTGAGGCCACGGCGACGATCGCCACCGCGAGGACAACCGGCCAGGCGCCCGGCCGCTCAGTCATCGGCGGCGAGCAATTGCGCCAGCGCCTCGGTGCTGGCGCGCTCGATGGGCCGGCCGCAGATCGAGGTCTTCAGCGCGCCGCGTTCGTCGTTGCCGGCGTGGACGGCGACGTTGAAGGTCACCCCTTCCCACTCCAGGCGCAGAACCGAGACTGCGCGCTCGCGGTCGCCGGCAAAGTGGCGCTGCTCGGAGACCTGGTAGGGCATGTTGCGGCTGAGCAGAAAGAATTCCACCGCCTTACAGTCGTCGGTGAAGAGCTGCAGGTCGACATCGCTGTAGCGTCCGGCGGTCCCTTTCAGGACCGGACCGGCCAGGTAAGGCCGAAACGCGGCCAGCACGCGCATCGCCGCCAGCGCCCTGGTGCGCAGAAAGCGGATGCGCACGCGCTGCTCCTCGCCCTGATAGATCGCCTGGTAGGCGCGCAGCTCCGACTCGACTTCTTCGTTGTTCGGCAGCGCGCGGGCGTCTTCGGCGCCCAACTGGCGGGCGGCCTTGCGCTTGGCGAGGGCAAAATCGTCCACCCCGTCTTCGGCCATGATGCGGGCCGCACCGGCAGCGATCCGCGCCCGCATCTGCTGCTGTTTCGCTCTCAAGTCTTTGGGCATCGGCGGCTGGTGTTTCGAATTCAGCGCCAATCATACCGCAGCAATGCGCGAAGGGCGGCGCGGACGCGCTGACGCGAACAGCGCGCTTGTCCCGCCGATGGCGGTGCGAATCGGGGGCGCCGCCTGCTAAAATCGTGCGCCCGCTTGGCGCGCGTTGCCGATGCGCTTGCGGGCGCCATTCGGGCGACCCTGTCATGCACATTCACATCCTCGGCATTTGCGGCACCTTCATGGGCGGCGTCGCCGTGATCGCCAAGCAATCCGGCCACCGCGTCACGGGCTGCGACGCCGATGTCTATCCGCCGATGAGCACGCAGCTCGAGGCCCAGGGCATCGAACTGGTGCGCGGCTACGGCGCCGAGCAACTCGAGCTTGCGCCCGACCTGTGGGTGATCGGCAATGTCGTCTCGCGGGGCAATCCGCTCATGGAGGCGGTGCTCGATCGGGGCGATCCCTACGTGTCGGGCCCGCAATGGATCACCGACCACGTTCTAAAAAGTAAGTGGGTACTTGCAGTCGCTGGAACCCACGGCAAGACGACGACGGCTTCCATGCTTGCCTGGTTGCTTGCGGACGCCGGATTGAATCCCGGGTTTCTCATCGGCGGGGTACCTGGGAATTTCGGCGTTTCAGCCCGCGCCACCGAAAGCCGCATTTTTGTCATCGAAGCCGATGAATACGATACGGCCTTCTTCGACAAGCGCTCGAAGTTCGTCCACTACCGGCCGCGGACCGCGATTCTGAACAACCTCGAGTTCGATCATGCTGATATCTTCTCCGATCTTGGTGCGATCGAGAACCAATTTCACCACTTCGTGCGCACCATCCCTCGCTCAGGCCTGATCCTGGTCAACGCCGCCGATGCGGCCATTGAGCGAGTGCTTATCCGCGGTTGCTGGACGCCCGTGCAGCGCATCGGGGATGCCGATGGTTGGCAGGCGCGCGACGCAGGCAGCGGTTGTTTCAGCGTACTCCTGCGCGAGCGCGAGGTGGGAACGGTACGCTGGGCGCTTCTCGGCGAACACAACCGGATGAACGCGCTGGCCGCGATTGCAGCAGCGCACCATGCCGGCGTACCCGCCGGCCAGGCGATCGCCTCGCTGGCGCGCTTTCGCGGCGTGCGCCGGCGCCTCGAGCTGCGCGGAATCGAGCGCGGGGTCAGCGTCTATGACGATTTCGCCCATCATCCGACCGCCATTCGAGCGACCATCGCCGGCCTGCGGGAGAAGGTCGGAAGCGAGCGCATTCTGGCAGTGCTCGAGCCACGCTCCCACACCATGAAACGCGGCGTGATGAAAGACGAACTCGCGCAAAGCCTCGCCGGGGCGGAGCGGGTGTATTGCTATTGCGCCGACCTCGCCTGGGACGCGCGCGCCGCGCTCGCGCCGCTCGGCGGCAAGGCGGCCTGCGAGACCGACCTCGAGGTGCTGGTCGCTGCGCTAAGCCGCGAGGCGCAGGACGGCGACCACGTGCTCATCATGAGCAATGGCGGCTTTGGCGGCATCCATCAAAAGCTGCTGGCCGCGCTCGCCAAGGACCGCTGATGCTCATCTACCTGCACGGTTTCAATTCCTCCCCGCAGTCGCACAAGGCTCAGCTTTTGGCGCGGCAAATGAACCACACGCTGCAGAGCTTCCCCGAGCACATCGCGCTGATATTGGCATTCGCCGCGCCCGGCCTCTGAGGGCGCGTGCCCGATCGATGCGCGGCGCGGTCGCGGCCCGGGCGCTCTTGTATAATTCACGCTTCGCTCGTCAGGCTGCCTCCGGGGTGGCGAGCCTCCATCGCGACAGCCGGCGCCTGCCCGGCGCTCCCGCAACCTTCACCGAAAGCGCATGCCGTGAACGTTCTCTACGAAGATAACGGTGCCTTCAGGGTCGGCACCGTTCTCGCCGACGCGGCCGCTTCGCTGCAGGTCGAGGCGCCGCACGGCAAACGCACCAAAGTGAAGGCGGCAGTGGTGCTGCTGCGCTTTTCCGAGCCGCAGCCCGCCGAGCTCCTGAGCATGGCCGAGAAGGCCGCAGAGGGGATCGACACCGATTTCCTCTGGCAGTGCTGCGGCGAGGGCGATTTCAGCTTTCTCGATCTTGCGCGCGAATACGCGGGCCACGAGCCGGGCGCGGTGGAGGCAGCCGCGATTCTGGTCAAGCTGCACTCTGCGCCCGTTTACTTCCACCGCCGCGGCAAGGGCCGCTACAAGGCCGCGCCTCCGGAAACGCTCAAGGCCGCGCTCGCCGGCATCGAGCGCAAGCGAGCGCAGCAGGAGCGGATCGACGCCTGGGCCGCTCAGCTCGCGCGCGGGGAGTTCCCGCAGGAATTCGCACCGCTTCTGGCGCAGCTTCTCTATCGCCCGGATCGGAATCGGCCCGAAACCAAGGCGCTGGAGGCGGCCTGCCATGAAACGGGGCTGACGGCGGCGAAGCTCTTGGAGCGCACCGGCGCATTGCCCTCGAGCCTCGACTATCACCTGAACCGTTTTCTGTTCGAGTGCTTTCCGGGCGGAACCGCGTTCCCGCCGCGGGCCGACGTGCGCGAACCGGAGGACCTGCCCCTCGCCCCGGCACAAGCGTTCAGTCTGGACGATGCGGCGACCACCGAAATCGACGACGCGTTTTCGGTCGCGCCCTTGGACCAGGGGCGCTACCGCATCGGCATCCACATCGCCGCCCCGGCGCTGGGATTCGAGCCGGGCTCGGCGCTCGACGGCGTCGCGCGAGCGCGACTGTCGACGGTCTACATGCCCGGAAACAAGTTCACCATGCTCCCGCCGGAGGTGATCAGCCGTTTTACCCTCGCCGAAGGGCGCGAGTGCCCGGCGGTGTCGCTGTATCTCGATGTGCGCGCGGAGGATTTTCAGGTCGAAAACGAACACACCTGCATCGAGCGCGTGCGCATTGCGGCCAACCTGCGCCACCCCCAAGTCGAAGCGCTCGACGCGGCGTTCCTCGCCGGCGAAATCCCGGCGGACGTGCCGTTTGCCGCCGCGCTGCACCTGCTGTGGCGCTTTGCCCTAACGCTCGAGACGCGCCGGGGCAGGCCCGCAGTGACCCAGGATCGGCCCGACTACACCTTCTACGTCGAGGGTCGCGGGGAGCAGGCGCGCGTCACCATCCTCGAGCGCCGCCGCGGCACGCCGCTTGACATGCTGGTCGCCGAGCTGATGATCGCGCTCAACAATGCCTGCGGCAAGACGCTCGACAACCACGGCATCGCCGCGATCTACCGCGTCCAGGCCAACGGCAAAGTGCGCATGAGCACTCAGGCCGCCCCGCACCAGGGGCTCGGCGTCAGCCATTACGCGTGGGCGAGCTCGCCGCTGCGCCGCTACGTGGACCTGGTCAACCAATGGCAACTGCTCTCGCTCCTGAAGGGCGAAGCGCCGCCGTTCGCGCGCGGGGATGAGGAGCTGCTTGCCGTGCTCGCCGATTTCGAAACGACCTACGCACTCTACGCCGAGTTCCAGGCGCGCATGGAACACTACTGGAGCCTGCGCTGGCTGGTGCAGGAACGCTGCGAGGTGGCGAGCGCGGAGATCGTGCGCGAGAATCTGGTGAAATTCGACCGCTTGCCGCTCTATGCGCGCGTTCCTTCCGTTCCCGAACTCCCGCCGGGCACCCGCGTGGAGCTGAGATTGTCCGACATCGACCTGTTCGAAATCGGCTTGAAAAGCGTATTTCTGCGCTTGGTTCCTGGCAAATAGCGAGGAAATAAACGTAGAATAATTAGCCCGATTCGAAAGGATTTTAATCCGCTTGCTTAGGACTTCGGGATCCGCATTCAAAGCGCTGCGCTGGCCCGCGCCGCTGGCGCGGCTCGATCCATCATCGCGCACGCTGGCGCTGGCGCTCGCCATCTCGATCGCGCTTCACGCGCTGGTGCTCTCGATCCACTTCCGATTTCCCGACGCGCGGCGGCTCGCCTCCCCCCATTTGCTCGAGGTCGTTTTAGTCAACACCAAGTCGCGCTCGCGTCCGGCCAAGCCCGACGTGCTGGCGCAGGCCAATCTCGACCGCGGCGGCAATACCGAGGTAAACCGGCGTGCGAAGACGCCATTGCCGGTATTGTCGAGCGCCGATCCCGGGGCCGAAGCCCTGGAGGCGCGCCGCCGGCAGCAGGAACTGGAGGCGCGCCAGCAACAGCTTCTCGCGCAGATGAAAGCGCAGGCGCAGGTTCCCGCCGAGAAGGCCAAACCGCAGCTCGAGCCGCGGCGCGAACCGCAGCCCTCGGGGCCGGATCTGGCGAACAGGGCGCTCGCGCTTGCGCGCCTGGAGGCGCAGATCTCGCGCAACATCGATGACTACAACAAGCGGCCGCGCAAGCATTTCGTCGGCGCGCGCGCCGCCGAATACCGCTTTGCCCAATACGTGGAGGACTGGCGCCAGAAGATCGAACGCATCGGCAATCTGAATTACCCGCAGGGCGCGCGCGGACGCATCTACGGGAGCCTGCGCCTGGCGGTGTCGATCAACCCCGACGGCACGCTGGCCGGCGTCGATCTGGAGCGCTCCTCGGGCCACAAGATCCTGGATGCCGCTGCCGAGCGCATCGTGCAGATGGCCGCCCCCTACAGCAGTTTTCCTCCGGACATCCGGCGCGACACCGACATTCTGGTGATCACGCGCACCTGGCATTTCATGCCCGGTGACAGGATTTTCAGCGATTAGCGGCGCGCTCACCCTTGCGCCGATTCTGGAAGCTCTGCCGTTACGCGGTCCTGGCGCTGGTTGCGGCGCTTGCGGTCTACGAAGGATGGGTCCTCGCGCGCATCGCCTGGTGGATCGAGCATGATCCGGGCGCGACGCCCCTGATGGCGCGGCGCGCCGACGAGCTGCGCAGCCGCGGCTCGAAAACGGCCATCGAGCACCGCTGGATACGCTACGAGCGCATTTCGGCAAACCTGAAACGCGCCATCGTCGTGGCCGAAGACGCGAAGTTCCTCGACCACGAGGGCTTCGATTGGGCCGGCATTCAGCAGGCGATGGAAAAGAACCGCAAGCGGGGAAAAATCGTCGCCGGCGGCTCGACCATCACGCAGCAACTGGCGAAGAACCTGTTCTTGTCGAGCGAGCGCTCGCTCGCGCGCAAGGCCCAGGAAACGCTCATCACGGTCGCGCTCGAGGCGCTGATGAGCAAGCGGCGCATCCTCGAGATCTATCTCAACGTGGCCGAATGGGGCGAAGGGATCTTCGGCGCCGAAGCCGCGGCGCGACATTATTTCGGCGTTGGCGCGGGAGCCCTGTCCGCGGAGCAGGCGGCGCGCCTGGCGGCGATGCTGCCGCGGCCGCGCTATTACGAGCGCAACCGCGGTTCGATTTATCTGGCGCAGTACGCGCAGAGGATCCTTGCGCGCTTGCCCTCGGCGCAGGTTCCCTGAGGGCGATGAGCCGAAATCCGCGCTGGTTTTGCCGTTAATCAAACTCCATGCTTTTGCGCAGTTGCAAAGCAACTGCGCAAAAGCATGGAGACGTATTGAAAGACAAATTCTCTCCACTTCGTCAACACTCCTCCGCCAAGCGCCTAAGCGCGCGAATCAGGCCCGTCCGCGCTCATCGCCGCCGCGCGCCCGCGCTCCGCGTCGATGCCGGCGAGGAGCGCCAGCCCGACGAGAAAATAGCTGCCGGTGACCAGCATCGCCAGGCGGTGGTTGCCCTGGGAAACCCAGGTTGCCAGACCGTAGGTGATCGGGCCGAGGATCGAAGAGAGCTTCACCGCAAGACCCCAGAGCCCGAAGAATTCGGCGTGCCGGTCCGGCGGCGTCAGGTAGCCGACCAGCGCGCGTCCGGCCGATTGCGAGGACCCGAGGCACAATCCGGCGCAGTTGGCCGCCAGCCAGAACAGCGCGCGCGATTCAGCGAACCAGGCCAGGAACACGGTTGCGATCCACCCGAGCAGCGTGAGCGCAATGGTGGGTACGTGTCCCAGGCGATCCTGCACCTGGCCGAACAGGAGCGCTCCGATGGCGGCGGTGACATTGACCGCGAGGATCAGCACGATCGAGTCGCGCGCCGAAAATCCCATGGCCTGCTGCGCATATACCGCGGCGATCGCGATGACGGCCTGCACGCCGGCCTGGTAGAACACAAGGCAGAGGAGAAATCGGCCGAGATCGCGGTACTTGGCCGCGTGCGCGATGGTGTAGGCGACGCGCGCGTAAGCGCCGCGAAGCGCGCGCGCGGCCGCAGCGCCCTGCTGCGGCGTGGCGCGCTCGCGCAGCAGCAGGAACGTGGGTAGGCTCGCCAGGGCGAACATCGCGGCGGTGATCAGCATGGTCACCGGGACAAATGACGCGGCGGGCTCGCCAAGCGCCTGCGCGCGCTCCACGTAGGCGAGGCAAAGCGCAAGGGTCGCGAGCCCGCCGACATAGCCCAAGCTCCAGCCCCAGCCGGAGACGCGCCCGAGCGCCGATCCCTTCGCCAGCTCGGGCAGGAACGCCGCAGCCAGATTCTCGCCGGTGCCGAAAAAGAAATTCGACAGCGCGACAAGCGACACCGCCAGGGCAACGTTTCCCGGGCCCACCAGCGCGAGAGCCGCGGTAAAGACGACGCAGCCCGCGGTGCTCGCCGCAAGCAGGCGTTTCTTCGCCGCGCGCAGATCGGCGTAGGCGCCCACGAGGGGAGCGGTGGCGATGATGGCGACGTAGGAAAGCGCCAGCGTCGCCGCCCAGGCAAACGTGGCCCAGGGCTGGTTGGCGGCGACCGCGGAGACGAAATAGGCGTTGAACACCGCGGTGATGACCACGGTGGTGTAGCCCGAATTGGCAAAATCGTACATCGCCCATGCGAACACCTCGCGGCGGCGCGGTTCGTCCTTGTGTCTTGGCGCTTGCATGCGGGTGAGCCCGGGCGTTTTTTTCTTGGGGAATGATACGCGCAGCGTTAGAATCGCCGCAGCTTGCGCGCGCCAACACGTTCAATCGCGTGCGTCAGGTGCTCGCCTGCCCACTGCTGCAAGCCCTATGGTTGAAAGCGCAATCCCGACCACCGAACTGGAGCAGTTGCACCAGGAACAGCGCGAGGTGCAGGAGCTGCTGCGCCGGCGTCGCCTGGTGACCATCCTGGCCGAGGAGGAGGATGAGGCGGGGCGCACGGGCGAAGTATCGCGCGCGCTGCAACAGCTCGACGGCGAACTGGTCACCAGGCTCGAGCGCATGCATCCGGCCGATGTCGCCGCGATCCTGGAGGCGCTCCCGCTCGGGGAGCGGCTCGCGCTCTGGAACCTGGTCAAGCCCGAAGCCGAAGGCGACATCCTGCTGGAGGTCTCCGATGCGGTGCGCGAGAGCCTCATCGCGAGCATGGATTCGCATGAGCTGGTCGCCGCGGCCGGAAAACTCGAAGCCGACGAAATCGCCGATCTTGCCCCCGATCTGCCCGCCGGCGTGGTGGCCGACGTCTTCCAGGCGCTGCCGGTCGAGGAGCGCGAGCAGCTTCGCGCGGCCATGTCCTATTCGGAGGACATGGTCGGGGCGCTGATGGACTTCGATGTGGTCGCCGTGCGCGATGACGTCACCCTCGAAGTCGTGACGCGCTATCTGCGCCGCTTGGACGAACTGCCCGATCACACCGATCAGTTGTTCGTGGTCAACCGCGAGGAGCGTTTTCTGGGCGCGCTGCCGCTCAAAGTGCTGATCGTCTCGGAGCTCTATGACACGGTGGCCAAGGTCATGGTGCGCGAGGTGGTCGCGCTCGGCCCCGATGACAAAGCAAAAGACGCGGCCAAGGCCTTCGAGCGCTACGACCTGGTTTCCGCACCGGTGGTCGACGACCAAGGCAGATTGGCAGGGCGGGTAACCATCGACAAGGTGGTCGACTATATCCGCGAGAAATCCGAGAGCGAGGCGCTTGCCCAGGCCGGTCTGCACGAAGAGGAAGATGTCTTCTCCTCGGTATGGGCGAGCGTGAAAAACCGCTGGAAGTGGCTGGCGATCAATCTGGTCACCGCTTTCATCGCCTCGCGCGTAATCGGGCTTTTCGAGACCTCGATCGAGCGCCTGGTCGCGTTGGCGGCGCTGATGCCGATCGTCGCCGGGGTCGGCGGCAATTCGGGCAACCAGACCATCACCATGATCGTGCGCTCCATCGCCCTGGGGCAGGTGCAGCTCGACCATGCGCGCAAGCTCTTTGCCAAGGAGATCGGCGTGGCGATGGCAAACGGATTGATATGGGGCGGAATCCTCGGGATCGTCGCCTATCTGCTCTATGGGAGCATCCCCCTGGGACTGGTGATGACCGCGGCCATGACGCTCAATCTGACCCTTGCCGCGTTGATGGGCGTGGCCATTCCGCTCGCGATGATGCGCTTCGGCCGCGATCCCGCGCTGGGCAGCTCGGTCCTGATCACCGCGGTGACCGACAGCGGCGGCTTCTTCATCTTCCTTGGCCTGGCGACGCTGTTCCTGGTTTAGTTGGCGCCTCGCCGCCGGCGGCTCCGGCCGGTCAGCGTGCGGCAAACGCCGCCTCGGCCGCCGCCACGGTCTGTGCGATGTCGGCCTCGGTATGCGCGGAGGATACGAAACCGGTCTCGTAGGCCGAGGGGGCGAAATAGACACCGCTTTCGAGCATGCGGTGGAAAAAGCGGTTGAAAGCCTCGCGATCTGCGCCCATCACCTCGGCGTAGCTCTGCGGTGCTCTGGCGCTGAAATAGACGCCGAACATGCCGCCCACGGCCTGAGCAGAAAAAGCGACACCGTGTTTTTTCGCCGCCCCTTGGAGACCTTCGGTGAGCGCGCGCGCCGTGGCTGAGAGCCGCGCGTAGAAGCCTTCGGCCTGCACCAGTTTCAGCGTCGCAAGCCCGGCGGCCACCGCCACCGGGTTGCCCGAGAGCGTTCCGGCCTGATAGACCGGCCCGAGCGGCGCGATGCGCTCCATGATGTCGCGCCTGCCGCCGAAGGCCCCCACCGGCATGCCCCCGCCGATCACCTTGCCGAGCGTGGTCAAGTCGGGGCGGATGCGGTAGTGCGCCTGCGCGCCGCCGAGGGCCACGCGAAACCCGGTCATCACTTCGTCGAAGATGAGCACCGCGCCGTGGCGCGTGCACAGTTCGCGCGTGAGCGCGAGGAATTCAGGTTCCGGCGCGACCAGGTTCATGTTGCCCGCGACCGGCTCGACGATCAGCGCTGCAACCGTATCGCCCGCGGAGCGGAAGCACGCCTCGAGCGCTTCGCAGTCGTTGTAGGCGAGCACGATCGTGTGCGCGGCGGTCTGCGCGGGCACGCCCGCGGAACTGGGCTGGCCAAGGGTGAGCGCCCCCGAGCCCGCCTTGACCAGCAGACTGTCGGCGTGGCCGTGATAACAGCCTTCGAACTTGACGATCGCCGAGCGGCCGGTGAACCCGCGCGCCAGGCGCAGCGCGCTCATGGTCGCTTCGGTGCCCGAGCTGACCAGGCGCACCAGCTCCATGCTCGGCACCAGCCGGCACAGAAGCTCGGCCATCTCGATCTCGGCTTCAGTGGGTGCGCCAAACGAAAGGCCGCGGCCGGCCGCCGCGCGCACCGCGGCGATTACGTCCGGGTGGGCGTGGCCGACGATGAGCGGCCCCCAGGAGCCGACGTAATCGATGTACTCGCGGCCATCGGCGTCCCAGAGGCGGCTGCCCTGCCCGCGCGCGAAGAATCGCGGCGTGCCGCCGACTGACTTGAAGGCTCGAACCGGCGAATTGACCCCGCCGGGAATTCTCTGTTGCGCGCGGGCGAAAAGCGTGTCGTTGTGCGAAGTCATGGTCGTTTGGGCGAGAAGAACGTGGAAAAAGCGGCAGCGGCGGCCTCGATGTCGGCGGCTTCGAACACGGCGCTCAGCACCGCGAGCGCGTCGGCGCCCGCGGCCACCACCGATGCGGCGTTTTCTGCGGTGATGCCGCCGATCGCCACGATCGGGACTTGCACGCGCGTGCGTGCCTGGGAAAAGAGCGCGAGGCCCGCGCGCACCGCGCCGGGTTTGGTCGGCGAAGCGAACACGCTGCCGAAGGCGACGTAGTCGGCGCCGGCGGCCTCGGCTGCGAGCGCCAGTTCGAGCCGCTCGTAACAGGAGACCCCGAGCAACATCCCCGGCCCGAGCCGGCTTCTTGCGGCGAAAGGCTCGCCATCCTCGCGCCCGATGTGCGCGCCGTCGGCGCCGACTTCGAGGGCGCACTCGATGTCGTCGTTGACGATGAGCGTGGCGGAGGCGCTCCGGCACAGCGCGAGCAACTGGCGCGCCTGTGCGAAGCGCAAGCTCCGGTCGGCGAGCTTGGAGCGGTATTGCACCAGGCGGGTGCCGCCTGCAAGCGCCAAACGGACTTTGGCCAACAGCTCGCCGGTGTCCGCCTTCTCCGGCGTGATCGCATACAGTCCGCGGATGCGGCTGCGCGCCAGGCGGGCCCGCGATGCGCCGCCCGCCGTCACGCTTTGCCTCCGCCCGAAGTCATCTCGCGCGCCCAGAAGAAGCGGTCGGGTATGTGCTGGCCCGCCCCCGGACGAAACGCCGCGGCCAGTGTCTGCCAGGTGTACTCCTGCGCCTCGCGCACCGCGTCGCTCAGCTCAAGACCGTTGGCAAGCGTCGCTGCAATCGCCGAGGCGAGGGTGCAGCCCGAACCATGGAAGCTGCCCGGCAGCCGTTCCCAGGCGTCGGAGCGGACGACTCCTTCGGGCCCGTAGAGCGTATTGAGCACCTGCGGGGTATCTTCGTGCGTGCCGGTGATGAGCACATGCCCGGCCCCGAGAGCGAGCAGTCGGCGCGCGCAGCGCGGCAGCTCGAGCACCTCGGCGCGCTCGCCCGCCTGGCGCGCCAGCCGCCGCGCCTCCAAGCTGTTTGGCGTCACTATCGTGGTCTTGGGCACGAGCAGCTCGCACAGCGCGGCGATCGCCGCGTCGCTCGCCATCGCGTCTCCGCGCCCCGATGCGAGCACCGGGTCGAGGATAAGCGGAATGTGCGGAAATTCCGAGACCAGCTTGGCAATGGCGGCGATGTTCTCGGCGCTGCCGAGCAGGCCGAGCTTAAACGCCGCCACCGGCACGTCCTCGAGAATCACGCGCGCCTGCTCGACGACCCAATCGGAGTCGATGGCGAGAATCCCCTGCACGCCAGAGGTGTCCTGCACCGTGATCGCAGTGATCACCGACAGCGGATGGCAGCCCAGGGCGGCAAGGGTCAGCAAATCGGCCTGAATCCCGGCGCCGCCGCTCGGGTCCGCTGCGGCGAAGGCGAGCACTGCGGCGGGCGTTTCTGTGCGGGAATGATTCATTAAGTGGTTGTTGCCCCGGCACTTTCGGTGGCAGCGTCGCGGGCAACGGAGTAAGATGCGAGCGCGCATTCTAACGCATCCCTCCCTTGGCATGGCTGAAACCGTTACCTCTTATAAGGTCTGGATGTGCCTGATTTGCGGATTCATCTACGACGAGAAGGCCGGACTGCCCGAAGAAGGAATTCCCCCCGGAACGCGGTGGCAAGACCTGCCGATGAATTGGGTCTGTCCGGAATGCGGCGCGCGAAAAGAAGATTTCGAGATGGTCGAGATCTAGCGGGCAGGTTTTGTTGCGGGCCCACGAACAGGGGGCGATAAACCTTGGCGGAATCCAACACCAACAGCATCGCCGGGCTCAAGGTGATGGTCATCGACGATTCGAATACCATCCGCCGCAGCGCGGAGATCTTTCTCCTTCAGGCCGGGTGCAAGGTGATCCTTGCCGAGGACGGCTTTGACGCGCTGGCCAAAATCGCCGACCACCAGCCCGACGTGATCTTCGTCGACATCATCATGCCGCGGCTGGACGGCTACCAGACTTGCGCGCTGATCAAGAAAAGCGCGCGCTTCGCGCGCACGCCGGTGATCATGCTCTCCTCCAAAGACGGGCTGTTTGACCGCGCGCGCGGACGCATGGTCGGATCCGACGAGTACCTCACTAAACCGTTCACTAAGGAGAATTTTCTCAGGTGCGTGGGCGCGCACGCGCCGCTACGCGAGACTCGGTAAAGGCGCGCGCGCATGAGCGTGAAGAAGATCCTGATCGTCGACGATTCCGCGACCGACCGCCAGTTCTTTCTTGAGACGCTCTCCCGGGCCGGGTACCAATGCGTGACGGCGGAAAACGGCGACGAGGCGATCGCCAAATCCAAGAGCGAACATCCGGACCTGATCCTGATGGATGTGGTGATGCCCGGCACCAGCGGTTTCCAGGCGACGCGCGCCATCGCCCGAGACCAGGCGACGAAGGATATCCCGGTAATCATCTGTACCAGCAAGAACCAGGAAACCGACCGCATCTGGGGGCTGCGCCAGGGGGCGAAGGACTATCTTACGAAACCGATCGACGCCAGAGATCTGCTGGCGAAAATCAATGCGCTGCGCTGAGCCGAGGGAGCCGGGGCAAGCGATGCTGTTTGTGCCGATGAGGACACGACTTTTCGCCGTCAGTACTTACACGGCAAGCGATTAAATGACCAGAAGCGCCAGACTGCAGGAATTCCAGCAGCGCCTCACCCAGCGGCTCCGGGGGGCGGCAAGCGCGGGCAGTGCGTCATTGCGAATCGCGTTGCAGGCGGGTCCCGGCCGCTGGCTGCTCAAGCTCGATGACGCCGGCGAAATCCAGCCGCTGCCCGAGCTGTCGAGCGTGCCGCTCACGCGCGCCTGGTTTCTCGGGCTGGCGAATATCCGCGGCACCCTGGCCGCGGTGATCGACTTCGGCGCTTTTGCGGGCGGGGAGCAGACCGCGCGCACGCCCGAGTGCCGGCTGGTGCTTCTGGCCGAGCGCTTCGGCGCGCATTGCGGCCTGCTCGTGTCGCGCATATCGGGGTTGCGCAACCTGGACCAACTGCTCGCGCTGGAGGACCGCGACGAGCGACCCTGGGCGGGAGCGCGTTACCGCGACGGCGACGGGTGCATCTGGAGCGAGCTGAATGCCGGCGCACTCGTGGCGCATGATGATTTCCTCCGGGTCGGCCTCTGAGCAGCGCCACGCCGGAGCAACATGACGATTCTTCGGGAGGATGCATGGCCTTGAAAATGCCGTTCCAGGGGGAGAACCCGCCCTCAGTCGCGCCGGGCGCGCAGAGCGAGCCGCGCGCCGAGGGCTTGGCCGCGCCGCTGCCGGTGATCGGAGGGCTGCCGGTAGCGCGCCAGCTCCAGGTGCTGCTCGTGATTGCCGCCGTGTTCGCCGCGTTGCTGGCGTTCGTGATATTCATCGATTACCGGCAGGTCTCCTACGGGCCGATCTACGTCGCCACCGCGGGGCGGATGCAGATGCTCTCGCAGCGCATTCCGAAGGCGTTGCAGGCCGGGCTTGCGGGCAGCGCGCCGGCGTTCCGCCAGCTCCAGGAAGCGCGCGAGCAGTTCGCTCAAGCGCTCGTCCTGCTCACGCAGGGCGGCAGCGTCCCCGGAGGCGCGGCGGTGCCGCCGACTTCCGACCGGGTGATGCCCGCGCTCGAGGAACTCGCAAAACAGTGGGAAAAGACCGAGCGCAACCTCACGCAGGTCTTGCTGCAGCAGAAGGCTTTGATCGCGCAGGGCGCCGCAAGCGCGACCGGCGGCGCCGGCGCCCAAAGCGCGGCCGAGGGGGCTGCCGCCGGCGAGCAGGCGGCAGCCGCCGCCAGGCTCGCGGCGCGGGCCGTGGTGGAGGACTCCGAGAGCCTGCTTGCCGCAACCCAGAGGCTGGGCGAAGCCTATGAACGCGAAGTGGGCGAGCGCGGCGCTATCTTCGGGTTGATCGCGGCGCTCGCCCTGGTCGTCATCGGCGCCTTGGCCCTGATGGTCAGGGCGTACAACTCCGCCGAGCGCCGCGCGCGCATCGACGCCGAACGCGAGCGCGAAAAGCTGGAGCACCGGAACAAATCCAGCCAAGAGGCGATTCTGCGGCTGATGGACGAAATGGGCCGCCTTGCAGAAGGCGATCTCACGGTGAAGGCCACCGTCAGCGAAGAGATCACCGGTGCGATCGCAGACTCGGTCAATTTCACCGTCGAGGAGCTGAGGGTGCTCGTCGGACGCATCCGCGATGCGGCGACGCAACTCGCTTCGGCCGCCGAGGCGGCTCAGGGCACCTCGAAGAGCCTGCTTGCGGCGGCAGGGCTGCAATCGCGCGAGATCGAGCAAACGAGCACCTCGGTGCTCGAGATGGCCAAAGCGATGAGCGGCGCGAGCGCGAACGCGGCGCAGTCGGCAGGCGTCGCGCGCCAGTCGCTCGCCGCGGCGCAAAAGGGCGCCTCTGCGGTGCAGAACTCGATCGCCGGGATGAACGAAATCCGCGAGCAGATCCAGGAAACCTCCAAGCGCATCAAACGCCTGGGCGAGTCCTCGCAGGAAATCGGCGAAATCGTCGAGCTGATTTCCGACATCACCGAGCAGACCACCGTCCTGGCGCTGAACGCGGCCATACAGGCGGCCTCGGCCGGGGAGGCCGGACGCGGCTTCAGCGTGATCGCCGAGGAAGTGCAGCGGCTCGCCGAGCGCTCGGGCGAGGCGACCCGGCACATCGGCGCCATCGTCAAGACGATTCAGACCGATACGCTGGAGACGGTCGCGGCGATGGAAAAGAGCACTCGGGGCGTGGTGGAAGGGGCGAAGCTCTCGGACGCCGCCGGCCAGGCGCTGGTGGAAATCGGGGCGGTTTCGCAGCGGCTGGCGCAACTGATCGAGTCCATCACCGAGGCGGCAAGGCGCCAGGCTGAATCGGCCACCGCCGCGGCGAGCAGCATGCACAACATCCTGCGCATCACGCAGCAGACCACAGAGGGCACCCAACTCACCGCCACCTCGATCGGCCAGCTCTCGGAACTGGCCGGCGAACTCAAGGGCTCGGTCTCCAAGTTCAGGATGAGCTAGGAGCGCGGCGGCAGGTACCGGGATGAACAGCCGAACCCGCTTCGACACCGGGCCGCTCTCCTGGGTCAAGGGCGAGATCGATGCCGCGCTGGCGCGCGCGCTGGAGGCGCTGCGCGCCTACGCGGCCGACACGGGCGACGCCGAGCCCCTCGCGCTTGCCCGCGCGCAGCTTCACCAGGCGCAAGGGGCGCTGGCCATCGTCGGTCTTGAGGGGGTCACTCGCCTGGTCGAAGAGCTCGAAGCGCTGCTCGCGGACTTCGAGCGCGAGGAAACCTTGCGCGGCGCGGCGATGTTCGCCCTTGGCGAGCGCGGTTTTGCGGCGGTCCATGCCTACCTCGACCAGCTCAGCTCGGGCGCAGAGGACCAGCCCCTCAGGCTGTTTGGGCTCTACGCCGATCTGGTCGAAGCGCGCGGCAAGGGCAAGCCAGACCCGGTCGATCTGTTCTATCCCGACCTGTCCTTGCGCCCTCCGCAGCGCGACCAACCCGTGGCGGCGCTGCGCCGCGACGAGGAAGCCCGCTATCTTCAGGAGCAGCGCGCGCGCTTTCAGCGCGGGATGCTCAACTGGCTGCGCCAGGATCCGCTCGGCGTGGGCGATATGCGCGCGGCGGTCGAGGCAACCGAAGCGGTGCAGCGGGGGGCGGCGCAGCGCGCCTTTTGGTGGGTGGCGAGCGCTTTCCTCGATGCGCTGGAGAGAGACTTGCTGCCTGCCGAGGTCGATTGCAAGCGCATGTGCGGCCGCATCGAGCAGCAACTCAGGCGCCTGACCGAGGGCTCGGCTGCTGTCGCGGAACGGATGCTGCGCGAGGTGCTGTATTGCGTTGCGCGCGCGCGGCCCGGAAGCCCGCAGGCGCAACTGGTGCAGGACGCCTGGGGGCTCAAGCGGTTGCTGCCGGAAGAACAAGGCGCCGCGGCGCCGCTCGCGCCGGCTCCGGCTGCGACCAAGGAGGCGCTGGAGGCGCTTGCGCGCTCAAAAAGCGCCTGGAACGAGTTCGCCGCCGGCACTGCGTCGAGCCTTGCCGCATTCCAGGCGGCCGCCGCGGCGCTCAGCGGCGCGAGCGGCTCCCTCGGCAACGGCGATCTGACTGCCCTGGCGCGCGAGATCGCGGGGCTCGCCGACTGGCTGGCCACAGAGCCCGCGAAGATGAGCGAGGCGATCGCGCTCGAAGTCGCGACCGCGCTGTTGCTCGCGGAGAACGCGCTCGGGGGGCCGGGGGCCCTGGGGGACGATTTTGCGCCCCAATCGCAGTTCATGCGCGGGCGGCTGCAGGCGTGCGTGCAGGGGAACCTCCTGCGCACTGCGCCGCCGATTCCGGCGCTCGACGAAATGTCGCGCAAGGCGCAAGAGCGCCTGGTGATGAGCCAGTTGGTGGCGGAAATGCAGGCGAATTTGAAGCAGGTCGAGCAAGTTCTCGACGCTTTCTTCCGCGATAGCGCGCGGCGCGCCGAAGTGGCCGAACTCGCGCAGCCGGTGAACCAGGTGAAAGGCGCGCTGCAGTTGCTCGGCGAATCGCGGGCGCGCGCGACGCTTGAGGACTGCGACGCCCAGATCCGGCGCATGGCGCAGCCCGACAATGTCGCCGGGCAGGAGGACTTCGAGCGCCTGGCGCAGATGCTCTCCGGACTAGGCTTCTATGTCGAGGCGCTCGCTCGCGGCGAGGCCGATTTCGATGAAGCGATGCGGCCGATTGCGCCCGGCCCCGCCGAGCCCGAGCCGGTCGGGCCGATTGAACAGATCGCTCCGGCCGCCGCAACGCCGGCGCCCTCGGAGCAAACGGAGAAGCTGATCGAGGCGGGCGCCCAAGCGATCGATGCCGAAATGCTCGCCGTTTACCTGGAGGAGGCCGAGGAGGTGCTCGCGGCGATTCGGGAGCACCTGGACGCTCTGGAGGAGAACCGCGAAGATCGGGAGGCGCTCCTCGTCGTCCGCCGCGGCTTTCACACCTTGAAGGGCAGCGGGCGCATGGTGGGGTTGACGCGCCTGGGCGAAGCCGCCTGGGCGGTCGAGAAGGTCCTCAATGCGTGGCTGGATCAAAGGCGCACGGTGAACACAGCCCTGCTGCAGTTGATCGGCGCGGGGCACGGCTATTTTTGCGCGAACGTCGCGCGGCTGAAGTCGGGCGAGACAGCCACCGATGAGCGCGCGCTCGTCGAGGATGCCGAGCGCACCGCGCGCGGCGAAGCGCCGGACGGCGCGCAGGCCGCGGCGCAAGCCGCCGTCGCGCTGGCCGCCCCCGGCGAGGAGGAGCTGGTCCGTTTCGGCGAGCGCGAGCTCTCGCGCGCGGTACTGAACACTTTCATCGGCGAAGCGAAGGGACTGCTCGCGGCGCTCGCGGGCGAGCGCGAGATTCTGATCGCTCACGGGGTCGTCACCGACGCCATGATGCGCGCCGTGCATACCCTCGCCGGAATTTGCGGCACCGTGGGCGCGCACGCGGCGCGCGATCTGGGCCGGGCGCTGGAGCGCGCGCTCGCCGCGCTTGGCGCCGGCACGCTCTCGGAGTCCGAGGAGTCGCTCGCCGGCCGGGCGCTCGAAGCGTTGGAAGCGATGGTGGCGAGCATCGGCGCGCTCCAGCAGCCCACGCCGCGCGCCGATCTGATCGGCTCGCTCGAGCGCATCGCCCCGATGCCTGCGCCCGCCGGCGCGATTGCGCTCGAGTCGCCGGGCGAAGCGGTGGAGCGCGCGCCCGATTGGCGGCGTGAACGGACGCTTGCCGGCGACGCGGCGAGCGTGCCCGAACGCAAGCCACGGCGGCTCGATGACGATCTGGACCCCCAGGTGCTGCCGGCATTTCTGGAGGAGGCATCCGAGCTGGTTCCCGCCGTCGCCGCGGGCTTGCGCGACTGGCGCGCGAGCCCGCGCGAGGCCGCGCTGGGACAGGCGCTGGCGCGGCTGCTGCATACGCTGAAAGGGAGCGCGCGCATGGCCGGCGCCATGGCCCTGGGGGAGCTCACGCATCACATGGAGACGCGCGTGGCGGGCGCCCTTGCGCTCGAAGCTCCGCCTTCGGCGTGGTTTGACGGCATGGAAGCTTCGCTCGACCGCATGAGCCAGCTTCACGAGCGGCTGCAGCGCGCGCAACAGGGGTCATCCCCGCGCGAGGCTGCGGCAGCGCAGCCTCCGGCGGCGGCCGCGGCAGAGGCGGGCGGCGCCGGTGGGCGCGAAGCGCCGCTGCCGCGCGCGTTGCTGCGCGTGCGCGCCGAGGCCCTCGACCGATTGGTCAACGAAGCGGGCGAAGTCGCTATCGCCCGCGGCCGGATCGAAGGCGAAATGCGCGCGCTAAAAGGGGCGATGCGCGAACTGAGCGCGAACGTCGAGCGCTTGCGCTCGCAACTGCGCGAAATCGAGATCCAGGCCGAATCGCAGATGCAGTCGCGCCTGAAGGACGCGCAGGGGGCGAACCAGACCTTCGATCCGCTCGAGCTGGACCGCTTCACGCGCTTCCAGGAACTGGCGCGGCTCATGACCGAGTCCGTTGGCGACGTGCAGACGGTGCACCAGCACCTCGCCGCGGCCGTCGACGGAACCGACGCGGCGCTTGCGGCGCAAGCGCGGCTGAACCGCGATCTGCAGCACGGGCTGATGCGCGTGCGCATGGTGGCGTTCTCAAACCTCGCCGAGCGCCTGCACCGCATCGTGCGCCAGAGTGCAAGGGAATATGGCCGGATGGCGAAGCTCGACATCCGCGGCGCGCAGGTGGAGCTGGACCGCTCGGTGCTGGAACGCATGACCCCGGCGTTCGAGCACATGATCCGCAACGCGGTGGCGCACGGCATAGAGCCGGCGCCCGAGCGGGCCGCCAAAGGCAAACCCGAAGCCGGCACGGTGAGGATCGAGGTCGCGCAGGAAGGCAACGACGTGGCCTTCACCGTGGCCGACGACGGCCGGGGTCTGGACATGCCGGCGATCCGCGCCAAGGCGCTTGCGAGCGGCCTTGTGCGCGAGGGCGCCGCGCTGCCCGAAGCCGAAATCGCCGATTTCATCTTTCTGCCCGGTTTTAGCACCGCGGCCGAGGTGACCCGGGTTGCCGGCCGCGGCGTGGGCATGGACGTGGTTCGAACCGAGGTCGCTTCCCTCGGCGGGCGCATCGAGCTCGGCTTCGAGCGCGGCCGGGGAACGCGCTTCACGGTTCACCTGCCGCTCACCCTGGCGGTCACAAGGGCGCTGCTCGCCAGGGCCGGCGCGCGCACGTACGCGATACCGGCGGTGATGGTCGAGCACGTGGCCCAGTTCAAGGCCGATGCGCTTGCCGCGGCGAGCGCCGCGGGTTATTGCGCCTGGCAGGGGCGTCGCTACCCCTTGCACTATCTGCCACGGCTGCTCGAGGTGCCGGCGGCGGGCAGCGAACCAAGTCGCTACGTGCTGTTCCTGCGTTCGGGTGCGAGCGCCGTCGCGCTGCACGTCGATGCGCTGCATGGCGCAGGCAGCCAGGAGATCGTGGTCAAGGCGATCGGCCCTCAGCTCCAGCGTGTGGCAGGGGTGATCGGGGCCACGGTTCTCGGCAGCGGCGAGATCGCTCTCATCGTCGATCCGGCGTCGCTGCTTGCGCAGCGTGCGCTGCGCCTTGCCCGGGCGGGCGCGCCGGCTCCCGCGCGCGAGCCGCAGCCGCCGGCGCGGCCGTCGGTGATGGTGGTCGATGACTCGCTTACCGTGCGCAAGGTCACCGGCCGGCTGCTTGCGCGCGCCGGATACGAGGTGGTTGCGGCCAAGGACGGCGTCGAGGCGATGGAGAAGCTGCGCGAGAGGGTGCCCGACCTGATGCTGGTCGATATCGAAATGCCGCGCATGGACGGCTTCGACCTGACGCGCAACGTGCGCTCGGATGAAAGGCTGGCGCAAATCCCGATCATCATCATCACCTCGCGCAGCGCCGACAAGCACCGGAACTATGCGCGCGAAATCGGCGTCAACGTCTTGCTCGGCAAGCCGTTCCAGGAAAGTGAGCTGCTCGGCCACATCAGCGGCCTGCTTGAGGCCAGGGCGGGGCGTTGAGGTTCGCGGCGCCGAAATACCCGCCGGCGGGGCGCGCGGGCAAGCACCGAGCGCGCTGAGGAATCCATGCCGGTTACAGATTTCGATTGGTATCGGGGCAGGGCGCGGATTACAATGTGGCGAGCCTAAGCCGATGGCCCAAGTCGATCTGACCCATCATTTCCTGATCGCCATGCCCAACATGGCCGATCCGTATTTCGCGCGCACGCTCACCTACATCTGCGAGCACAACGAGCAGGGAGCCCTTGGCCTGGTGGTCAACCGCCCCATCGACATGACCCTCGGCGCGCTGTTCGAGCGCCTGGAACTGGCACTCTCGCCGCAGGGGCCGGGCAGCGAACCGGTGTATTTCGGCGGACCGGTGCAGACCGAACGGGGTTTCGTGCTGCATCGGCCCATCGGGCAGTGGCAGTCGACCCTTGCGGTCAGGGGCGATGTCGGTCTGACCACCTCCAAGGACATTCTCGAGGCCGTGGGCAGCGGCCTAGGTCCGTCCAAAATGCTGGTCACCCTGGGCTATTCGGGCTGGGCCGCGGGCCAGCTCGAAAACGAAATCAAGCAGAACGCCTGGCTCACGGTGGAGGCGCAAGACGCCATCATTTTCGACCTGCCTGCCGAGCAGCGGCTGCCGGCGGCGATGCGGCTGCTGGGGGTGAACTACGCGACGCTCTCCGACGAGGCGGGGCATGCATGAAGAGGCCGGGGAGCAGGGAGTGAGCAGCAAGGCGTCAGCCGCCGGCGGAAAGCGTTTTTCTCACCACCCCTCGTCCCTCGCTCCTCACCCGGCCACCATCCTCGCTTTCGATTTCGGCGCCAGGAGAATCGGCGTCGCGGTCGGCGACAGCGAAACCGGCACGGCCAATGCGCTCGCGCTGGTGTGCGCGGCGAGCTTTGCCGGGCGCATGGAGAAGATCGAAGCGCTGGTGCGCGAGTGGCGACCGCAGCGGCTGGTGGTAGGGCTGCCGGTGACGCTCGCGGGCGCCGAAAGCGAAACGAGCAGGGATGCGCGGCGCTTTGCGCGGCGGCTCGCCGCGCGCTTCGCGCTGCCGGTCGATCTTGCCGACGAGCGCCTGAGTTCGGCCGCCGCCGAAGAACGGCTGCGCGAATGCGGGCGCGGCGGACAAAAACACAAGGATCTGGTGCACGCGGAGGCTGCGCGCATCTTCCTGCAGAGCTACCTGGACGAGCAACATGCTTCCCGACGCTGAAAGCCTGATCGAGCGCTTGCTGCGGCAACTGCGAGCGCACGTGAGCAGCGAAACCGGCATGGTCGGCATCGTCACCGGAGGGGCGTGGCTGGCCGAGCGGCTGCACCGCTCGCTCGGGCTGGCAACCCCGCTTGGCCGGCTCGATATCTCCTTCTACCGCGACGACTTCGACGAAGCCGGACTGCATCACCAGGTCAAGCCGTCGCAGATCCCGTTCGACGTCCAGGGCCGCAAGATCCTGCTCGTCGACGACGTGCTCTACACCGGGCGCACGGTGCGCGCGGCGATGAACGAACTGTTCGACTACGGCCGGCCCGCGGCGATCGAACTTGCCGTGCTCGTCGATCGCGGCGGCCGCGAACTCCCGATCGCGGCGCAGTACACCGGGGAGACGGTGGCGGTGCCTCCGGGGAAGATACTGGTCCTCGATCGCGACGACAATGGCGCCTTGAGCCTGCATCTGTCCGACCGGCGGCGGGAGCGCACCACGGGGGACGCGAGGCGATGAACCGCAATCCGCAACTCGACGAAAAGGGCGCGCTGCAGCACCTGCTCACGATCGAAGGACTGCCGCGCGAAATCCTCACCCATATCCTCGATACCGCCGCTTCGTTCATCGGCGTCGCCGACCGCGAGGTGAAGAAGGTCCCGCTCCTGCGGGGCAAAAGCGTGTTCAACCTGTTCTTCGAGCCCTCCACGCGCACCCGCACCACCTTCGAGATCGCCGCCAAGCGCCTCTCGGCCGATGTCATCAACCTGAACATCGCGACCTCCTCGCAGACCAAGGGCGAGACGCTGCTCGATACCGTGGACAATCTCTTGGCGATGCATGCCGACATGTTCGTCGTGCGCCATGCACAATCGGGCGCCGCGCACCTGATCGCCCGCCACATCGGCCCGCGCGGCCACGTGATCAATGCCGGCGACGGCCGCCACTCCCATCCGACCCAGGGGCTGCTCGACATGTACACCATCCGCCACTACAAGCGCGATTTCTCGCGCCTGTCGGTCGCGATCGTCGGCGACGTGCTGCATTCGCGCGTGGCGCGCTCGCTCATTCACGCGCTGACCACCCTGGGCACGCCCGACGTGCGCGTGATCGGACCCAAGACGCTGCTCCCGACCGGTGTGGAAAGACTCGGCGTGAGAGAGTTCCACGACCTGCGTCGCGGGATCGCCGATTGCGACGTGGTGGTGATGCTGCGGGTGCAGAACGAACGCATGAGCGGAGCGCTGCTGCCCTCGGCGCAGGAGTTCTTCAAGTCCTGGGGGCTCACGGCGGAGAGGCTCGCCCTCGCCAAACCCGACGCCATCGTCATGCATCCGGGCCCCTTGAACCGCGGCGTCGAGATCGACTCCGCGGTTGCAGACGGCGTGCAATCGGTGATCCTTGCACAGGTCACCTTCGGCATCGCCGTGCGCATGGCGGCGATGAGCATCCTGGCCGGTAACTGAGACACGCAGTCTCCTTGCCCATGAAAATCCTGATCAAGAACGGCCGGCTGATCGATCCGGCCAGCGGCGCCGACGAGCGGCGCGACGTGTATATCGCGGCCGGGAAGATCGCCGCCATCGGAACCGCGCCCGCGGGATTTTCGCCCGCGCGCACCATCGACGCGAAAGGTCTCATCGTGTGCCCGGGCCTGGTGGACCTCGCCGCACGCCTGCGCGAGCCCGGCTTCGAGTACAAGGCCACCCTCGAATCGGAGATGCGCGCCGCCGTTGCGGGCGGCGTCACCAGCCTCGCCTGCCCGCCGGACACCGACCCGCCGCTCGACGAAGCGGGGTTGGTGGAAATGCTCACCTTCCGCGCGCGCAGCCTGAACCAGGCGCGCGTCTATCCGGTCGGCGCGCTCACCCTGGGACTCGCGGGCGAGCGGCTCACCGAAATGGCGGTGCTCCATGACGCCGGCTGCGTCGCGTTTTCGCAGGCCGATACGCCCGTGGCGGACACGCAGGTGCTCTGGCACGCGATGCAGTACGCCTCCACACTTGATTTTGCGGTGTGGCTGCGGCCGCAGGACGGCTACCTTTCGCGCGACGGCGTCGCGCACGACGGCGAGGTCGCTGCGCGCCTCGGGCTACCCGGGATACCGGCCTTTGCCGAGACCATCGCGCTTTCGACCATTCTGCAGCTCGCGCGCGCCTGCGAAACGCGGCTGCACCTGTGCCGGCTCTCGACCGCCGAGGGGGTGGCGATGGTGAGGCGCGCCAAGGCCGAGGGGCTGAAGGTCACCTGCGATGTCGCCGCGCACCACGTGCATCTCTCGGAGATGGACTTGGGCTACTTCGATTCGCACTGCCACCTGGTGCCGCCGCTGCGCTCGGAGCGTGACCGCGACGCGCTCAGGGCGGGCCTGGCCGACGGCACCATCGACGCCATCTGCTCGGATCATGCGCCGGTGGACGAGGACGCGAAACAGATCCCGTTCGGCGAGTCCGAGCCGGGAGCGACCGCGCTCGAGCTGCTGCTCTCGCTCGCGCTGAAGTGGGCGCAGGAGACAAAGCAGCCGCTCGCCAAAGCGCTGGCGATGGTCACCTCGCGGCCTGCCGCTGTGCTTGGCATCGAAGCCGGTGCGATCGCGCTCGGCCGAGCGGCGGACATCGCCGTTTTCGATCCCGAGGATCACGTGCGCGTGACGCCGGAGTTTCTGCGCAGCCAGGGTAAGAACACGCCCTTCTTGGGCTACGAGCTTCCGGGGCGGGTGCGCTATACGCTGGTCAACGGGCTGGTGGTGCACGAAAGCTGACCGAGCTGGTCCGCTGCTCATCCGCTCATCACGACTGCTGCGTGAGCAGCCCTGCCGGATCGGCGCGCGGATCGGCCACGCGAACAAGCTTGTCGCGCGAGGTTTCTCCCTTGATTACGCTCAGCGATCGTCTGGGAACGCGAAGCGCCTCGGCAAGAAACGCAATCAAGGCAGCGTTCGCTTTGCCCTCCACGGGCGGAGCGGCGATGCGGATCTTGAGAGAATCGCCGTGCAAGCCGGCGACTTCGCTTCGCTTCGCCCCGGGTTGCGCGTGGATCGCGAGCAGCCAGCCTTGAGCGTCTTTTCGCAGCCAGGCGCTCAGAAGAACCTCGACACCGACTGCGAAAGCGTCCCCACCGCGATCAGCAGCACCTGCGCGACGACAAGCACGACCAGAGGCACGATGTCGATGCTGCCGATCGGCGGGATGAAACGGCGAAACGGGCGGTAGAAGGGCCGCGTCAACGCGTCGAAGACGGGCGCAAGCGGCGTGTACGGATTGACCCAGCTCAGCACCACCTGCACCAGCACCACGCCGACGAGCAGATAAAGCGACAGGCGCAGCAGCTCGACTGCCGCAAGCGCGGCAATCGCCCCCGTGGCGATCCCCGCGGTGCCGGAGAGCGCCATGCCTTTGACCCACAGCACGAGCACCCAGCTCAGGGCTTCGGCGAGCCACGCAAGCAGCAGCGTCGCGAGGTCCAGCCCGAACATCCCGGGAATGACGCGGCGCGCCGGCAGCACTATCCAGTTGGTGAGCACGGTGACGAACTCGCCCACCGGGTTGCGAAACGGCGCGCGCAGCCGTTGCATGTAAAAGCGCAGCAGCAGCAGGAAGACAAAAGACCCGAACACCGTTTCGATCAGGAACTGGCCGATCTGGCTGAACATGGATTGCCCTACCCGTCCTTGCCCAGTTGCTCGCCCAGCGCCCGGGCGCGCGCGTCGGCGGCGCGGATCGCGCGCACGATCGCTTCCTTGACCGCTTCGGCCTTCATCGAGGCGAGCGCCGCTTCGGTGGTACCGCCCTTGGAAGTGACCCGCTCGCGCAGCAGCCGAACGTCCTCGCCGCTTTCCTCTGCGAGGCGCGCCGCGCCGGCGAACGTCGCAAGCGCGAGCGCTCGCGCCTGCTCGGGAGCAATTCCCAGCTCGCGCGCAGCCTCTTCCAGCGCCTCGATGAAATAGAACACGTAGGCCGGTCCGCTGCCGGAGACTGCAGTGACCGCATCGAGCAGGGCCTCTTCTTCGACCCACACCAGAGCGCCCACGCTCTCCAATACCTGCGCCACCAGGGCGCGCTGCTCCGGCGTGACCTGCTCGACACAGTAAGCGGCGGTGATTCCGGCGCCGACGAGCGCCGGGGTGTTGGGCATGCAGCGCGCGAGCAGCTTGTGGCCGCCGAGCCAGCGCGAAAGATCGGCAAGCCGTATTCCCGCGGCGATCGAGAGCACCGGCTCGCCGCGCAGCAGCGGCGCCACCTGCTGGGCGGCTTCCCTCATTTGCTGCGGTTTTACCGCCATCACCACCAGGTCGCCGAAAGGCGCGGCTTCGCCCGGCGCGGAAAACGTGCGCAGCGCGAACGCTCGCCCCAGGCGCTCGCGCGCCGCGGGCGCGATTTCGGCCACGCCGATTCCGGCCGCATCGAAGCCGCGCTTCACCAGGCCGCCGATGATCGCCGTGGCCATGTTGCCGCCGCCGATGAAGGTGATTCTCACGCGCTTTTCCTCTCGCCGAAGATCGCCGCGCCCACGCGCACGATGGTCGCGCCCTCGGCGATCGCGGCCTCCAGATCGGCCGACATGCCCATCGACAGGGTGTCCAGCGCAAGTCCGTCTCGATTCAAGTCGTCGCGCAGCTCGCGCAGCATGCGGAAGCGCCTTCGCGCAAGCGCCATGTCGGTGCTCGGCTCGGGGATCGCCATCAGGCCGCGCAGCTTGATCCGCGGCAGCGCGCAAACCGATTTTGCGAGGGCGCCGAGCGCCTCGGGCGCAACCCCGCTCTTCGTTTCTTCGCCGCTCACGTTGACCTCGATGCACACCTGAAGCGCGGGCAGGTGCTCGGGGCGCTGATCGGAGAGGCGCACGGCGATTTTCTCGCGGTCCACCGTATGCGCCCAGCGGAAATTTTCCGCAATCGCGCGCGTCTTGTTGCTCTGAATCGGGCCGATGAAATGCCAGGCGAGCGCCGCATCGGCGAGTGCGGCGATCTTCCCGAGCGCCTCCTGAACGTAGTTTTCGCCGAAATCGCGCTGCCCGGCGCGAACCGCCTCGCGCACCGCCTCGGGCGGATGAGTCTTGCTCACCGCTACCAGCAGCACCTCCCCGGCGCTGCGCCCGGCCCCGGCGCAGGCCGCGGCAATGCACATTTTCACGGCTTGCATGTTCTTCTCGATTGTTGCCATAATGAATCAAAGCGTTAGCTTCGAGAGGGGCGGCGTTCGTGCCGCCAGCCGCGCAGCGCACCGAGACCAAAGCCCAAGGGCAAATTATATATGGACATTTCCGAACTGCTCGCCTTCGTGGTCAAGAACAAGGCCTCCGACCTGCATCTATCCTCGGGCCTGCCGCCGATGATCCGCGTGCACGGCGACATTCGCCGCATCAACCTGCCGCCGATGGAGCACAAAGACGTGCACGGCATGATCTACGACATCATGAACGACGGCCAGCGCAAGCACTACGAGGAAAATCTCGAGATCGACTTCTCCTTTGCCATACCGGGGCTGGCGCGCTTTCGCGTCAACGCCTTCGTGCAGAACCGCGGCGCGGCGGCGGTGATGCGGACGATTCCGTCCAAGATTTTGTCGCTGGAGGACCTCAAGGCGCCGAAGATATTTCAAGAAATATCCGATCAGCCGCGCGGCATCGTGCTCGTGACCGGCCCGACGGGCTCGGGCAAGTCGACCACGCTCGCGGCGATGGTCAACCACAAGAACGAAACCGAGTACGGCCACATCCTCACCATCGAGGATCCGATTGAATTCGTTCATGAATCCAAGAAATGCCTGATCAACCAGCGCGAAGTGGGGCCGCACACGCTGTCGTTTTCGAACGCGCTCCGAAGCGCCCTGCGCGAGGACCCTGACGTGATCCTGGTGGGCGAGATGCGCGATCTGGAAACCATTCGGCTGGCGCTCTCCGGCGCCGAAACCGGCCATCTCGTGTTCGGCACTCTGCACACGAGTTCGGCCGCCAAGACCATCGACCGGATCGTCGACGTGTTCCCGGCGGCCGAAAAAGAAATGGTGCGGGCCATGCTCTCGGAGTCGATCCGCGCGATAATCTCGCAGACGCTCCTGAAGACCAAGGATGGTTCGGGCAGGGTCGCGGCGCACGAGATCATGATCGGCACCCCGGCCATCCGCAACCTGATCCGCGAGGCCAAGATCGCGCAGATGTACTCGGCGATCCAGACCGGGATGCAGTTCGGCATGCAAACGCTGGATCAGAATCTCACGGAGCTGGTCAAGCGCAACGTCATTTCCAATGACGAGGCGCGCAGCAAGGCGGCCAACAAGGAAACCTTCGGGGGCTCGAAGGGAGCGTGAAATCCCCGCGGCGCGATAAGGAGCTGACTCATGGAACGCGAACAGGCAACCAAGTTCATGTACGACCTTCTGCGGCTCCTGCTGCAGAAGAAAGGCTCGGATCTTTTCATCACGGTGGGATTCCCGCCGGCGATCAAGGTGGACGGCAGAATGACGCCGGTGTCGAGCCAGGCGCTGACCGGGCAACACACCGCAGAGCTGGCGCGCTCGATCATGAACGACAAGCAGGCCGGGGAGTTCGAGGCGAAGAAAGAATGCAATTTCGCCATCGCGCCGGCCGGGATCGGCCGCTTTCGCGTCAACGCCTTCGTGCAGCAGGGCAACATCGGCATCGTGCTGCGGGTGATCACCACCACCATCCCGAAATTCGAGGACCTCGGCATTCCGGCGGTGCTGAAGGACGTCATCATGACCAAACGGGGCCTGGCGATCATGGTGGGCGGCACCGGCTCGGGCAAGTCCACCAC
>JACPRN010000232.1 GCA_016189945.1 Betaproteobacteria bacterium
GGCATAGCCGATGGCGTTGGGTTTCGCTTTGGCCAGCGCGATAAAGGCCTTCAGGTCCTTGACATTGGATAGTGCGGGCCCGACGGCGAAGGCCGTGGGCGGCCCGCCGAGCAACGCGATGTGCGTGAAATCGCGCAGGGGCTCGTAGGGAGTCTTCTGCACCACCGGCGCGATCACCTGCGAGGCGATACTCGAAATCAGCAGCGTGTAGCCGTCGGGCGGCGACTTGGCGACCAGATCGGAACCCACGACGCCGCCTGCGCCCGGGCGGTTTTCGACAATGACGCTTTGCTTGTAGGCCTCCGAGAGCTTCGGCGCGATGAGCCGGGCAAGGATGTCCGTGCTGCCCCCCGGCGGGAACGGCGAAACCAGCTTCAGCGGCCGCGATGGCCAGGACTGTGCGTGCGCGGCGAACGGCGCAACTGCCGCGAACGAGGATAGAAGTGCTATTGCGAATCCGAAGCGAAACCGAAGAGTCATCATTGTCTTCCCCTGTCGAACCGTCACCCAGCCTTCACCACGCGCACACCCCCGCCTTCGCTCGTCATGACCTCGTTGAGCAGCTTCACCATCGCGTAGACCGCCTCGATCGCCGGCGCAGGCGTCTCGGTGACCTTGGCCATCTCGAGAACCGAGCCGATCAGCGCCTCGGTTTCGAGCGAGCGTCCGGCCTCGACGTCCTGGAGCATCGAGGTCTTGTGCGGGCCGACGGCCTCCGCCCCGGCGATGCGTTTCTCGATGCTCACGCGGAAGGTGATGCCGAGCTTTTGCGCGATCGCCTGCGCCTCTTCCATCATCTTCGCTGCGAGCTGGCGCGTCTCCGGAAACTTGCAGATGTCCTCGAGCGTCGCGTGCGTGAGTGCGCTGATCGGATTGAAGGAGAGATTGCCCCAGGCCTTGAGCCAGATCTCCGAACGGATGTCGGCGAGCACGCGCGACTTGAGCCCGGCCTTCACCAGCACGTCGTGCAGCATCTTCGCGCGCTCGGTTTCGCTTCCGTCCAGCTCGCCGATCGGAAAGCGGTCGCCTTCGACGTGATGGATCACGCCCGGCGCGGTGACTGCGGCCGCCGGATAAACGACGCAACCCACAAGTCGGCCGGCGTCGATCTTCTGCGACAGGATCCCGCTCGGGTCGAGGCTCTCCAGTTTGCGCTCGGTGTACTTGCCGCCCAGCTTCTGGAAATACCACCACGGCAGGCCGTTTTGCACCGTGAGCACAATGGTGTCCGGTCCGAGCAGGGGATCGATGTCGCGCACGACCTGGTCGAGGAAATGCGCCTTCACCGCCAATATCACCAGGTCCTGCCTGCCCGCGCCGGCGGTCTTGTCGAGCGCCTTGACCTTGGCCGTCTCCACCTTGCCGTCGTGCCATTCGAGCTTGAGACCGTTCGCCTGGATCGCCGCCAGATGCGCGCCCTGGTCGATTACGGTGACTTCGTTGCCGGCGAGCGCAAGCCTGGCGGCCATCAAGCCGCCAATCGCGCCGGCGCCGACGACGCACACCCGGATCGGCTTCGGCGGAGCGCCCAGAAGGTATGGACTGGGCAACTCCTGGTTGAACGGGTTGGCGAGCGTGCCGACGCCTTCGATCGCGATCTCGATCGTGTTCTTTTCGTCTTTCATCACGCCCGCACCGAGCGAAGTGCCGCAGGCGATGACGTCGCCCGGCATCAGCGTCATGTCGCGCGAAACCATGGCGACCAGCTTATAGGGCGGGAAGAACATGTCCGCGACCGGATAGTTCTGGCGCTCCTGGCCGTTGAGGATAGTGCGTACGTGAAGCTTGATCGGATCGATGCCGGTGGTGATGACCGGACCGAAGACGCCGAAGGTATCGAAGCTCTTCGAGCGCGCCCACTGGTCAAACGAGGGGTTCTTCTTGAGCAGATCGACGGCCGTCACGTCGTTCACGCACGTGTATCCGAAGATGTATTCCTTGGCCTCGGCCTCGCTCACATTGAAGCACTTCCTGCCGATCACGACGCCAAGCTCCCCTTCGTAGATGATCTTGCCCGCGTAGGTCTTCGGGCGCCGTATCGGCTCGCCGTGCGGGTGATAGGCGTTGGGCGCCTTGAGAAAATAGAGCGGCTCATCGGGCACGAGGAAGTTGTTCTTCGCCGCGAGCTGGTGGAAGTTGTTCCACAGGCAGATCATCTTCGAGGGCTCGCAGGGCGTGAGCACGCGCACCTCGGCGAGATTCACCTTCTCTCCCGTCGGTTTGGCGCCGGCGAACATGTCGCCCGAATGGACCGCGATGGTGCCGTCCTGGAGGGTGCCGAATCCGACTCGGCCCTTGCTTTCGAACCTGATCCATTGCGCCATGATGATCTCCGTTAGAGCGTTGTCCGATCGGGTGTCGTCGCCGCAGCGACGCGCTTGCTTTTCCGCGGCCCGAGTCCTGAATTGCAGATTGGCGGGCCGCTCGGCCGTAGGCGGACTCGCCCGCGCGCGGCCGGCTCACCGCGTGCCTCCGAGGCTCAGTTCTTGGCGCGGCTTCGATACTCGAAGGTGCGGGTATCGATCTCGATCCTGTCGCCCGTGTCGCAGAAAAGCGGCACGCGGACCTCGAACCCCGTCTTCAGCTTGGCGGGCTTCAGAACCTTTCCGGAGGTGTCGCCGCGCACCGCGGGTTCCGTATGCGCGATCTCGCGCACGACGGTCTGGGGGATCTCGACCGAAATCGGGCGGCCCTGGTACAGGACCAGTTCGCACGGCATGCCGTCCTCGAGGAAATGGAGCGCGTCGCCCATGCTGTCGGCGTCGATCTCGTACTGGTTGTATTCGCCGTCCATGAACACGTAGGACGGTTCGGAAAAATACGAATAGGTCACTTCCCTGCGCTCAAGCGTCACCAGTTCGAACTTCTCGTCCGCCCGATAGACGCTTTCGGAGGCGGCGCCGGAGAGGAGGTTCTTCAGCTTCATTTTCACCACCGAGGCGTTGCGCCCCGACTTGGTGAATTCCGCCTTCTGCACGACGAGCGGATCCTTGCCGACCATGATCACGTTGCCCGTTCGAATTTCCTGTGCGATTTTCATAGGTGTCGTCCCGATGTATCCCGGTGCCAAATTAAACCGGGCATTATAGCCGTTCATCGCAGAACCGGGCCAGATTTTCCGCGAGTTCCCCGGCTGCCGCCAGACGAGCCGCCCAAGTCTCCGCATGTTTTCGCAGGCGCAGCGAATGCGGCCACAAGGCGTGCCACGCAGGTCCGGCAACGCCATTGGCCGCGTGGACCGTCCCGTTTCCTCCCGAGCCGTTCCACGCATGCCAGAAAGCGCGCAGAGCCGCGGCCGGTTCCGATTCCAGGCCCGCGCAATAGACATCGAGAAAGGCGTCGAGTTTCACCCAGTGGGTGCGTGCTTGCTGGGGATAGATGTGCCACACCAGGGGCCTGGCCGCCCACTGCGCGCGCACGAAGGAATCTTCGCCGCGAACGAAGTTCCAGTCGCAGGCCCAGAGCAGCTCATCGTAGCGCCGCTGCGGCAGAAACGGCAGCAAGCGCACCTCCAGGCTGCCGCGCCTGAGGACTTTTCCGTCGCCGGGATCGACAACGCCGAAAAAAGCCTCGACCGGCGCGCGCGCCGGACCGCGCGGCACGGCAGCCACGAGCGCCTTGACCCCCGACGCCCAAGCATCGAGGGTCTCGGCGACCGCCGCGCCGGAGTAGCAGAAAACCGATGCGGCGATCGCCTCCGGCAGTGGAGGCGCAAAACCGAGATTCCTCCAGAACCGCGCCCGCAGATCCGCTTGCCGCTGAAATTCATCGCGCCGCGCTTCGAGATCGGCCTCGCGCAGGAGCCCACCCGTTCCGGGGAAGAAACCGGGAAAGAAAAAATAGCGTTCCAGGGCCAGGCGCGGATGGCGCGAGGGCAGTCCGTGATGCCCCGCTACCCAGGATTCGGCGCTCAGATACTCGAGCGTTATCCAGAGGGGGCGCGGCGATCGCCCGGCCATGGCTTCCAGATAGCGCTCCGGCAGTCCGCCGCCGAAACCGTCGACGACCACATCTGCCGGTGCCTCGAAATCGGCGTCTTGCGTCCAAGCGCAGACTTCAACGCCGGCAACGCGCTGGCGGGATTTCCCGGGCGCGACCTCGGGGAACAAGGCGTGAAGCACCTCGAGGTTGTCTATCCAAATACGCACCGCTCCGCCGCGCGCGGAGGCGAGCTGCTGCGCCAGGCGCCAGCACACCGCGGCGTCGCCGTAGTTGTCGACGACTCTGCAAAAGACGTCCCAGCAGCGAATTACCGCTTTTCCGGCACCCGCCATGTGAATCCGACGCGCAGGTAATCTGCGCCCTCTTCGATCAGCTCGACCAGCTCGATGGTGCGGGTGTGCTCGCCCACCATCACTTCGCACAGCTCGCCCAGCCCGAGTTCCTGGCGCTCGATCAGCATCACCGGATGCTCGTGCCACTTGAGGGCGTCCGGAAGCAGGATGGCGCGCATGTACCGATAGGAAAACGACCCGGTCGAGGTTTCCCAGTTGGAGGCCTTCTGACCCTCGGTTCCGATTACGCGCAGCCACACCGAGACGGGTTTCTTCGACAGGATCCAGAAGCCGCCGTGGAGGTGCCCGCTCTCGTCGGCTTCGAGCCGGCGGATTATTCCGACCGACCAGGGAGCATCCTCGCGGTTGCGCACGCCGCACGCCACGCCGGGTTCGGCCCACTCTCCCTTGCCGGGCGGAATGTCGACGCCGATTCCCCACTCGCTCCGGTCCTTCTCCAGCCATGTTTCCGGATGTGACTCGACTTCCTCGGCCAGAAGCCGCATTGCCGCCCTCTTCTTGCCCTCCGTGCCCGAATCGTCCCCCGGAGCCACGGCCGCGCCCAACTCGATCGCGGTGACTCGCTGGCAGATGGCACGAAAGCCGTGCACCACCGACAAGTCGGCGTTCGCCCCCTCGCGCGCGTAGCGCCGCCGAGGCGGATCGATGCCGAGAAAAGTGCGCAGATGCCGGATCACGGTGACGATCTGCGCCGGCGTGAATTCCTTGCCGAAGCGCATCTCCTCCGAGAGCAGATTCGCCTCGCTCAAGCGTTCGATTTCCTCCAGCTTCGCGAGCGCAGGTCCGCCGCCGAAATAGCGCATCGAGGGCGAGGCGGCCGCCGCGGAACGCGCCGGGCCGGGCGGCGCCGGCGCCGAAAGATCGATGGCGAAGTTGCATTCCGGTTTGGCTTGCCGCCCCCAGGCGAACGATATTGCGAAGCGCTCGAGGACGCGCGAAGCGAGCTCGATCTGCAGCGGCGGGAGTTCGTGCAGGGCGGCGAGGCTCAGGCCGAGGACCTTGAGGAATTCAGCCCGCGCGCTCGAATGAACTTCCCCCGGGTAGGCAACGAAAGGCTTGTCGTCAATGCCGAGTCGCTCGCCGCAGGCGAATCGGCGCGACAGCTCGGCCCAGGTTTCGGCTTCGATGCCGAGGTAGCGCAGGCAGCGCAGGCGCGCCGCCTGCGCCGCCGCGCGCAGCGAGCGGCCGAGCGCGAGCGGCAATTCCTCGCGAATTCGCGCCGCGCCCTTGCGCCCTTGCTCGTGGTCGGCGAGACAGCGCGCATAAGCGCCGGAAATCTCGCTCCAGTACGCATGCAGCAGGGCGAACGATCTCTTTTGCGCGCGATCGCGATGGTGAACATGGGCGAAGAATTCGGCGAGCGCCGCCGCGACACGCGGCCGCGCGCTCTCGTCGATCATTCTCACCACCGCAAGCCGGGTGTCGCAGGCAAATCCATCGGTCTCGCGCAGCGAACGCGCCCAAATCGCGAGCTGCTCAAGCGCCGCTTCCGGTTGTTCCTGCTCGAGCAAGGCGAGAACCGCCTCGGCCTCGCCCACCGTCGCCATCGGGTGGTCTGGCCGGCGCTCGAAGACCTTCAGGATGTCGAACATGGTCGCCCGTTTTTCATCCCCCTGTCATTGTGCCCCAAAACGGCGCCGGGCGAGGATCACCCGCTCGGACCGGGACCGGGCCGGCGGGCGCCCAGGCCAAGAAGGCGCGAAAGCGCCGCGGCCGCCTCGCGGCAGGTTCTTTCGGCGTCTTGCTCCGAGGCGATCGAAACCGTGTGCGCGAGTTCGTCCTTGTCCAGCGCCTCCTGCGTCTGCAGTTGCCGCTCGAGCACGGCGACGCCCGCCTCGGAGGCGTCCTTGCCTTCCCCCTCGCGCCGCGCGAGGCGCTCGCGCATCACCGCTTCCGGGGCGCGACACCAGACCACCGCGAGCGGCGCAGCGCAGCCGCGCGCCAGGGCGTGAAACGCGTCGCGCTGCTCGCGCCGCAGGAATGCCGCATCGACAATCACCGTAGTGCGGGCTGCCAGCAGCTCGCGCGCGAGATCTGCAAGGCGCGCATAGGTGCGGCGCGTTGCCGGCGGGGCGTAAATCCCCGAATCGAGTCCCGAGTCCGTGCGCGCTTGGGCCTCCACGCCATGCAGGCGTTTTCGTTCCACGTCCGAGCGCAGCCGAATCGCGCCGAACGATTCGAGCAGGCGCTGGGCGACGGCCGTTTTCCCCGAGCCCGGCAGCCCGTGCATGAGCACGAGCGCCCGGCGCCCGGGCGAGCGCAGGCGCTCGGCAAGTTCCAGGTGGCCGCGGTACTCGCGCATGAGGCGCTCTTTTTCCTCGCCCACGAC
>JACPRN010000233.1 GCA_016189945.1 Betaproteobacteria bacterium
AGGCTGTAGCTCGTCACACCGCTGTTGGTGAAGGCTTCGATCACAGTGGCTTCGGCCACCGTCGCGGCGCTGGTGGCGCTGATGTCGGTTGCGCCGTTGCCCACCGCAGCCGAGGCCGCAGCGAGGTTGGCTGCGGTGTCAGACAGGCTGTAGCTGGTCACACCGCTGTTTGCAAACGCATCGATCGCGCTCGCTTCGGCGACTGTCGCGGCGCTGGTCGCGCTGATGTCGGTGGCGCCGTTGCCCACCGCAGCCGAGGCCGCGGCGAGATTGGCTGCGGTGTCGGACAGGCTGTAGCTCGTCGCACCGCTGTTGGCGAATGCTTCGATCGCAGTGGCTTCGGCCACTGTCGCGGCGCTGGTCGCGCTGATATCGATTGCGCCGTTGGCCAGCGCGGCAGAGGCCGCAGCGAGGTTGGCCGCGCTATCCGACAGGCTGTAGCTCATGCTGGCGCCGATTGCGTTGAGCAGGGTGTCGGCTTGCGCCAGCGGCAGCGTCGGGATATCGGTGACGCTCACCGCGCTCGCTCCGGCGATCATCGCCGAAGGTGCCGCGAGGAGGCTGGCCGCGGTGTCGGCCAGGCTGTAGTTGAACGTGCCGCTGTTGCTGAACGCGTCGATGGCGCTTGCCTGCGCTACCGTCGCCGCATCGGTCGCGGCGATGTTGACTGCGCCGTTGCCGATCGCAGCCGGAGCCGCAGCCAGATTCGCCGCCGTGTCGCTCAAGCTGTAGCTCATTTGAGCAGCCATCGCCTGCAGCGCTGCGGCATCGGCGACCGGCAGGGTCGGCTGGTCGGTCACGGCGACTGCGCTCGCGCCGGCGATGGTCGCCGCGGAGGCTGCCAGCAGATTGGCTGCGCTGTCCGAGAGGCTGTAGGCGGTTGCGCCGCTGTTGGTGAAGGCTTCGATCACGCTTGCCTGCGCTACCGTGGCCGCATCGGTTGCGGTGATGTCGGTTGCGCCGTTCCCCACCGCGGCAGAGGCCGCAGCGAGATTGGCCGCGGTGTCTGAGAGGTCGTAGCTCGTCACGCCGATATTGGCGAATGCGTCGATGGTGTTTACCTCGGCGACGGTCGCAACATCGGTCACGATAATGTCGATGGCGCCATTGGCCACAGCCAAGGGGGCCGCGGCGAGATTGGCCGCCGTGTCGGACAGGTTGAAGACGGTCGCCGCGCCGTTGGCAAATCCCTCGATGATTGCCGCCTGCGCTACCGTTGCCGCATCGGTCGCGATAATCGTGGTTGCCGCATTGCCCACCGGCGCAGGCGCCGCGGCGAGGTTTGCCGCCGTGTCGGCGAGCGGGAATGAGGCACCGGCATTGGTCGCCAGAATCGCCTGCGCCTCGGCCACGGTCAGCGCATCGGTCGCGGTGACACTCGTTGCGATGCCGGTCACTGCGGCCGGAGCAGCAGCCAGGTTGGCCGCGGTGTCGGCGATGCTGTAGCTGGTGGCGCCGCTGTTGGTGAACGCTTCGATTGCCATCGCCTCAGCAACCGTCGCCGCGTCGGTCACCGTGATGTCGATCGCCCCGTTGCCCACCGGCAAGAAGGCTGCAGCGACATTCGCGGCCGTATCGCTCAAGCTGTAGCTCATTTGCGCGTTCATCGCTTGAAGCGTTGACGCATCGGCAACCGACAGGGTCGGCTGGTCGCTCACGCTGATTCCGCCTGTGGCTGCGCTCACGATCGCAGCGCTTGCCGCGAGCAGGTTCGCCGCCGTGTCGCTCAAGCTGTAGCTGTTTGCGCCGGAGTTGGCGAATGCATCGATGGCGCTCGCCTGCGCCACCGTGGCCGGACCGGTCACGCTGATATTGATTGCACCGTTGCCCGTCGCCGCGGAGGCCGCGGCGAGATTGGCCGCCGTGTCGCTCAAGCTGTAGCTCATTTGCGCATTCATCGCCTGAAGCGCCGCGGCATCGGCGACCGACAAGGTCGGCTGGCCGCTCACCGCGATCCCGCCTGTGGCTGCGCTCACGATCGCGGCGCTTGCCGCCAGCAAGTTCGCCGCCGTGTCGAGCAAGCCGAAAACGGCTGAAGAACTGGCCTGCAAAAGCGCCTGCGCTTCGACGACCGTGACGACGGGAATAACCGGAGCGACGGGTTCAACCGGAGCCACCGGAGCAATCGGCTCGAGCGGAACCACCGGCGCAACCGGCGCCGCGGTACCGCCGCTGCCGCCACCGCCGCCGCCACCGCCGCCGCCAAGGGCGAGCAATGGCAATGCCATGAGGGGCGAGAAGCCGCTCGCCACGACCGCCGTTTCGGCCGCCGCAGTGGCACCGGCCGCCGCCTCGCCGCCGGCGGCCGCTTCGGCTCCGGCCGCGGCAGCACCGCTTGTCATCGCTTCGGATTGAGCGAGCGGAACGGACTCGCCCGAGGCGATGCCGCTCTGGGTCATGGATGATCCGGAGTCGGATTGAGCGAGCTGAACGGGCTGCTCGGCCTCTGCGGAACTCCCGGGCGCCTCGCTCGCGGGGACACCTTCGCTGTCGGCCGCCGCCTGTCCCTCGGCGCCGGCGATGGGATCAGTGAGGCTTGCTCCGTCGGCAGCCAGTTCGGCATCCGGGGCTGCTGCCGGGTCCTTTTTCACCATGCGCTCTGGCTTGAACGCTTTCGCTTTTGACGCGGGCGCAATCGTCACCGGTTGGACGCTGCCCACGGTGCCCACGCTGATCTGATCGGTCGGTTTGGCGATAAATGAAGCCACAGGTATGTCCTCCAACGAATGAATTTGTGAAGTGATGTCCGTTGAATCGGCCGTGCTTTATACCCGGCCACGCCCAACGGGAAGATGACTGCAGAATTACAATTCGGTCATTTGCGCTTGCACGACGCAGCGCCGCTGCCCTGAGTTACGTGCCGCCGCGGTTACGGGCCAGGATCCCGCGCTCGTAGTCCTTGGCGAGCATTTCGTCTTTTCTCGCCACCAGCTTGGTCACGCGAGTGATCTCCTTGAGGGGAAAGAAGCGCGGGTTTGTCTCGTATCCAAACTTGACCTCGACCACGTCGCCCACCTGGAGCTCGGCTTCGCGTTGGTTGAAAACGGCTCGCGCAGACCCGATGCGATCGGCGAGCGATTCGCGAAACTGGACCTCGACCCAGCGCTCGGCGTTCTTTCGCAGGTGTTCCGGGACCCGGTCGGCGGCCAGGAATACGTCTCCCGCCACTCTGACGTAGACCTGCGCGACCCGGCCGGTCGCTCTGGCGCCGCCGAGGTACACCTCGGGACCGGCACACGCACTGAGCATCGCCGCCGCGAGGGCGCTATTCAGGAGTTTTCTCATCGCTGTCGCTCGTTCCTACATCTGCCTTCCCGCTCTGCGGATCGTCGAGGTGAGCGGTTCGACGATGTATTGCAGCGGGGTCTGCTGGGTGCCTTCGATGTAGACTTCGGCGGGCATTCCCGCCTGCAGCTTCAGATCGCCCGCGGAGGCGAGCGATTCGGGGTCGGCGGCGATCATCACGCTGTAGTAGGGGAAGTTCGCCGCCCGGTCGATCAGGCGGTCGCCCGAGACGTAGGCGACTTTTCCGGTCACGAGCGTCGCGTTGCGGTACTTGAAGGCGGTGAACTTGATGCGCGCGCGCTGCTCCAGGTGCACGTTGTTGATGTCCTCGGGCCGGATGTGCGCCTCGATCATGAGCCGCGCGTCGCTCGGGACGATCTCGGCGATCGGCTCGCCCGGGCGCACCACCGCGCCGGGCGAGGTGAACTTGAGGTCGATGACTTCGCCGCTTGCCGGGGCGACCACGACCTGGCGCGCGGCGGCGTCTTCGGACTTGCGCTGCTCCTGCTCGATCTCGCCCAGGCGCGCCGCGGTCGCCTTGAGCTGGTCGCTCGCCGCCTGCGCGTACTGGTTCTGCGCCGACTGGATCTTCAGGTCGATGTCGACCAGGCGCTGCGCCGCGCGCGCCAGTTCCGAGCGCTGCTGCTCGAGCTTCGCCGCGTAATCGAGCACCGCGCCCTCGATCTGCTCGATGCGCGTGGTCGAGATGAAGCCGTCCTTGACCAGGCGCTGGTTGGTTTCGAAGAATTTGCGCTGCAGCCCGAGCGAGGCGTCGGCCTGCTTGATCTGCGCGCGCAGCGCGACCATCTCCTGCTCGATGCGCTCGCGCTGGGTCCGCATGAGCGCCACTTCGCTCGCCAGCGAATGGCGCCGCGCCTGGAACAGCGCGCTCTCCTTGGCAAGGGCCTGCCGGACGCGTTCATCCTGCTTCGCCGCGGCGAGCAGCTCGGGAGGAAACCCGAGCGTGCCCGAGAGCGTCTGCTCGGCCTCCAGGCGCGCAAGCGCCGCGCGCTCCACATTGACGCGATAGTCCAGGCGGTTGCGATCGGCATCCACGCCGACATCGCCCAGGATAAGCACCGGCTCGCCGCTTGCCACGCGCTGGCCGTCGCGCACCAGCACCGCGCGCACGATCCCGCCCTCCAGGTGCTGCACCGGCCGGCGGTTGAGATCGACTTTGACAAAAGCCGGTGCCACCACCGCCATCGACAGCGGCGCGAAAACGATCCACGCCGCCAGCGGCGCGATGGCCCCCAGGATGATCCACCAGCCCGCGCGCACCAGGCGAGCGGCGTGCTCCCCGCTTGCCCGTGCCGGCCGGAGCGATTTCAGTTCGGATTTTGCACTGTTCATGATTTCGATTCTCCTCTTTACGAATGTCTTCCTGCGGCGCCCGTCAGGCCGCCTGCTTTTCCATCCCTACCTGCGCGGCCCGCAGGGCGCCCGGCATCGGCTTGCTCGCAAGTTCCAGGTGCCGCACGGGCCCGGCGCCGGGCGGCTGCGCCTGCTCGGGCAGGCACAGCTCGACCAGGCGCTGCGCCTCGTTGGGCGCGAGCGTGCCGCGCCTGAGCAGCGTGCGCGGCGCGTGCAGGAACTTGTTCGAAAGTCTGCTGGCGAGGGCTTCGAGGACCTCGTCGGCCGGTTCGCCGCGCGCCAGCAGCCGGCGCGCGCGCTTGACCTCTCCGGCGCGCAGCCGTTCGGCGCGCTCATCCAGCGTGCACATCAGCGGCAGGGTGCGCCGCGCGGCCATCCAGTGCATGAACGATTCGACCCGCGCCTCGATGATCGCTTCGGCATGCGCCACGGCGGCCTGGCGCGACTCGACGCCGGACTCGACCACCTTGCCCAGGTCATCCACGGTGTAGAGGAACACGTCGGACAGGCGCCCGACCTCGGGCTCCACGTCGCGCGGCACGGCGAGGTCGAACATGAGCAGCGGCAAGCCCCTGCGCGCCCAGGTCGCCCGCTCGACCATTCCCAGACCGATGATCGGCAGCGTGCTCGAGGTGCCGCAGACTACGATGTCGAACTCGGCCAGGCGCTCGCGCACTTCAGCAAGCGGCAGGGTGTGCGCTTGCACGCGCCTGGCGAGCCTCTCGGCGTGCTCGGGGGTGCGGCTGGCGATCGCGATCTCGCGCGGGTTGTGGGCGGCGAAATGCGCCGCGGCAAGCGACGTCATCTTGCCCGCGCCGACAAACAGCACCCGCGCTTCGCGCAGATCGGCGAGCGCCACTTGCGCGATGCGCACCGCGGCGGCCGCCATCGACACCGTGGACGAGCCGATTTCGGTTTCGCTGCGCACCTCCTTCGCGGCGGCGAAGGAGCGCTGAAAAAGCTGGTGCAGGTGCGGCCCAAGGGTGCCGGCGTCCTGGGCGCGGCGCGCCGCCTCCTTCATCTGGCCGAGGATCTGCGGCTCGCCCAGCACCATGGAGTCGAGGCCGCTCGCGACCCGAAACGCGTGCAGCACCGCGTGGCGCTGCGGCAGCGCGTACAGGTTCGGCCACAGCTCGCCTGCGGGCAGGTTGCTGCGCTCGGCGAGCCACTCGACCAGCGCGCTTTGCGCCGCGGCCACGTCGCGCACCGCGCAGTAGATCTCGGTGCGGCTGCAGGTGGAGAGGATTGCGCTTTCGGCCACCGCGGGGGAGAGCCGCCGGCGCAGGTCGGCCAGCGCGTCGCTCACGCGCCCGGCCGGAAACGCCACGCGCTCGCGCAGCGCGATCCCCGCTGTGGTGTGGTTGAGGCCCAGTGTGAACAGTCGCATGATGGTCTCCTTGTCGGTGCGGATTGACTACGCGGCCTTCTCGCCGACCATGGCCTGCGCCTGGCGCTGCAGCGCCTTCATCACCTCGCTTGCCGGGCCGTATTGCTGGATGCGCCCGGCCTCCAGGATCAGGATCTTGTCCACGTGGGCGATGAGCGAGGGGCGATGGGTGACCACCACCGTGGTCACGCCTTCGCTGCGCAGCGCACTCAGCGCCTGGGCAAGCGCGATCTCGCCCGCGCCGTCCAAGTTGGAGTTGGGCTCATCGAGCACCACCAGGCGCGGATCGCCGTAGAGCGCGCGCGCCAGCGCGACCCTCTGGCGTTGTCCCGGGGAGAGGTGCGCGCCCTGTTCACCCACCGGGGTGTCGTAGCCTTGAGCGAGCGAGAGGATCATCTCGTGGGCGTTGGCGCGCCGCGCCGCGGCAACCACCGCTTCGGAATCCACTTTCCCGAGGCGCGCGATGTTGTCGGCCACGCTGCCATCGAACAGTTCCACGTCCTGGGGCACGTAGCCGATCCAGGGCCCCAGCTCCGCGCGCGGCCAGCTCGCCACCTCCGCGCCATCTAAGCGCACGGTTCCTGTATTGGGGGCCCAGATGCCGGTCAAGAGGCGCGCGAGCGTGGATTTGCCTGCGGCGCTGGCGCCGATGATGGCGAGCGCTTCGCCCGGAGCGAGGCCCAAGCCGACGTTGATGAGGATCGGCTTTTCCGACCCCGGGGCGCGATACGATACGCCTTCGGCGATGAGGCGGCCTTCAGGGCGCGGCAGCGAAACGCGCTCCCGTTCGTGCTCGAAATCCTTCGAAAGTTCGGCAAGTCGCCGATGCGCCGAAAGCGCGTCGATCAGCATGCGCCAGCTTCCCACCAGTTGCTCGACCGGCTGCACCGCGCGGCCGAGCAAGATGGTGGTGGCGATCATGATGCCGGCTGATGCCTGCTGCGTGAGAACGAGATAGGCGCCGAGTGCGAGCATCAGGATCTGAATGGCTTGACGCAAAGACTTGGTCGTGGCGCCGAAAGCGCCGCTTGAGCGGCTGGCGCTGGTTTGCAGCGCGGCGACCCGGTTCTGGAATCCGCGCCAGCGCTCGAGCAACCTTTCGGTCATTCCCAACGCCTGCAGCACTTCGGCGTTCCTGAGCGAGCTCTCGACGTAGTGCGAGGCGCGCCGGCCTTCTTTTTGCAGGTCCTCGAGCGCCGCGCGGCTGACGCGGTCGTTGAGCCAGGCCAGGCCGAGCATCAGCACCGCAGCGAACGCAGCGCCCAGTCCCAAGGCCGGATGAAACGCCCAGATCACCGCCACGTAGATCACCACCCAGGGCGCATCGAAGAGCGCGATCAGGCCGTTGGCGGAAAACACGTTCCGGAGCGCAGCGATGTCGCGCACGCCCTCGGACCGCAGGCCCAGGGGCGAGCGCGCGGCCTTCACCACGATCGCCTTCACCACCGGCGGGGAGAGCCGCTCTTCGACCATGGTGCCGAGCACGTTCTGCAGGCGGTTGCGCACGTAGTCGAGCACGAGGAGGATGGCAAGGGCCACCAGCGTTCCGCCGAGCAGCACCACGAGCGTCTCCTGGCTCTGGCTGGAGAGCACCCGATCGAACACCTGCATGGTGAAGATCGCAGGAATGAGAAACAGCAGGTTGATGAAGAATGAAAACGCGGCGACGTAGCCCAGCAGCGGCCGCAATTCGTTCCATAGAGATTTCATGCTTTGCACTCCCCTGAGACTGTTGGTATGAAGCGAATCCCAATGCAGCCGCATTTTTACCAGGCGGGCACCAACAGGAGCGTGACGCGGGAATTACAATTTCGTAACGCGGGGGTAGGGATTGACCGTAGGCATAGTGGGGGTGCCGGTGGGCCGGCCGGGCGATCGGGACCTGTTTCGGCCGTAAAAAAGCGGTGTGGGCCGGTGATGCACCCACACCGCAATACTCGACGCTAGGTCCTGATCAAGCCAGGATGAAGTCGCCTGCCGTGACCGTGGTCGCGTCGCCCACCCCGAGGAGTAGGATGGAATCGCCTCCGATCTGGATGAGGGTGCTCGCCCCGATATCGGAGATCGTCACGCTGGCGGCGAAGGTCGCAGCGCTGATCCCCAGCCCCGAGATGTCGAGCAGGTCCTGGCCTCCGGCCGGATTGGCGTCGAACCCCTGCACCGTGTCGCTGCCGAAGCCGACTGAGGAGAACACGAACCGGTCGTTCCCGAGACCGCCGATCAGCACGTCGTTGCCCGTGGCCCCATCGAGCGTATCGACCCCTGCCCCGCCCTGGAGCCTGTTGCTCAGGGCGTTGCCGATTCCCGTGTGGGCGCCCCCGCCGATGAAGGTGAGGTTCTCCAGGTTCGCCCCCAGCGTGTAGGCGGCCAGCGTGGTCTGCACCGTGTCGATGCCTTCGTTAAGCGCCTCGGTCACCACATCGCCGGCGTTATCGACGACGTAGGTGTCGTTGCCGGTGCCGCCGATCAGGGTGTCTGCGCCCGCGCCGCCCGAGAGCACGTCGTTGCCGGCGAGCCCCGAGAGGGTGTCGGCGCCTGCGCCGCCCTGGATGGTGTTGTTCAAGGCGTTGCCGGTGCCGGTGTGGTTCGCGGCGTTGGTGAAGGTGAGGTTCTCGACGTTGGCGGTGAGCGTATAGCTCGCGAGCGTGGTCTGCACCCTATCGGTGCCTTCGCCTGCAAGCTCGGTCACGACGTCGCCGGCGTTATCGACGATGAAGGTGTCGTTGCCCGTGCCTCCGATCAGGGTGTCTGCGCCTGCCCCGCCGATCAGCACGTCGTTGCCCGCCGCGCCATCGAGAGTGTCGTTGCCGGCACCGCCCTGGATCGTGTTGGCGAGCGCGTTGCCCGTGCCCGAGAAGTTGCCCGCGCCGGTGAAGGTGAGGTTCTCGACATTGGCGGCGAGCGTATGGCTCGCCAGCGTGGTCTGCACGGTGTCGGTGCCTTGGCCTGCCGCCTCGCTCACCACGTCGCCGGCGTTGTCCACCACGTAGGTGTCGTTGCCCGTGCCGCCGATCATGGTGTCTGCGCCTGCGCCGCCGATCAGTACGTCGTTGCCCCCGAGACCGGTGAGCGTGTCGGCGCTTGCGCCGCCGCGCAGGACGTTGGCGACGCCGTTGCCAGTGCCGGTGAAGCTGCCCGCGCCGATGAAGGTGAGGTTCTCCAGGGTGGCCCCGAGCGTGAAGCTGGCAAGCGTGGTCTGCACGGTGTCAGTGCCTTGGCCCGCGAGCTCGGTCACCACATCGAGCGCATCGTCGACGACAAAGATGTCGTTTCCGGCGCCCCCGATCAGGGTGTCTGCGCCTGCGCCGCCGTTCAGCGTATCGTTGCCTGCGCCGCCATCGAGCACATCATTGCCAGCCAAGCCAAGCAGCGTGTCGTTGCCGCCCAAGCCCTGCAGGATGTCTTCGCCCGCGGTGCCGATGAGGGTGTCGGCTGCAGCGGTGCCGATAGCCACATCGCCCACCACCACCGTCGCTGCGGAGAAGATCTGCTCGAGGAAACCGCCGCCGTCGGTGAAGCTTGCGACGACGCGCAACTGCTGATTGACCTCGGCTTGCGTAGGCGTGAAGCTCGCGCCGGTTGCGCCGGCGATGTCGGTGAAGATCACGCCGTCGCTTGAGGACTGCCACTGGAGCGCAATTGGCGTGGCGATTCCGTCGGCGTCGGTGATGGCTGGCGCGGCCGTCAGCGGCTGGCCTTCGGTCGGGGTCGTGTCGCTGATCGTGACCGTTCCGGTCGCCGGATTGTTGACGTTGACCGCAGCGACGGGCGCGGTCGGCGCCGAGAACACCATTTCCGGAACGCCGTGCTTGTCGACATACAGGGCCCTCACGCGAATCGCGGTTCCCACGGCGGTGATGCCATCATCGAAACTCGGCGGCACTGTGAAGGACGTTCCGGTCACGGTCTCCACTCCCAGCGGGGTCCGGATGACGATGTCCTGGAACACGCCCGATCCCGGGGCGGTCTCGAACTGCCAGTAGTAAGTGACGTCTCCCGTGATCGCGCCGCCGCTCGCGACGTTGTCCGCATCGGTGACGCCGGCGATCGACACCGTCAGCGTCTGGCCGATGGCGGGCGTGGGATCGCTCACCGTCAGCAAGCCCACCGGATCGTTGTTCAGTCCGGGAACCAGGGTGAACGATTGGTCATTGAACTGCAGCCGCTCGATGCCGGTGAGACGGTCGCTGCCGTCCAGGCCGACGAGATCGGTGACGGTGACAATATCGTCGCTGAAATCGAGCGGTGTCCCGTTGTCGTTGACGATGACGTCATAGTCCGCCGCGTTGTTGGAGAACACTACAGTGTCGAAATTGAACTGGCCGTCGCCCGGTAGGATCTCGCGGGCGAAAGTGAGCTGGCCCGGGTTGTAAGTGCCGTTGATCATCAGCGGAACCAGCGGGACCATGCTGTCGTAGCTGTCGATCTCGGCGCCCGTGCCGTCCACGTTCTCGCGCACGCTGATGCGGACGTTGAGCCACCGGTCGCCGTCGATCAGGTCATCGCCGCCGCGGCCTTCGATCATGTCGCTGCCGTCGCCGCCCATGATGATGTTGCCGGCGCCGAAGGCGTCGTCGGCAGTGCCCACGAGGCCGTCCAGCCCCGCGGCCGCTTCGCCCACGAAGGCGCGCAAGCCGTCGATCAAGTCGAAGTTGGTGAGCACGCTGCCCTGGGCCCCGGAGACGGGGAGGGTCAGGGCATCGGCGTTATCGCCGCGCAGGTAGTCGGTGAAGTGCGATCCGGCCAGGCCCTCCACTGAGGAGAACTTGGCGACCACGCCCGCTGCTATGGGACCGGGCGCGGCATCGAATGCGCGCACGGTGAGGTCCATGCTCACGCCGCCCGCCTCGTTCTTGAAGGTGGCCCAGTCGTAGCCCGAAGCGCCCAGGTACTTGTCGCCGTTGAAGCGGACCGAGCCGCTCGATCCCACCATGATGTCGTCGCCGCCTTCGGCGTTCATGATGTCGGGGCCGCCGGTGCCGATGTAGATATCGTTGCCGATGATGAGATCGCTGTTGAAGGGATCGAAGTTGTCCCCGGGAGTGCCGTCGAGCAGCCCGCCCTCGAGCCAGTCGTCGCCCTCGCCGCCCATGTCCTGCTCGGTGCCGTCGGTGCCCAGGATGAGGTCGTTGCCCGGGCCGCCGAAGGCTTCCGCGGCGTCCTCGCCGTTGACGATAAAGTCGTTGCCGAAGCCGCCGATCAACAGGTTGAGGCCGTTGCCGCCCTGGATGACGTCGTTGCCGTCCTCGCCGTTGAAGACGTCGTCACCGCCGATGTCGGTGATGATATCGTCGCCGGGGCCGCCGCGGATGGAGTCGTTGCCGAATCCGCCCTCGAGCCGGTCGTTGCCGCCATCCCCGTAGAGCGAGTCGTCGCCTTCGCTCGAGATCATGATGTCGTCACCCGCGGTGCCGCCAAGCACCACGTGATCCGGGCCGGTGTACTGGAGATAATTCGTATCCGGACCCGGCGTGGCCGGGTTGTCGCGGATCACGAGCGGCACCAGGATGCTCGCGCCCACCGGGTCGGCGCTAGCGGGCAGGTCGTCGGCCGTACCCAGGATGCCGTCCGGCCCGGGGATAACGACTTCGTTGAACTGCCGCGTTGGGTCGACCTCCAGGATGAGGTTGGTCTGGAAGATCACGTTCGGAAGGTGGGTGGCGTCGGTGTTGGCCATCACCATCTTCGCGAAGGAGTTGTTCTCCAGCTCGGCGAGGAAGTTCAGTCCCGAGTTGCGCTCCAGGTAGTAGAAGCGATCGGCGTTCTGCAGCTTCTCCATCTGGTTCTCGAACACGAAGTTGAAGCTGGAGCCCAGCATGCCGCCAAAGGGCATCTGCTCCTCGGCCAGGCCGCCGATCCAGAAGTCGACGTTGTTCAAGCCGGTTTCCACGCCCGCCCAGGTTCCGGCGCTCATCAGGAAGTCGAGCCGGTCGGCCGGCGCGGCCACGATGACATCGTCTGCGGTGCCCACGATGCCGTCCGCTCCGGGCTGCGTTTGGTCGCCGAGGACGAGCAGCGTCGCCGCGGCCCGCTTGTCGGCGAGCGTGGTGGCGCTGGTGACGCTCGCATGCGTGCCGTAGGCGGCGATGAAGTTGATGACCGATTCGGGGTGGCGCAGGTGCTGCACGAAATCGCCCCAACTCGTGTACGGCATGAGTCGGCTGTCGCCGGTCATGTCGAAGAACTGGCTGCGCGCCGCATTGAGCGACGGAATTCCGGTGTCGCGGCCGCGCGCGAGGTTGATCGACGCAAGATCGAGCGGGAGCCCGAGCAGATTGTTGCGCAGCGCTTCGGTGACGAATTCGTCGATCTCGTTGCCGATCTGGCGCGTGAGGCCGCGCACGATGGCGCCCGCCGCCGCCTCGGGCGTGGGGCCGCTCGCGGCGAATTCCAGCGGGTTGAGGAATGCCTGCACCAGGCCGATTTCGCTCGAGACGAAGTTCGCATCCAGCCGGTCGATGGTTTCCGTGAGCATGGAATGGCCGAAGCGATAGACCGTGTGGGCAAACTCCGCGACAATGGCCGGATTGATCTCTGCCTGGTAGTTCTGCAGGCTCGGCGCGATGAAGACATCGATTCCCGGCTGGATGGTGCGGGCGAACTCTTCGAACACCAGGTGCTGGTATTGCATCTCGGTGCCGAACTTCGCGGCCTGGAACAGCCGCTCGCCGTTCCACACCAGGGTCGACGGATCGGCGGGAACCGACGCGACCGGATCGAGCAGCCACTCGTTGAGGAACGAGACGTCGCCGCCCCTGGCCGTATCGAGGACCACGTCCTTGGTGTGCTCGACCAGCCGGTTGTGCTCGGAGTGGAAGATGTGGTGCACCGTGGTGAGGCCGATATTCTCGTTCACCCGGCCGTCGCCCGCGATGTAATGCGCATCGAGCAACTCGCCGTCATACGTTCCCGCAGGCTGCGGGCCGCCGATGACGCCGTTGTCGTCCCGCACCAAACCCGGCGCAGCCGATGGGTCGGCGCTATGCGCGATGTCGTTCAGGAACTGGTGGCCGGTGCGAACCGCGCCTGCCGTGCTGACGGGCGCGAGCGGGTTGCCTTCAAGCAGGAAATCATCTGCCGTTCCGGCAAGCCCGTCCGGACCTGCCATCACGATCTGCGCGAAGCCGTTCGGGCCGGGGATGAACCTGCCATACGGATCGGTTGCGAGCAGCGGCACGTCGAACAGGTCCGCATCGGTAAGATCGATGCCGAGCATGGCGCGCGCCTGGGCCTTGACCACCGCCCAGGTCGCCATGCCGCCGATCGCCGTGTCGTCGGCAGTGCCGAACTGGCCATCTGCGCCCAGACCGCGATTGACGATCAGCTTGCCGGTCGCAACGGGTTCGCCAGCGGCGTTGACTTCATACGCGCGCAGGAACACCTGGTGCGACGGGTGCGAAGAGTAGGTCTGGTTCTGATCGACAAAGGGCGAGGTCTGGTTGACGTTCTCGTGGATGTCGTCGGCGGTGCCGAGCACGCCGTCGGGACCGGGCAGCATGGTGGCCCGCGTGAGCACCATGAAGTTGGTCGGGCTGCCGGGAACGAACAGCGGGTCATCGGGCTGCAGCGGCATGAATACGATACCGTTGCCGCCCTTGTTCACGAGGTCGAGCCCGTGGTCGAAGAACTGGCCGAAGAAGGTCATCCAGGCGTTGAACGGCGCGGACAGGCCTACGTCCGGTGCCACGTTCGGGATGAAGAAGGTCTGGTAGGGCGTGCCGTCAGTGCGGGTGGCGGTGACCAGCCCGGCCCCGTCGGTCTGCGCCGCGGCCGCGACCGCCGCCGGGTTGTTGGCGGTCATGTCCACGATCAGGTTGGAGATCGTGCGCGGTTGCGAGTCGACCACCAGGCCGCTGGTCTGGGCATAGGAGGTCGGCGTCGCAGGGGCCGGTCCGGGACCGTCGGGATCGAAGGTCTCCGCGGCGCGGAAATTCGGTTCGGTCAGCCGCGGGAAGACATTGTCCGAGGCGCCGAACTCCGTTTGCGCCTGCACCAGGTTGTTGAAGGAGCCGTCCACCGTGCGCAGGCCCTGGGCTATGCGCAGGTTATCCACTAGGGTGAGCGGATCCTCGCCGGCGGAATGGCGCTCGGCGAGCTTGATCTGGGTGAGGATGAACTGCAGGTCGGAGCCGATGAAATGCACGCCCGGGCTGACGATTCCCGTCTGCGGGCCGTTCAGGAGCGGCGCCGGCGGCGGCGGCGGGGTGCCCGGCCCCACGGCGGCGGTGGGCGCGGAGAAGACGGTCTCCTGGACGCCGTTGCCGTCGACGTAATGGGCCTTGACGCGCAGCGCGAGGCCTGCAACGTCCTCGCCTACCGTGAAGCTGGTGCCGAAGGCGATCGCGAGCTTGCCTGCCGGACCGGCGTAGTCGCGGAAGATGCCGGAGCCCGGCGCGGTTTCCTGCTGCCAGATGTACTTGATGCTGGCGCCAACCCCGTCCGCGTCCGCCACCGTGCCGAGAGACACGCTGAGCGACTCGCCCACCGCCGGCGCAGCGTTTGAAACTGCGAGCAGGCCGGTGGGCTCGGCGTTAAGCCCGGGAACGAGGACCAGCGACTGATCGTTGAACTGCAGCCGCTCGATGTTTGTCAGGCGGTCGGTGCCGTCCGGAATGGGCGCGCCTGAGTTATCCGTGACCGTGGTTACGCCGCCGACGGTGCTCACTGCGTAGTCGGCGAGATTGCCGGTGAACATCGCGGTGTCGAACCCGCCCGCCCCGTCCAGGATCTCGCGCACGACGACGAGTTGGCCCGGGTTGATGGCGCCGGAGAGCATGTCGGGGATGAGATCGGCCATGCTGTTGACGCTGCGGATCTCGGCGCCGGTTCCGTCGGCGTTCTCGCGCACGCTGATGCGCACGTTCAGCCACTTGTCGCCGTCGATCAAGTCGTCGCCGCCGCGCCCTTCGAGGACGTCGCTGCCGTCGCCGCCGAGCATGATGTTGCCCGCAGCGAACTCGTCGTCCGGGGTGCCGGTGAGGCCGTCCAGTCCCGCCGCGGCGTCGCTGACGAATGCGCGCAGGCCGCTGATGAGGTCGAAATTGGTGAGCACGCTGCCGTTGGCCCCAGCTAGGCGGATATCGGCGTCGGCGGAATCACTGCCGCGCAGGATGTCGGCGTGGGCGGAGCCCGACACGCCTTCCACCTGGAAGAAGCGGGCGAGACCGGCGACCGATGGCGCCACCGCCGGTGCCGGAAGTCCGCCGGGGGAAACGACGCCATGCTCGAAGTCCGACAGGACGCCGAAGCGGTCGTCCTTGAAAGTGACCCAGTCGAACCCGGACATGCCGTCGTACTTGTCGCCGCCGTCGCTGCCGACGGCGATATCATCGCCGCCTTCGCCGATGGTCTCATCGAACCCGCCATCGCCGAGGAACACGTCGTTGCCCGGTACCGGGTCGAGGCCCAGGGGATCGAAGTTGTCCCCGACCGCGCCGTCCTGCAATCCGATTTCGAGCCAGTCGTCACCCTCGTTGCCGTTGGGGAAGGCATCGAGCCGGTTGCCGAGGATGAAGTCGTCGCCGGGGCCGGCGAAGACCTCCGTCTCGCCCTCGCCGGTGATGATGAAGTCCTTGCCCGGGCCGGCGATCAAGAGGTCGAAGCCATTGCCGCCGCTGATGACGTCATTGCCTTCTTCGCCGTGGATGACGTCGTCGCCGCCGATGTCGGTGATGATGTCGTCGCCTGCGCCGCCGAACGGGCTGTCGTTGCCGTAGCCGCCTTCCAGGCGGTCGTTGCCGGCGTCGCCATAGAGCGTGTCGTCGCCTTCGCTGGCGATCAGGATATCGTTGCCGGCCGTGCCCCCGAGCACCACGTGCTCGGGTCCCGTGTACTGCAGGTAGTTGGTATCCGCGCCCGGCGTGGCCGGGTTATCGCGGATCACCAGGGGAATGAAGGGGCTGTCGCCGATCGGATCCTCGCGCGGCGTGGCGACGTCGTCGGAGGGCGTATCGTCCGCAGTGCCCTGGATGCCGTCCGGGCCGGGGCCGGGGCCGAACACGCCGTCCGGACCCGGATCGTTGACCACGCTGGTGTTGAACTGCCGCAGGGGATCGACCTCGAGGATCAGGCCCGGGGTCGTGAACACCACCGCGGGAAGGTGCGTCGCGTCGGTGTTGTTCATGATCAGCCTGGCGAACGAGTTGTTCTCCAGCTCGGTCAAGAAGTTCATGCCCGCGGTGCGGTGCAGGTAGTAGAGCCGGTCGCCGTTTTGCAGCGCTTCGAGCTGGGTTTCGAAGACGAAATTGAAGGTCGAGCCGAGCATGCCGCCGAAGGGCATTTTTTCTTCAGCCAGCCCGCCAATCCAGAAATCGACGTTGTTCAAGCCGCTTTCGATACCGGTCCAGGTTCCGCTGCTGTTCAAGAAGTCGAGCCGGTCGGCAGGCGCGGCGGTGACGACAACGTCGTCGGCGGTGCCGGCGATGCCGTCGGGTCCCGGGGCGGTGACGTCGCCCAAGACGAGCAGGGTGGCCGCCGCGCGCTTGTCCGCCATCGTGGTCGCGCCGGTGATGCTCGCATGAGTGCCGTAGGCGGCGATGAAGTTGATCACCGACTCTTCGTGCTTCAGGTGTTGCGCAAAATCGACCCAACTCGTGTAGGGCGCGAGCTGGTTGTCGCCGGTCGCGGCGAAGAACGTGCTGCGCGCCGCGTTCAGCGACGGAATGCCGGTATCGCGGCCGCGCGCCAGGTTGATCGCCGCCAGGTCGAGCGGCAGGCCGAGCAGGTTGTTCCGGAGCGCTTCGGTGACGAACTCGTCGATCTCGTTGCCCACCTGGCGCGTCGTGCCGCGCACGATGGCGCCGGCTGCCTGGTCTGCGGTGAGCGTGCCGTTCTGATCGAACGCAAGCGGGTTCAGGAAGGCCTGCACCAGGCCGATTTCGCTCGAGACGAAGTTCGGGTCGAAGCGCTCGATGGTCTCACGCAGCATCGAGTGTCCGAACCGATACACCGTATGCGCGAACTCGGCGACGATCGCCGGATTGATGGTGTCCTGGAAGTCGATGAAGGCGTCGACGTTCGGCTGAATGGTGCG
>JACPRN010000235.1 GCA_016189945.1 Betaproteobacteria bacterium
CAGCGCGAGCAGCGTGTAGCCGTCCGGCGCGGCGTTGGTGGCGACCTGCGCGCCGATGATGCCTGCCGCGCCGGCGCGGTTGTCCACGATCACCGGCTGCCCCAGAGTCGCAGTGAGCTGCTGGGCGACCGGCCGCGAGAACAGGTCAAGGCCGCCGCCCGGAGCATAGGGCACGACGAGGCGAATCGGCCTGCTGGGGTACTCCTGTGCGGAGGCAAGCAAGGGGACGGCAAGAAACGCGAGTAGCGCAAGCGACAGTCCCTTGCGGCGTCGCGCCGATTCGACGGACGAACGCCGCGGTGTACGGCAGGACCAAACTTCCATCGTTCTTCTCCTCAAGCAGGCGTTTTCCATTTGCAGATTGTCGGCGCGGGGTCGGTTTCTTCAGCGTCGTTCCCCCCGGGGCAATCGGGGGATATCCCGGCGGACGCGCGAACCGAACTCATTGACTAGCTAGCCCGCAATCTACCCGATTCGCAACGCAGAGGCAATGAATCACGGCGCACCGGGTTTGCCGGCGGGAGCGCCGCCGCGCGAAATCAGGCTGCCCGAGACCATCATCGTCGCGTTCATCAAGAACACCGGTATCAACCCGAATGCCGAGCCGATCGATCCGGCCAACAGAGGACCGAGCACCCGCGCCAGGTGATTGGCGGTAAAGCGCAGGCCGAGCGCCTCGCCCGAACGGCCCGGCGGCGAGTTGCCGTAGGTCAACATCATGGTGATAGGCGCGCCGCTGCCCAAACCGAGCCCCAAAACGAGGGCGATTGCGCAAAGCAGCACGATATCCTGGAAGAAGGGAACAAGCGCGAATCCTATGGCGCCAATGCCAAATGCATAGAAGAGCACCGTTTCCTCGTTGATGCGCTTGACCAGGCGCGGAAGGATCAAGCGCACGGCGAAGGATGCCACCGCGAAGCTTGCGAGGATGACACCGATTGCCGAAGCAGACAACCCAATCCCGTGTCCATAGATCGGCAAATAGAACTGAAACAGGTCCGTGCCAAGCTGCACCAGGCTGCTGGTCCCAAGCACCCGCAGGATATTTCTATCTGCCAGCATGTCCTTGAAGCTGCCCGAGCGCGCGGACTGGCGATTGGCCCCGGGAAGCACGCCGCCGCCGAGGCCGACGATTGCCATCGACAGGAGCGCGAGCCCCACCAAGTTGAGGCAGGCGTACCCGAAACCCAGGTGGTCGATGGAAAAACCGGCGATCACCGGGCCGCCAGAGGTGGCGACTGCCGCTACCATGGCGAAGCCGCTGAAATTCCTGGCGTGTTGATCGGCTTGACCGAGCGAACCGATCAGGTTTTGGGTCGACACCGCCACGACGGTAAGCGACATGCCGATAACCGCCGAGGAAACGTACAGCGCAGGCAGCGCGGGGACGAAATACGGCACGAGCATCCCGCAGACAATACCGGCCGCTCCGAACGTGAGCAGCCATCGGGAAGCGAAGCGGTCGGAGAGCCTGCCTACCAGCCACGACAGCGCCAGCGGGACCGCGGAGAAAGCCGAGGCGAGAACGCCGACCGCGAAAGGCTGCGCGCCGAAATCGAGGGCATAGAGCGAAAGCAGCACGCGGCCGCCGTGCACGGCAGCCAGGTTGAGCATCGCCAGCGCGAGAACAAAATAGATCGGGTTCAAACTCATCGAGCAGCGCTTTCTCCGCGCGCTTGCGGCTTACAAAGCGGTCTTCGAGCGCTTAGAATATCGCAATGCCGTCGATTGATTTCGAAAAATTCCGCCTCAGACCGTTCGTTAATCGTCTTGATTCGACTGGACCCCCGCCTTCGCGGGGGTGACAAAAATCGAGTCCTTCAGAGCCTCCCTAGCGGTCCTCCCGACGCACGCTGCAGCCTACGCTTGCGCAGCGAACTCCGCCTGGACCTGTCTTTCGAAGTCCAATGCTTTCTTCACAGCGGGGCGCTCGCGCATGCGCTCGAAATGCGCGGCGCAGTTGCGGTACTTCGAGAAATCCAGGCTGAACTGGGTGGCGCGGCGCCAAGTCCAGAAAAAGTGCGTATCGGCGGCGCACCACTTGCCGAAGAAATAGTCGCACCCGGCGAGAAGGTCCTCGGCGATCCCGAACGCGTGGTCGAGTTCCTTGGCCGCGAGCCGCTTGATGCCTTCCTCGGAGCCCGGGGTATCGCAGAACTTCGCCGGCGAGTTGATGCGCGTCAGGTGCGGATGGATGCCCGAGGCGCACCACGCCATGAGGGAAATCGCCTTCACCTCGGTCTCTGAGTCGGCCGGCAGGATGCCGGCGTCCGGGAAGGCGCGCGTCATCCACAATGCCATGGCCACGTTCTCGGTGAGCGGCTTGCCGTCGATCAAGAGCACCGGCACCTTGTGCTTGGGATTGATGCGCAGGTATTCCGGGCTCATCTGTTCGGCTTTGCGCAGGTTGACGCGCCTGACCTCGAATTCGGCTCCCGCTTCGTTGAGCGAGACAAGCGGCACCAGGCTGCAGGTGATCGGCGCGTAGCAGAGCGTGAGTTTCATTTGCTGGCTTCCTTGGGCGGAAAGGATGGGATGATAGACGAAGTCTGTTCGCTACTAATCTGTTGCGTTCAAATCGGGCAGGTAGATGAGCGGGATCCCATGCCGCGCGAACCCATTCGCCTTGCGCCTCACGCCTTACAAGAACGGCGACCAGCGGGCCGGCCTCGACGATGGCCGAGGCGTTCACGCCCGAAGCCCCCCAAGTGTTTGGGGTTGATTGCCAGGTCCGCGGGACCACGTACGGTGCCGGCGAGATCGGCGAGCGACTCGAGCAGCGATCCAGCGCGGACCGCCGCTTCGGCCTCCACGAAGCGCTCGAATGCCTCGCGAATCAGGGCGCTCCTGCCAGTGCCGCCGCGGCGCCGAGCGATGGCGGCCAACCGCGCGTCGAGCTGCTCGGGAAGCTTCAGCGATATGCTCTTCATGGGATCGTCAGTCTTACCAATGTGGCAAGGACTAACCGACTATGACGACATGGCCGCGGCGAACCCGACCCTGTGGTCGGCACCCAGCATGGCGGCGCCAAGTTTGCCGCCCGCTCCCAGCATGTCGGCAAGCGCGCCTTCGACGTCCCGCCATTGCAGGACACTCCCGCCGCCGCGCTCGAGCATTGCCTGCGCAGCGCGGCGCATCAGCTCCTTGATGAACGCGGGACTCGCGCGTCCCGTCTGCTTCGCGATCCGCGCCGCCAGTTCTTCTTCAACGCCAAGCGAGCCAGCGTATCGCTTGACCAGAAGGAGCCGCTCGGCCGCACCGGGAAGAGCGATCTCGATCGCTTGGTCGACGCGGCCTGGACGCGCCGCGAGCGCCGGCTCGAGCACCTCGGGGCGGTTGGTCGTGAGAACGAACAGGACCCGGGCCTCGGGGGAGAGTCCGTCCATCTCATTGAGGAGCAGGTTGAGCGCACCACCGGCAGCAGCCCAGGGGCCGTCGCGGTGTGCGCCGACCAGATCGATGTCCTCGAGCACCACCAGCGCGGGCTGCAACGCCCTGGCCATCTCCAGGGATTCCGCGAGCAGTCCATAGTGGCCCGCGCTCACGATCAGCTTGGTGTAACCCTCAAGCGCCCCAACCAGCCAGCGAACGACGAGCGTCTTGCCGGTGCCGGGCGGGCCGTAGAGCAGTACGCCTTTCTTCTGCGACAGGCCGAGTTGCAGGAGCCGCTCGGCCTTGCTCACAAATCCAATCGTGTTTCGCTCGATCAGGGAAAACGTTCTTTGCGCCATCACGATATCTTCGCGGCGCACGGGTGCGGCGCGCTCCACGCGCAGGCCAGCAGCGGAGATTTCGAAGTCCTCCTGCGCCGGATCGAGGACCAGCACCTTGCCGCGCCAGCATTGCGCCGCGGCCGCACCCGCGCGCAGTTCCGCGATGATGCGCGCAGTGACATGGCGCGATTGCGCGTCGGCGCGCGCCGCGATTTCGACTCGGACCCGGACATGCCGGTATCCGTCCTCGACATCGACCAGCAGCGCGAAAGGCACGCCCTCGCGCTCCGCCAGCCACAGACCCCGGGTGACGCAGCGCACCGCCTCGGCCTCCCCGATATCGATATCCTGATAAACGGCGGGACCGATCGCGACAGATTTCGACCCCGCTTCGGCGAGGTCGGCGAAGCGCAGCTCCTGCTCGCGTTCGCGAGGGTGCAGCCCCGCGAAGCGATGCTTCGCGAGTCCCGCGACGAGCTTTTCGATCGAGCGCTGCAGGTCCGGGCGCATCCAGTGCGGGAAATCGCCGCGTGTCACCACCAGATCCTCAAGCGGGACCGGCCCGAAATGCCCGGCGAGCACCTCGCGCATCGTCGATCCTTCAGTATTGCATTTCATCTTCTTCGTCCAAGCGAAAAAGCGGGGAGAAGCAGGCAACCCGCAACCGGCAACCGACAACCGTTGACGAGCAACCCTCCGGAGCGTTCAGCAACCATTCCACGATTCGCTCCGGAGCTTGGCCTCTGTGGCCTCGGGCCCGTTACAAGGAGCCTTTCCTGATTTCAAGTCAGGCGGCAAAGCTTCTCCCCGGCCGCACGCGGACGCCGGCGCAGGGCCGGCGCAGCCGGTGTGCGGCAGCACCGGCCCCTGGTGGCCAACATGGCCGCCAGTCCTGCGCTCCACTTGCTCAGGAGGCCAGTCCCGCAATGGCGACAACCTCCTGCGGCACCTCGATCTCGATTCTCTCGCGATTGAGATCGGCGATCTCGTCGAGCAGGCGCGTGGCCCGCCCTTGCTCACGCTCGAGCCTCTCGCGCAGCGACTCGAGAAGCGCCGTGTCGGCGGTTTGCAGCGTGACCGCCAGAGCCGCCCGGCGCGCGAATCCCCACGACTCCGCTTCGCCGATCAGCTCGGCGGGAAGCGCGCGCACGTTTTCCGGCCGCACCATGTCGGGCTTCTGCCCATCGAGCACAGCCTTATAGAGCGCGACGCGCCGGTTCGCCGCTTCGGCTTCGGCAAGCCTGCCGGCGATGCCGAGCTGGGCGTTCTTCACCGCAAGCGCCGAGCGGATCGCCGCCACCGTCACCGCGCCGGCCTCGACCAGGCCGAGCGACTCCGCGGCGCGCCGCGCAATCTCGACCGCCTTTTCCTCGACGCCCTCCTTGTTCCAGGGCGAGATCGCCGTGGCGGTATAGGCCGTCTTCACCTTCGCCTCGCGCTCTTTCAGCGCGGCGTTGATGCGCTCGGCCACCTTGTGCCAGCGCGACAGGGTCAGCGTGTACTTCATGATGTTTCTCCTTCGCTATGCGCCCGCGGTTGCGCGCACCGCGCCATCGCCGTGGCATGGCGGATGCGCTGCCCGAAGCACGAAATTTTCAGGAACCGGATCCGCCGTGCCCGAGAAGCGCGGCGAAGTCCGGTCGGCGGGCGGCTAGGCGCCCTTCATGGACAGCGGACGAGGCCACGCCGCGCGTATTCGCGGGCAACTGTTTTCACTGTGTGGCATCGAAACTTTCACTCGTCCGCCGGATTGACCGGAAAGGGCGCGCAGTCTAGCAAAGTGCAATCGTGAGATCAAGCGCTTTTGCACCGGGGACGCGAATCGCGTTGCGATAATGCAACATCTGGCCTTCGGCCTGGGCTTGGGGCGCTGCGTCAGTCGTTCTTGATCCCCGCAGCTTTGACTACCTTGGCCCACTTGTCGATTTCGCTGCGGATCAGGGCGTCGAACTGCTCCGGCGTGTTGCCGACCGGTTCCAGCGCGAGTTCGGACATCCTCTTTCTCACTTCTGGCAGACGCAGGACCTTGACGAAGTCCCCGTTGAGCTTGTTCACGACATCGCGCGGAGTGGCGCTGGGAACGACAACGCCGAAGATGCTCATCACGCTGAACCCCGGAACGGTTTCGGCGACCGTGGGAATCGCAGGAGCGCTCGCGGCGCGCTTTGGTCCGGTGATGGCGATCGGTTTGAGCTTGCCCCCGTTGATGTAGGGCATCGACGAAAAGAGCGGATCGATGAGCAGTTGAATGCGTCCGGCCATGACCTCGGGATAAGCCGGACCGCTGCCCTTGAAGGGAACATGCAGAATGTCGATGCGCGCCTCCTGCTTGAGCAGCTCGCCGGCAAAGTGCATGGAGCTGCCGCTCCCCGGTGACGCGTAGCTCAGCTTGCCGGGACGCTTTTTCGCCAGCGCGATCAGCTCGGCGATGTTGTTGGCTTCAAACGAGGGCGTGGCCGAAATGAGGATTTCGGAAACCGCGGTCATGGTGACCCCGGAGAAATCCTTGACCGTGTCGAAAGGCAGTTTCCGGATGCTGGGATTGATGACGTGCGAGGTCACCACCAGTCCGACCGTATGCCCATCCGGGGTCGATCTGCCGACGTATTCGGTGCCAAGCGCCGTGCCGGCGCCGGGCTTGTATTCGACCACCACAGGCTGGGTCCAGATGCCGCGCAGATGCTGCTCGAACAGGCGCGCCATGATATCGATCGCCCCTCCGGGGGCATTGGGCACGATGAGATGCACCGGCTTGCTGGGGAAGGTCTGCGCCTGTGACGCCGCGCCAGGCAACATGCCGCCAACTGCAACTCCGATCGCAGCCAACAATCGGATCGTCATGCCAAACTGGATTTTCATGCTCGCCTCCTCAGGAATTCAGCACCATGGGCTCAGGGCGCCTTCGATAATACTGCACCTTTGCGCAGCGGCTGCACGGTGCGCTCATATTGCGACAGCCAGCCGCGCTCTTCGCTCCCCGCGAACTGGCCCATGCGGCTGCGCCGCGCGGCGAGCTCGCCCTCCCCGACCTCGAGATTGACCTCGCGCCGCTCGACATCGATCGTGATCGTATCGCCGTTTTCCGCCAGCGCGAGCGGTCCCCCCGCGACGGCTTCGGGCGACACCTCGCCCACCACCAACCCCCGGTTGACGAGTCCGGACAACTGGCCGTCGGTGACGACCGCCACATCTTCGATCAAGCCGGCGCCGTCGAGGGCGAACACCAGCGCCGAGGCCATCGCCATTCCGGGCCCGCCCTTCACCCCCATGCCGCGAAGAACGACGACCTGGCCCGCGCGGATCTCTCCTTTGCGCAGCGCTTCGAGCGACTCCTCGCGGGAATGGTAGATGGTCGCCAGCCCGCTGAACTTCAGCTTTCGCTCGCCCTCGCCGCCGAGCCTCACGATACCGCCCTCGGGTGCGAGCGAGCCCCTGACGATCACGATCGCGGGCCGCCGCGACAACGGGCGATCGAGCGGGCGGATGATCTCCTCGTCCTTGACCCTCACGTCGCGAAGAATTTGCGCGACCGTTTCCCCGCTCACGCTGCGGGCGTTGCCGCAGAGCATGGGTTCCAACTGCTTCATCACCGCGCGGGCTCCTCCCGCCGCTTCGAGCTCTTCGATCAATCGCTCGCCGTTCGGGCGGATGCCCGCAAGCAGCGGCACCTTGCCCGCATGGTGCTCGAACAGCGCGTAAATGTCGACATCGCAGCCAGCCTCCACGGCGATCGCCTGCAGGTGCTTGACGCAGTTGATCGACCCGGAGAGCGCGAGGACCGCGATCACGGCGTTCTCGAACGCTTCGCGCGTCAGGATGTCCCGCGGCTTCAAGTCTTCCCAGACCATGTGCACGATGCGCTCGCCTGAGCGGCGCACGAAATCCATCATGGCCGGACTGTTCGCCAGGACCGGTGCGCTCCCGGGAAGCGACATGCCGAGCGCTTCGCATACCACGTGCATCGAGTTGGCCGTGCCCATCCCCGCGCACACTCCGGGCCCGAGTACCGCGTTGTCGCTCATGCCTTGGAGCTCTTCCGCCGTGACCTGTCCGGTTGAGACATACGTCGACTTGAGAAAGACCTCTTCGATATCGACGTGCTCGCCGCGCCAGGCGCCGCTCATCTGATAACCGCAGATGACGACCATGGTGGGAATGTTCAAGCGGCCCGCGGCCATAATCTGGCCGGGGGTGGTCTTGTCGCAGGAAGCAAGGCACACCATGCCGTCGAGCAGGGCCCCTTCGACCGCGACTTCGATGTCGTTCGCGATCAGATCGCGGCTGGGAAGAATGTAGCCGCCGCGATGCCCGGCGCTGGTGATGAAGTCGCTCGGCGCCGCGGTGCGCACTTCGAACGGCAGTCCGCCCGCGGCGCGAACCGCCTCCTTCACTTTCGCCGCCACGCCGTCGAGATGGATGAAGCAGGAGGAGAGTTCCGAAGACGAGTTCACCACCGCGATCTTGGGCTTTTCCATGTCCGCGTCGGTGAGCCCGAGCGCGCGCCATTGCGCCCTGCGCACCGCCCAGCGCGGCGTCCCCGGCTCGAAGTTGCTCCGCAGTTTCTTGCGCATCGTCGCTCCAGCGAATTAAGTCGAGCCTCGCCCTTACTCCTCTTCTTTCTTCGTTACTTCAACGATCCCCCGGTCGGCATCGACCCTGACCCAATCCCCCGTTTCGATCGCCTCCAGCGGATCGCGGTCGAAATCGGTCATCGCCGG
>JACPRN010000244.1 GCA_016189945.1 Betaproteobacteria bacterium
GCGACGATCCGGAGAGCCAGGTATCCAAGCTGCTTGCGCAAACCCTGCATTTCCGCATGCACGAAGATCTGGGCACCGATCCGGGGATGTATTACATCTGGGACCGGAAGGACAAGCCGTGATCGAAGTCGCCCCCTCGCTTCAGCGCAACTGGGACGCTCGCGCCGCCGGCAACTTCAGCTTCGGCGGCGCAGGCGCCGGCGCGCTGATTCTCGCCGCGCTTGAGCATGCGCTGGGTGGTCCCTACCGTTTGCCGGCGGCTGCAGGCCTCGCGCTGATCGCGACCGGATTGTTCTGCGTGTGGCTCGAAATAGGCAGGCCGTTGCGCGCCGCCAACGTCTTGCGCCAGCCGCAACTGTCCTGGATGAGCCGGGAATCGCTCGCCGCGCCGCTGCTCTTCGCCACCGGAATCGCCGCGCTGTGGTTCGGCGGCGGCGCGCTCGCCTGGGTTACCGCTTTCCTTGCCGCCGTTTTTCTCTATTGCCAGGCGCGCATGCTCCGCGCTGCGAAGGGCATCCCCGCCTGGCGTAACCCGCTCATCGTGCCCCTCATCGCCTCGAGCGGACTTTGCGAAGGGCTCGGCCTGTGGCTCGCGCTCGCGGCGATTGCCGGCGTCCCGGCGCCGCGCTGGATGGCGGGACTGCTCGCCGCGCTCGCACTGGCGCGCGCCCTGGCTTGGCGCGCTTACCGGGCAAAGCTCGAGGGCGATGGCGCGCCCGCGGCCTCATTCGCAGCTTTGCGCTCGATCAAAGCGCCGATGAGCCTGATCGGGGCCTGGGCGACGATATTGCTGTCGTTGATTGGCTTTGCTGCGCCCTTGACGTGGGCAACCTGGATCGCCGCATTGGCGGGGCTGTGCGCGCTGGGCACGGGGTGGCTGCTGAAATTCACCCTGATCACCCGTGCGGCCTACAACCAGGGATTTGCGCTGGCGCGGCTTCCGGTGCGCGGCGCCGGCTCCCCTGGTCCGGCGTTCAAGCCCGGCTGGCACTAAAATAGCGCCGCACGCCGCCGCGCTTAAGCGCGTCGCGCGCTTGTTTGTGAACCTCGAATTCCGTTGCCGTCATGATCGCCAAGTTCTTTCTCGGTTCTGCCCTGCACGAACACGCTGATCCGGCGCAGCGCGTCCTCGGCGTGGAGGCGCTCGCGCCGGAATCGGAAGACCTCGCGCGCTTGCTGGCCGCCGACCCGGAGCCCGAGGTGCGCATCGCCGCCGCCCGGCGCTGCAGCGACTTCGCTGCGCTCGCCCGCGCCTGGCAGACGGAAGCCGACCCCGCAGTGCGAGCCGCGCTCGACTCGGTCATGGGCCCGGCGCTCGCCGGGGCGCAGGACGGCGCCGCTGCTCAGGGGCTGATCGAGTCCGAGCGCTGCAGCGACGCGATCCGCGCCGAAGTGGTGCGCCTTGCGCAGGATGCGGAGCGCCGCCGGATCGCCATCGCGAACATTCGCGACGAGGGCGCGCTGGTCGAAATCGCTCTCGGCGCCGAGCACGCGGATTCGCGACTGGCAGCGGCCGAGCGCGTGCGAACGCCCGAAGGTCTGCGCAAGCTCGCCGAGGCGGCGAGAAACAAGGATCACGGCGTGGCGCGGCTTGCCCGCCAGCGGATGGACGCCATCGAGAATCGCCGCGACCAGGAGGCGCAAGCCGACGCGATCATCGCGCAGCTCGAGGCGCTCGCGGAGGACCCCGGCGCGATACTCACCGCGGTGGTCGACCTCGATCGGCGCTGGCAGGGGCTCGACATGGGCGCCGACAGCGAGCGCCTTGCGCGCCATGACGCCGCGCGGCGCATCATCCAGACGCGTTTCGATCGCGAGCAGGAGGAGAGCCGCGCGCGCGCGCGTTTCGAGCGCAAGGTGGACGAATGGATGAAGGCGCTGGCGAGTCCCCCCGTCGGCGATGCGCTCGCGGGTCTGTGCGCCGATGCTGCGGCGCTGCGCGAAGAGGCACAGGTGCGCGGCGATGTGGCGGCGCTGGCGAAGCTCGCCGAGGGCGAACAGCGGATCGCGTCGTGGGAACAGGTACGGCAGGCCCACGCCGGCGCCGAGGCGCTGGTCATCGAAACCGAACAGATCGCCGCAGGCGAGGCGAGCGAAGATGCAACGTTGCTCGCGCGCTGGCAGGCGCTTGATCGCGCCATTCGCTCGCCGGCATTGACGCGGCGCTTTGAAGCCGCGCTGCTGAAAATAGAGCAGCGCCGGCTGGCGCAGATGCAGGCGAAACAGCAACAGGTGACCGCAGCGCGCCAGCAACTACACGGCCTGCTGCATGCCGCCGAACGCGCCCTTGCCGCGGGGCAGTTGCGCGCAGCGCGCGCCGCGGTCGACGAGATCAAGGCGATCAAGTCCGGGGCGGGCCTTCTGCCCAAACCGACCACCCAGCGCCTCGGCCGCCTGGTGCAGCAGCTTGTAGAGCTTGAGCGCTGGGAATCGTTCGGCCAGCAAAGCGCCCGGGTCCAATTGTGCGAGCGGGCGGAGGCCCTGGCGGCGCAGAAGCTGGACCCGGCCAAGCTCGCCCAGGAGGTGCAGAAACTTCGCGCCGATTGGAAGGCGCTCGACCAGCAGCACGCCGGCGTTCCCAAGTCGCTTTGGGAGCGCTTCGACGGCGCATGCGAAAAAGCGTACGCGCCGGCCGGCAGGCATTTTGCGGAGCTGGCGGCGCAGAGAAAGGAGGCGCGCAAGCGGCGCGAGGAGTTCATCGCCGCGGCTCTAGCGCACGCGCCGACCCTGTTGGGGGAGGCGCCCGACTGGCGCGCGGCCGAGCGCTGGCTGCGCGAAACGGAACGGACCTGGCGCGAGGGCGAACTCGGGAGCGTCGATCCCGGGTCGTGGAAGAAACTCGACGCTCGGTTCAAGTCGGCGCTTGCTCCCTTGCGCGAGGGTTTGTCCGCCGTGCGCGATGGAGCGCGCGCAAGCCGCCAGGCGCTGATCGAGGAGGCCGGCGCGCTTGCCGCCAAGGCGATGGAGCGCGATACGCCCTCGCAGGTGAAGGCGATCCAGGCCCGATGGCAGGAGCAGGCGAAGCTCCTGCCGCTTGCGCAGCGCGACGAACGCTCGCTATGGGAGAAATTCCGCGCCGCCTGCGATGCGATCTTCGAAGCGCGCCAGAGCAAGCGCAAGGAGGAAGATGAACGCAAGATCGAATCCCGCCGCGCCCTGGAGGAACTGTGCGACAAGCTCGAGCAGCTCGGGCAGGCGGCCGAACGGGATGATCAGGACGTTCGCCGCGCGTCGCGCGAACTGCAGGAACAGTGGAAGAAACAGGCTGCGGGACTCGATTCCCCCGTGCGCGAGCTCGAGGCTCGCTTCGCCAAAGCGAAGACCGCCGTCGAGTCGATGTTGTCGCAGCGCGCCCGCTCGCGGGAAGCGGCGCTGTGGCAGACCCTGGCGGCAAAAGAACACTTGTGCGAACAGCTCGACGGCCTGGTCCTCTCGGGAGGCGGCGCAGGAGAAGCCCTGGAGCAGACCGAGGCGCGCTGGAGCGCGCTGCCGGCGCTCCCGCCGGCTTGGGAGACGAAACTGATCGCCCGGCGCGATGCGGCACTGCACGCGCTCGCCGATGGCGCTGCGAACGGGGCGTACCGGGGACAGATCGAGCAGGGCGCCGAATCGCGCCGCGAGCGGCTGCTCGAACTCGAATTGCTGCTCGGGCTCGACAGCCCGGCGGAATTGCACCGGCAGCGGCTCGCGCTGCAGGTGAAACAGTTGCGCGCGCGGTTCAAGAGCGCGCAGCCCGCAACCGGCGGCGAGGGCGCCGGCGAGCGCCTGCTTGCGTGGTGCGCGCAGCCGGGCGTCGCGGATGCGCCCGACCGCGGCCGTTGCGAGAGGATCTTCGCGCGGCTCGAAAAGACGCACTGAACAAGTCGTGTAGAATTATCCGCACCTCATGAGAATCACGCTCAGACTCCACGCCAAGCTCTCCGACTGTCTTCCGGCCCCGGCGCGCGCGAAGGGTGCGCTCGACCTGGACGTCGACGACGGCACGACGGTGGCTTCGCTCATTACCCGATTCGAAGTTCCGCGAAATCTCTGCCACCTGGTGCTGATCGACGGCGTGTTCGTTCCGCCCACCGCGCGCTCCGATCGCGTCCTCGCCGAGGGCGAAACGCTCGCCATCTGGCCGCCGGTAGCGGGCGGCTAGCCCATTGGTGGCTGCCCTCGCGATCATCGCCGCCGCAATCGCGCTCGCGGTGCCCGTGCTTGCGCACAAGGCTTGCGTGCCCGCCGGGGAATGGGTCGCCCCGGGGGGCGCGCGTCTCGAAGCAGGCGAGGTCCTCGCGCGCGCGGCGCGAGGAGCGGTTGTGCTGCTGGGCGAGACGCACGACAACGCCGATCATCATCGCTGGCAGCTTCAGACCGTTGCGGCGCTCGCGGCGCTGCGCCCGAAACTGGTGCTCGGCTTCGAGATGTTTCCGCGGCGGGTCCAGGCGGCGCTCGACCGCTGGGTCGCAGGCGATCTGAGCGAGGAAGAATTTCTCAAAGCGTCGGACTGGTCGCGCGTCTGGGGCATGGAAACCGAGCATTACCTGCCGCTGTTTCACTTTGCCCGCATCAACCGCATTCCGATGCTCGCTCTCAACGTCGAGCGCGATTTCGTGCAGAGCGTGCGCTCGCGCGAGTTCGAAGCCATCCCGGCGGAAAAGCGCGAAGGGGTGAGCGCAGCCGCACCCGCGAGCGAGGCCTATGTCGATTGGCTGTTCCGCATCTGGGCCGAGCACCTGGAAAAAGGGCGGGTCGCGGCTCGCGGCGACCCGGATTTCCGCCGTTTTGTCGATGCCGAGCTGGTTTGGGACAGCGCCATGGGGCAGGCGATCGCGCGCTCGATCAGCCGCAGTCCGGAGGCGCTCGTGGTCGGAATCATGGGCAGCGGCCACATTCGCAACGGCTACGGGGTGCCGCACCAGCTCAGGAGCCTCGGGGTGACGCAAACCGCTTCGCTCCTCCCCTGGAGCCCCGATTCGGACTGCGCCGAATTCACGCCGGACCTGGCCACCGCCGTGTTCGGCTTGCCCGCCTTGCGCCCCGGGCGCGAGCGGCCGCTGCTGGGAGTCACGCTGGAGGCGGCACCGAACGGCGTGCGCGTTCGCTCCGTGGCGCAAGGGAGCGTCGCGGAGGCGGCGGGACTGCGCGCGGGCGATGTGCTGATCGAGGCCGCAGGCCGGACGCTCAAGGCACTGGGCGAAGTCCGATCCGCGGTCCAGGCCGTGGCGTGGGGCACGTGGCTTCCGCTCAAGGTCCGGCGCGCCGATGAAATCGTCGAACTGGTGGCCAAGTTTCCTCCGGCGAAGTGAGCGTGCGGCGGCGCTCCTTGCGCTCGCCGTGGCGCTCGCGACCGCGGCGTCGGCAGAGACGGCGCCTTGGCATGAGATCTCGCTGACGATCGACCCGCGCACGCGCGCACTCGAAGCGCGCGATACGCTCAGCTTCGATTCGGCGCGCAAAGCGACGCTTCTCCTCGCGCCGCAGTTTCAGATCAAATCGCTCGCGGCCGACGGCCGTGCGCTCGAGCCGCGCGCGGAAACCGCGGCCGGGCTGATGCGCATCGAGCTGCCGGCGGCGCGGCGAATCGATCTCTCCTGGAGCGGGACCCTCGCCGCGCTCGAGCGCAATGTCGAGCATGTGCAAACGCTTTCCGCCGGCGCGCCTGCGAGCGGCCCGGAGGGGACTTTTCTTCCGGCCGGCTCGGGCTGGTACCCGGCTGTCGAGGGGACGCTTGAGCGCTACCGGGTGGAGATCGATCTGCCGGCGGACCAGCGCGGCCTCGCGCCCGGGCGCTTGCTCGAGGAGCGCGAGGCCGGGGAGCGCTACCGCGCGCGCTTCGAATTTTCGCACCCCTCGGAGGGCATCACCCTGATCGCCGGCCCGTACCGGATCGAGGAGAGGCAGGTGCGCACCGCCGCGGGAAGCGAGGTGCGGCTGCGCACCTACTTTCATGCCGAGATCGCCGCGCTCGCCTCCGGCTATCTGGACGCGATCACGGGCTATCTCGACCTGTACGAGCGCTGGATCGGCGCCTATCCGTTTTCCGAATTCAGCGTCGTATCGAGCCCCACGCCGACCGGCTTCGGCATGCCCTCGCTCACCTATCTTGGGATCGAAGTGCTGCGTCTGCCTTTCATCCGCGCGACCTCGCTCGGACACGAGATCCTGCACAACTGGTGGGGCAACGGCGTCTATCCTGACTTCTCGCGCGGCAACTGGGCCGAGGGCCTGACCAACTTCATGGCCGATTACGCCTATCGCGAGCGCGAGAGCGCGCAAGGCGGCGCCGCCGTGCGCCTCGCCTGGCTGCGCGACTACGCGGCAATGCCGGAGAAAGACGATTTGCCGCTCGTAGGCTTTGTTTCGCGCCGGCATGGCGCTTCGCAGATCGTAGGCTACAACAAGGCGGCGATGCTCTTCTTCATGCTGCGCGAGGCGATCGGCGAGCCTGCGTTCGATGAGGGCGTGCGGCGATTCTGGCGCGAGCATCGCTTTCGCGTCGCGTCCTGGGACGATCTGCGCGCCGCCTTCGAGCGCGCGTCGGACAGGGATCTCGCCGCCTTTTTCGACCAGTGGCTCGATCGTCCCGGCGCGCCGGAGCTGCGCATGGAGGCCGCGCGCGCCGAGCGCCTTGGCGCGCGCTGGCGCTTGCGCGTGACCCTGGCGCAGAGAGCGCCCGCCTACGCGTTTTCGGTTCCGCTTGCGATCAGCACCACCGGCGGTCAATTCGCGCGCCGGGTCGAAGTTTCACGCGTGCGCGAGAGCGTGGAGATCGATTCGGACTCCGAGCCGATTGCGGTGACGCTCGATCCCGAGCATCGCCTGTTTCGCAGGCTCGCGCCCGCCGAGGCGCCGCCGATTCTGCGCGAAGTCATGCTTTCAGCCGATGCGGAGATGCTTGCTCTTTCGCCGGATCCCGGGACGCAACAGGCCGCGCGGTCGCTCGCCTCGAAATTGTTCGAGCGCGCTCCGCGCGAGATCACCGTTGCCCTGCAACCCCGTGCCGGCGTGTTGGTCGTCGTCGGTTTGCACTCGGATATCGATGCCTGGCTTTCGCGCATGGGATTGCCGCCGCGGCCGGCGGCGCTCGGCGCCGAGCGCGGCAGCGCCCAGGTGTGGACGCAACGGGTGGGGAACACGCGAACGATCGCGCTTGTTTCGGCGCGCGATGCGCAATCAATCAGCGCGCTCGAGCGGCCGCTGCCGCATTACGGGCAGCAAAGCTATTTGGCCTTCGACGGCGCGCGCAACATCGAACGCGGGATCTGGCCCGCGCGCCCGCCGGTCGTGAATGTCACGGCGCTGCCTGCAAGGTAACGTTCAGCATCAGGTGCGGCGCGGAGCGACGTCAGCTGCGTGCTGTTGTTGGGCGGCATGTCTTCTCGAGAGCCACACCGCAAAGTCGGAGATCCACTGGCGCTGAGCCTCCGTCTCGGGCACCTCGAGGCCCCGTGACTGGCGAATGGCGTTGACCGCACTCTCGGGAGTCAAGCCGGAGGCGATGAGGGCCGCGGCGACTATCATCGCCGATCGGCCGATGCCTTGGCGGCAGTGAACGGCGACCGTCTTACCGGAGCGCAACGCGTCGACGATCTCCTCCGCAAGCGCCGTCACCGCGGCACGGGAGCGCGGCACACTGCGATCGGGGATTGGAAAGGCCCGGAAGACGAGGCCGCTGGCTTTAGACGAGCTTGACTCGCCAGTGAGATCGAGATCGACCTCCTCGTCGCGCCCCAAAAGCGACACGACAACGTCAATGCCCGCCTCTCGCCAGGCGCGGATCTCATCGTCGAGCCACTCGGCGCCTCGAGGTCGAGGAACAATGGCAAGCCGTCCTCGCCACGGGCCGGTGATCCAAAAGATCTTCGCTGCCATGAATCTATTCTCGCACCTCGTGAGGCACCACTTCGCGAGGCAGGGTATCCACGTTGACCCCTCGCTCGCGCAACACCACGATTCGATGGTGGCCGTCGAGCACCGTGCCGTCTGGCCTTGCCTTCAGGGCTCCTGGCTTGCCCGGTGTCAGAGACTCGATGATCTCCGCCGTCGCGATGCGCCGGAATTGCTCCAGCTTCACTCTGCTGAGGGTCGCCTCAGAATGCAGCAGCCGAAGCGATGGTTGCATCAAGTTCACCTCATCGCCGAGGTCACAGATTGGTCACAGTCGTCCGTCCAACGTCGCCATTGACCCGCCGAGTAAGTGGGCCGCAAGGCCCGTTTGCGAAGGTCGGTGTCGAATGGCTGGTTAGCGGTCTATGTGCCCGCACTTGTAACTAGGCCAACAACACTGTCCCCTTTCACTGAGAGGGCTGCCTCCGTCCAGTCCAGAAAGTAATTTGTCCCTGCGGAGTAGGACCTGTAGCCCTTGAAAGGGGGCGAGCCTAACGGCAGGAAGGATTCCAGGGTAGATCTGCAGAGCACCCGAACGACGCTGTCGCAAGGTGGTGGCCGCCGAAGCCAGAAGCGACTGACTGGGTCAAACGAAAGGTAGACGCCCATCATCGAACTTCCTCGTTTCAGATAGTTGTTCCGATGATCCTCTAGCTTCTGGAATCCAGGAGGCACTTCACATGTAACGGCATTTGCGGAATAGCCCTCCAGGACTTGATCACAGTTGATTTGCGTGACCGCCAGGACCAGCGGACCTTCCTGAATCAATAGTGCAGGAATCTCATTGACATAGAACACAGATCCTTGAACGCGCTCGACTTCCGCGTGGAACTTCCCGCTTTCCAGGGACGCGTGCATACATCCGTCGGAGTATCTCGAAACCCAAGTGGACCACCAGGCGTTTCGACCGTCGTGTAAGTAGTACAGCCTACCAGCGCGCACTTTACTGACACGTGTGTCACTGAGTTCTGGAAAGAGGTACTCGTTGTAGTTGCTCAGCTGCATCGTGTGGAGACCGCTAACGTGAAATCATGCGTAAGGATCGCTGATTAGCCTAGCCTCGCGCTTTAGGGACGCGCTGTCAATGCCCGTGAAATCATGGCGTTAGTGAAAATATGCGCGGTTCTTCGTTTTGTTGATGCCGCAGAAAAGGGGGAAGCTGCTGATTTCCCGAACGAAAGGGAGAGCGCGGCTCTGCAGCCGCGCCGGCCGATTGATTTCGCAGCCCGAGCTGCTTGTGACACTGCGCCGCTCGCGCCCAAGAGACGCGTGTTGACTGTTCGGGGACGGGAGAGAGAAACCGATGAAGAGCCTACAACGGACGGCAGTCGCATCAAATCGAGTTTTGGTGATATTGTTCGCGAACGCCGCCGCAGCCAAGCCGGCGCAAGAACCGGCTCAAGCGACCCCACGCGGCGGCCGAGAGGGGAGCGTGGATTCGGGAGAGCGATAGCGCACGATTTCATCAACTTGAACGGGGAGGGTGAAATGAAGACGCAGCCTCGGCAATTTCCGGTGTTGTTCGGCATCCTGGCGCTGGCAGTGGCCGCGCAGGCACCGGCGCAGAAGCTCGCCGGAAGCGAAGTCAGAATCGGTCTCGTGGTTCCCGTAACCGGGCAGGCAGCCGACGTGGGCAAGCGCGAGGCGATCGGCGCGCAGGCTGCGGTGGACGTAATCAACGCCAAGGGGGGCGTCGGCGGAGTCCCGATCAAGCTGTATTTTGCCGACGAGGGCTCGAATCCCCAGGAAGCCATCGGCGCGGTGCGCAAGGTCGCGGGAGACGACAAGGTGCTCGCCATCGTCGGACCACACTACAGCGGCACGGCGGAGGCGACCTTTCCGCTTGGCAACCGGTTGAAAGTCGTTCAGATTGCGGTCGCCTCGTCCAAGCCCGGCGTCGCCAAGGCCAACCGCCCCTATGCATTTCGCAACACGCTGACCGAGGACAAAATAGCCGACGCGGTGGTAAAGGCGGCGAAGCAGCGCTATGGGTTCAAGCGCGTGGCAATCATCAGCGACACCAAGGATGCGGTCGCTCGCTCGCTCGGAATGGGGGTGCTGCCGGCTGCGCTGCAGGCGAACGGGGTCGACATCATTACCGGCAAGGATCCGGTCACGTTCCAGAACGGCGACGCGCAGTTCACCGCTCAGGTGACGCGGCTGAAGTCACTCAACCCGGATGCGATCGCTCTCGGCGCGCTCGGTCCGGACGCGTTGAACATCATTCTGGAGGCGCGCAAGCAGGGCATGTCGCAGCCGTTTTTCGGCACGGCGCCGCTGATGGAAGGCAATCTGCCGGAGCGGGGCGGCAAGGCGGTGAACGGAATATTCGCGGGGAGCATCTGGGATGTGACCCTGGATGATCCGGCCAGCAGGGAATTCAAGGCGGCCTATGCGGTGCGCGCGAAGACGATGTATCCGGGCGCGTTTACCCAGAGTCCGGACTATTACGCCGTCAATGCCTGGGATGCCGTGCACATGATCATGGAGGCCATGCTCAGGACCGGTGTCCAGAATCGGCCGGAGTCGCTCGAGCCGGACCGCGATCGAATCAAGGATTATTTCAGCAGGCTCAAGAACTTCAAGGGCATCGCCAGCCGGGGATTCAACGACGACGGCGACGGCGTCAAGGACGTGATCGTCACGGAAGCCCGCGACGGCCGCTGGCGTCCGACCGGCAAGCGCTGAAACAGCCGAGACTCCGGATCCTGGCGAGCCGTGCTCGCGCAGCAGATCGTCAACGGCATCACGCTGGGGGCCACCTATGCGCTGATCGCCATCGGTTATACGCTGGTCCTGGGCGTGCTGAACAAGCTCAACATCGCCCACGGCGAGCTGTTCATGGCCGGCGCCTTCACGGGGATCGCGGTCGCGCGCATGGGGGCTCCCCTTCCGGCGAGTCTCCTGGCGGCTTTTGTGGTTGCGGGCCTGATCGCGGTGGTCCTGGAGCGTTCCTGCTTCTATCCGCTGCGCAACGCGAGTTTCCTCTCGCCGATGCTCTCGAGCATCGCTTTCGGAATCCTGCTGCAGAATCTGGCGACCCAGTTCTTCGGCTCGGATCCCTCGCGGTTCCCAGACACCGGCGCATCGTTCCAGCTCAGCTTCGGCGCGCTGTCGGTCTCGGCCATTCATGTCGCGATCCTCGCCACCGCCGCGGGCCTGATGGTCGCAATCGACCTCCTGGTGCGGCGCACGCGCTGGGGGATCGCGGTGCGCGCCACCTCCGATGACCCGGAGACCGCGGCCCAGCAGGGCATGCACCCCTCGCGGGTCACCATGACCACTTTTTTCGTCTCCGGCGCGCTGGCCGGAGTGGCGGGAGTGCTGACGACGCTCGTGTATTCCCAGGTCAATCCGCACATCGGGATCCGCCAGGGGCTGATCGGCATGGTGGCGATGGTGATCGGAGGTCTCGGCAACCTGCGCGGGGCGATGATCGGGGGGCTCGCCATCGGCCTCATCGAAACGCTGAATGACGCCTATTTCTCCGCCGGGTACCGGGACCTGGTCATATTCTCCGTGTTCTTCGCGTTCCTGATCTTCAAGCCCGAAGGGCTCTTCCCCGCCGCCCAGAGCCGCGCATGAACATCTATTTCGAAGGCGTGCTCGCCTCCATGGGGATCAACATCCTGCTCGCGCTTTCGGCCTACGCCATCCTCGCCACCGACCGGCTGTCGCTCGGCAACGCGGGATTCATGGCGATCGGCGCCTACTGCTCCTCGTATCTCACCGTCAACGCCGGCTGGGACCTTTTGCCGGCGCTCTCGGTGAGCGCGTTCGCGGCCGCCGCGGTCGGATTGCTGGTCGGGCTGCCCGTTCTGCGCCTGCAGGGGATCTATTTCGTGATGGGCACGCTCGCCTTCGGCGAAATCGTGCGCACCTTCTTTCAGAACTTCGAGCCGACCGGCGGCGCCTACGGCATGCGCGGCATGTTCGGCGCGTCGCTCGCGATGATTTACGCTTTTGTCGCCGCGTTTCTGATCCTGTTCGTGCTCTACGGCATGTCGCGCGCCGGCCGCTCGTCGGAGGCGGTGCGCGACGACGACGAAGCCGCGCGCTCGATCGGGATCAACGTGGTCGCGGTGCGGCTCGCCTCCTTTGCGTGGGGCGCGCTCATCGCGGGTGTCGCGGGAGCGCTGTTTGCGCACTACGCGCTCTATATCGAAAGCGGCAATTTCAACTTCCTGGTCTCGGCCAACGCGATCCTGTTCGTGATCCTGGGCGGCGTGCAGACGGTCTGGGGAGCGCTCCTCGGCGCGGTGCTGTTCACGCTTCTGCCCGAAGCGTTGCGCTTTCTCGCCGACTGGCGCATGACCGTCTACGGCGCGATTCTGGTCGCGCTGATGGCTTCGCGGCCCGAGGGCATCCTCACGCGCGATTCTCTCAGGGCGCTCAAGCGCCTCGCGGGGCGAAAGGCGTGACCGCGCTGCTCGAACTCAGGCACGTGAGCAAGGGCTTTGGCGGCGTGCTCGCGCTCGACGACGTGTCGTTTTCGATCGCGCCGAAGGAACTGGTCGGCTTGATCGGCCCGAACGGCGCGGGCAAGACCACGGTCTTCAACCTGGTGAGCGGCGTGCATGCGTTGAGCCAAGGCGAAGTCATTCATCGCGGCGAGCGCGTCTCCGGGGCCAGCCCCACCCATATCGCGAGGCGCGGCATCGCGCGCACCTTTCAGAACATTCGCCTGTTCCGCAGCCTCACGGTCATGGACCACGTGCTCGTGGCCCAGACCTGCCGCAGCCGAGGCTTGTTGACCCAGTTCTCGCCTTTTGCCACCCGCGCCGAGCGCGAGCGCCGCCGGACGGCGCTCCAGGCGCTCGAGGCCGTCGGGCTGGCGCATCGCCGCGACGAGCCGGCGGTGCATCTTCCTTACGGCGGCCAGAGGCGGCTTGAAATCGCGCGCGCGCTGGCCACCTCCCCGGAGATCCTGCTGCTCGATGAGCCCGCCGCGGGGCTCAACGACACCGAGACCGGCGAGCTGCGCCGGCTGCTCGATACGCTGCGCCAACGCGGCTACACGATCGTGCTGGTCGAGCACGACATGAAGCTGGTGATGCGGCTTTGTTCGCGCATTCTGGTGCTCAACTTCGGCAGGCTGATCGCCTCCGGCACGCCGCAGGAGGTGCGCGCCAACGGCGAGGTCATCGATGCCTACCTCGGCGTGGTGAACTGAGATGCTGCGGGTCGACGCAATCTGCAGCGGCTACAGCGAGATTCAGGTTCTGACCGACCTGTCCCTGCGCGTCGAGCGCGGCGAGATCGTCGCCATTGTCGGCGCCAATGGCGCCGGCAAATCGACGCTGCTGCGAACCATCATGGGCGCGCTTCCCGCGCGCAGCGGGTCGGTGACGTTTCTCGGCGAGCCGTTGACCGGCGTTTCGCCCCATCGCATTGCGGCAGGCGGGCTGCGGCTGGTTCCCGAAGGCCGCCGGGTTTTCGCCAGCCTGAGCGTCGAGGAAAATCTGCGCGCCGGGGCCTACCTGCTTTCGCGTGCGGCGGCGGCAAGCGCGATCGAGCGCGTGTTCGCGCTGTTTCCGAACCTGGCCGAACGCCGCACGCAGCTTGCCTCGACCCTGAGCGGCGGCCAGCAGCAGATGCTCGCTCTCGGGCGGGCGCTGGCCGCCGAGCCGAAAATGCTGATGCTCGACGAACCCTCGCTCGGATTGGCGCCCAAGATCGTCGAGGAGATTTTCCAGAAGCTGGAGGATCTGCGCAGCGCGGAGAACGGCATACTGCTGGTGGAGCAGAATGCGCGCAAGGCGCTCGCCCTGGCCGATCGAGCCTACGTCCTGGAGAACGGGCGCGTGGTTCTCGAGGGCGCGGCGGCGGATCTGTTTCGCAACGAATCGGTGGTCAACGCCTATCTGGGCGGAGAGGCATGATGTCTTGCGTAGCCGCGCAGGAAGCGATCGGGCGTTGTATGCTTATCGCAGGGTCTGGGAAGTGCAGAAACGAGCAGCTCGGGTAGTTTCTCTTTTCGATGGGGGCGGAAATGGGAAAGAAGCAAGAGGCGGAAGCGAAAGCGGCGAAGAAGGCCGAGAAGGAGGCGAAGAAGGCTGCCAAACTGGCGGCGAAAAAGGCAAGAAAAGCCGAAAAGAAAGCGAGAAAAGCCGAGAAGAAGGCGGCCAAGGCGGAAAGAAAGGCGGCGAAGAAGGCCGCCAAGGAAGCGAGAAAAGCGGCCCGCGCCACGCGAACCGCAGCGGCAGCGAAAGCGCCGAAAACCGCAGTCACCGCGAAGCCGCCGGCGAAGGTGAGTCCTGCCAAGCCGAAGCAAGCGGCGAAGAAGACGGTGAAGAAGAAGGCCGCCAGGAAGCCGCTTCGACGAGCCAGGCGGGCCGTTCAGAAACCGGAAGCGCCGTCAGCGGCGGTGGCGCAGGCCGCGGGCGCTCCCGAAGTGCCTGCGGACCCCGCAGCACCGGCCCCTTAGCGAGTTTTGCAGGAGGGCGAATATGCTTCGATGGAACCGAAACTGACCCGCTTTCAGGGCTTCGAAGGCATTCACCTTGCCGCAGACGTGTGGGGCGATGCCGGCGCCTGGCCGGTGCTGTTCATGCACGGCGGCGGCCAGACCCGCCATGCCTGGGACGCCACTGCGCGAACGCTCGCCGAGCGGGGCTGGAAGGCGGTTTCGCTCGATCTGCGCGGTCACGGCGACAGCGAATGGGCCCTGAACGGGGACTATTCCTTTACCTCGTTTACCGCCGACTGCATCGCAGTCGTCGATCAACTGGGCCGGCCGGCGGTGCTGGTCGGCGCATCGCTCGGCGGCATCACCGCCCTGCTTGCCGAGGGCGCGAGCGATCGCGTGGTATCGAGCGCTCTGGTGATCGCCGACATCACGCATCGGCCCAGCCCGCAGGGAATCCAGCGCATCCTTTCGTTCATGAAGTCGGGACTGAACGGATTTTCCTCGCTGGAGGAGGCGGCTGCAGCGATCGCCGCCTATACGCCGAACCGGCCCAGGCGGGTCAATCCGCCGGGACTGATGAAAGTGCTGCGCCAGCGCAAGGACGGGCGTTGGTACTGGCATTGGGACCCGATACTGATCGACCGCGGCAGGACCGAAGTTCCGCGGGCGCAGTACGAGGCGCTCCTGGAGACTGCCCTGAGCAACATTCGCGTTCCCACGCTGCTGGTGCGCGGTAAACTGAGCGATGTCGTCACGGAGGAAGGGGCACGCGATTTTCTGCGCCGGATTCCGGGGTCGAAGCTGGTGGACGTGAGTGGCGCCGCGCACATGGTCGCGGGGGATCGGAACGATCCTTTCTCCCAGGCCGTGATCGACTTTCTCGAGCGCGACGTTCGCCCGAAGCTGCCCTGACAGGGGTGGGATCGATTTTCCTGTCGTTTTCAGAAATTCGACGAAAGGGGAAGACATGAAGCCGTTCCATTCAGCAGTTGTTGCCATGCTCGTATCGATGCTCCTCAATCCGCCGACCGTTTCGGCGCAAAAGCAGGTATACCCGAGCCAGCCGGTCCGGCTGGTCATCACCCACGCGGCGGGCGGCACCACCGACATGGCCGCCAGGCTCATCCAGCCGTATTTCCAGAAGTACCTCGGGGTCCCGGTGGTCATCGAAAACATGGTGGGCGCCGGAGGAAATATCGCCCGCTCGTTCGTCTTCAAACAGCCCGCCGACGGCTACACGCTGCTTGTGAGCCAACAGCCGTCGATGTCGGCGGGTCAGATCGTCACCGGGGCCAAGTTCGAGGTCCTGAAGTTCACGCACGTGTTCAACGTCGCCGGAAAGAACTACGACTGCGTCGCGGTGGCGAAGGACACGCCCTTCAAGACCATCGAGGATCTGAAAAAGGCTTCGCAGGGGCAGCCTTTGACTTCGGCCGGAACCGGGGTGGGGAGCAACGCCTACATCCTGGCCATGCTCCTTAAGGCCAGAGCAGGCGTCAATTTCACCTATGTCCCGTTCAACAGCGGCACCGAGGCCGCACTCGCAGTCGCCGGAGCGCAAACCCAGATGGGAACGGGAGCCCTGGACAGCTACTGGCCGCTCCACGAGCAGGGGCGGCTGCGAATTCTCGCGGTCTCCGGACCGCAAAGGGACGAATCGCATCCGCAGATCCCGACCATCGCCGAGCTGGGTTATCCCAACATCGTTCTGGACCAGATGACCGGCGTTTTCGCTCCGCCCGAATTGCCGAACGATAGGATCGACATCCTCGTCGCCGCTTTCAGAAAGGCTTTCGCCGACAAGGACTATCAGGCGGCGGCGGCCAAGGCCAAGCAGACCCTGCAGCCGCTCGGACCGGCGGAGTTCCAGAAGGCGTCGAGGCAGATTTTTGAGACGATTCAGGAACTGGCTCCCGTTTTGAAACCCGATAAGCGCGGCCGCTAGCTCAGGTTGGCCGTGGGCGGCAGAAAGCGCATCGCGGCCCTGGAGGGATTTCTCCTCCTGGTCCTGGGCTCCTTTGCGCTCGCCTTTTTCGTCGAAACCCGCGAGCTGGGGCAGACTGCCGCGCTGTTCCCGCGCCTGGTCGCGCTCGCGAGTCTCGCCGCACTCGCATTGGCCCTGGGGTTTCAGTTCTTCGGCGCGGCGAAGGCGCGCCAAACACCGGCCGAAACTGCGGCTCTAGAGACGCTCGACGTCGTTTCCTGGCCGCTCGCTCTCGCGGTGCAGGTCGGATACGTCGCGCTCATCGCCCTGCTCGGGTTTTCTCTGGCGAGCCTCCTGTACCTCATCGGCGCGCCGTTGCAGATGCGCTACCGGCGCTGGGGCGTTCTGATCGCCTACGGCTTTCTTCTCACGGCCGCAGTGGCGATCGCGTTCACGGTCCTGTTCCACGTCCGCTTGCCCGAGGGGCTCTTGTGGTCGTACCTGAAGGGCTAACGCTAGAAGAAGGGGAAGGGTGATGTGGCTCGAGGGCTTCATGATCGCGCTTCAGCCGGTGAACCTTTTCTACCTCGTCGTGGGGACGGCCTTCGGCCTGGTCATCGGCGCGCTGCCCGGCCTCGGGCCCATGTTCGCGGTGGCTCTGACGCTTCCGCTGACCTTCGGGATGGACCCGGCAAGCGCGATCATCCTGCTTGCCGCCGTGCACGCGGCAACGGCCTACGGCGATTCGTTCGCCTCGATCCTCATCAATACTCCGGGCGGCGTGGGCTCGGTCGCCTCCTGCTGGGACGGCTACCCGATGGCGCAGAAAGGCCAGGCGGGCGTGGCGATGGGGATCTCCGCCCTGGGCTCTTTCATGGGCGGGATCATCGGCTGGATTTCCCTGGTCGCGATCTCGCCCCTGCTCATCCTCGTTGCGCTCAGGATGGGACCTCCGGAATATTTCATGGTCGCCCTGATGGCGCTTTCGCTCCTGGCGCTGGCCTCGCACGGCCAAGTCTTGAAGGGGCTTTTCCTCGGAGGAATCGGGCTCTTGCTTTCCTTCATCGGCCGGGACCCGATCACGGCCGAGGCGCGCTTCACTTTCGGCTACCTCTACCTTGAAGACGGCGTTCCGCTGGCGCCCACTGTGCTGGGTCTGTTCGCCCTTTCCCAGGTGCTCGTGCTCTCGGAGCAGGGCGGGAGCATCGCCCAGATCAGGACCGTCGGCCGGGTCTGGGAGGGATTCAAGACCGCTTTGCGCTTTCCGGGAACGATCGCAAGGGCGGGAATCGTGGGAATCTTCATGGGCATACTTCCGGCCCTGGGCCTGTCCTCGGCCAACATCGTCGCCTACTTCGCGGAGAAAAAAGCCTCCAAGCATCCGGAGAAATTCGGGCAGGGCGAGCCGCGGGGACTGCTCGCGCCGGAGATCGCCAAGAACGCCTGCATCGTGGGCGATTTGATCCCCACCTTCACGCTGGGAATTCCGGGTTCCTCGGTGACCGCCATTTTCCTCGCGGCGATGATCATGCACGGCCTGCAGCCCGGGGTGCAGTTTTTCGAGCGCTCGGGCGCGCTTCCCTACACGGTCTTTGCCGGCATCCTGCTCGCGCAATTCTCTTTCTTCCTCATGGGGCTTCTGCTCGCCCGGCATTTCGCTAAGGCGGTGCTGATCCCCAACGCGCTTCTCGTTCCCTTAATCGTCATGCTGAGCGTGGTCGGCTCCTTTGCCATGCGCGGGTTCGTCGAGGACGTGATCGTCACCGTCGTGTTCGGGTTTCTCGGCTACCTGATGACGCGCTACCGCTATCCCGGGGCCTGCATGGTCCTGGGGCTGGTTCTCGGCGATCTCGTGGAGGCCAATTTTCACCGCTCGCTGCTCATCGGGCAGGGATCCTATGGGATCTTCTTCAGCCGTCCTTTCGCGCTCGCGATCCTTCTCCTCACCGTGATTCTGCTCGCGTGGCCTTACCTCAGGCGCTTGTTCGCCGGGAGGCCGCTGGCGCGCGAATAGACAAGACTCGCCGCGGCTGCGCGGCTTTCGCCTGCGCAGCCGGTCCGCACTCATCGGTAATTCTCAGATCGCTTCGGCCAGCTCGGCGGCGGTATGAATCTTCCCGTTGACGTGGTCCAGCAGCCTCGCCTGCGCGGCCGCCAGGCGCGCAATGGGGACGCGCGGCCCCGAGCACGAGACGTAATCGATGTCGATGCGATGGCAGAACTGGATCGAGACCGGATCGCCGCCGTGCTCGCCGCAGATGCCCACCTTCAAGTCCGGACGCGTCTTGCGCCCGTTGTCCACGGCCATCTTCATCAGTTGACCCACGCCTTTGATGTCGAGCACCTCGAACGGGTTGTCCTGCAGGATCCCGGTTTCGTTGTACGCCGGCAGAAACTTGTTTTCGGCATCCTCGCGCGAGAACGAAAAGGTGGCCTGGGTCAGGTCGTTGGTGCCGAAGGAGAAGAACTCGGCGGTCTCCGCCATGCGCGCGGCGCGCAGGCACGCGCGCACCACTTCGAGCATCGAGCCGAATTTGTATTTCACGTTGATGCCGTGGGTAAGCTGCACGATCTGATGGATGCGCACCACTTTCTTGTGGATGCGCTTGAGTTCCTCCACCGTGGCGACCTGCGGCACCATGATCTCGGGGTAGATTTCGATGCCTTCCCTGGCGCACAGCGCGGCGGCCTCGAGAATCGCCTGGATCTGCATGGCGTAGATTTCCGGATAAGTGATCCCCAGCCGCACGCCGCGATGTCCGAGCATCGGATTGACTTCTTCCAGGGCGCGCACCTTCCTCAGGATCGCCTCTTTCTTGATGATCACGTCCTCTTCCAGATGCGAGTCCTTGAACGAGTGCAGGCCGGCCATCAGCTTGGCAAGGCCGTCGGCGTATTGCTGATAGAGCTTCGGGCTGAGCAGCTTCAGGGTGTCGGGCAGTTCTTCCAGCCCCTTGATCGAGTCGCGCAATTGGTGCAGGTGCGCGATCTCCAGTTCGAGCTGCGCCGCCGTGGGCAGAAACTCGTGCATCGGCGGGTCGAGCAGCCGAATGGTGACCGGCAGGCCCTTCATCGCCTTGAAGATTCCCTTGAAATCCGCGCGCTGGATCGGCAGCAGCCGGTCGAGCGCGGCCTGCCGCTCTTCGGCGGTCTCGGCGAGGATCATTTCCTGCACGATGGGCAGGCGGTCGGTGCTGTTGAACATGCGCTCGGTGCGCACCAGGCCGATTCCCTTGGCGCCGAATTCGCGCGCCCGCAGGGCGTCTTCGGGCGTGTCGGCGTTGGCCATTACCTTGAGCCGCGCCACTTCGTCGGCCCAGGCGAGGAGCGTCGACATTTCGTTGGAAAAACTCGCCTCCACGGTCGGCACTTCGCCGGCGTACACGTGACCGGTGCCGCCGTCGATGGTGATCACGTCGCCCTCATGCAGGGTGGTCTCGCCGATGGTCGCGGCCCGCGCCTTGTCGTCGATCGCGATCTGCTCGCAGCCCGATACGCAGGGCTTGCCCATGCCGCGCGCGACCACCGCGGCGTGCGAGGTCTTGCCGCCGCGGCTGGTGAGGATGCCCTGGGCCTGGAAGAAGCCGTGGATGTCGTCCGGCTTGGTTTCCTCGCGCACCAGGATGATTTTCTCGCCGGCGCGGCCGCGCACCTCGGCCGTGTTGGCGTCGAAAACGATCTTTCCGGAGGCCGCGCCCGGCGATGCGGGCAGCCCCTGCGCCAGCGATTTGCCGTGGAAACTCGGCGAGAGCTGCGGCACCAGGAGCTGCTCGAGCATCGCCGGTTCCACGCGCAGCAGCGCGCGTTCCCTGGTGATCAGCCCTTCCTGGAACATTTCCACCGAGGTGCGCACCATGGCGCGGGCGTTCATCTTGCCGTTGCGCGTCTGCAGGCAGTAGAGCGTGCCGCGCTCGATGGTGAATTCGAAATCCTGCACCTCGCGGTAATGCGATTCCAGCCGCTTGTGCAGCTCGATCAACTGGCGGTAGATCTCGGGCATTTCCTGCTCAAGCTCGGCGATCGGCTTGGGTGTGCGGATTCCCGCCACCACGTCCTCGCCCTGGGCATTGACGAGATACTCGCCGTAAATCGCGTTCTCGCCGGTGCCGGGGTTGCGCGTGAAGCCGACGCCGGTGCCCGAATCATTGCCCATATTGCCGAACACCATGGTGCAGATGTTGACCGCGGTGCCGTTGGCCATGTCCTTGGTGATCTTGAACTGCCGGCGGTAATCGACCGCCCGCTTGCCCATCCAGGAGCGGAACACCGCCCCCACCGAGATCTCCAACTGCTCGTAGGGATCCTGCGGGAAAGGTTTGCCGGTGTGGCGCTTGACGATTTCGAGGAATTCCCCGGCCAGCTCCTTGAGCTGCTCCGCGCTGAGATCGACGTCCAGGCGCGCGTCGTGCTTGCGCTTGATCGCCGCCATGCGCTCATCGAAATGCTCGTCGCCGATGCCGAGCGCGATCTTGCCGAAAAGCTGGATGAAGCGGCGGTAGGCATCGTAGGCAAAGCGCTCGTTCGCCGTCTGCCGAGCCAGCCCCTGGAGCGAATCCTCGTTCAAGCCGAGATTGAGGATCGTGTCCATCATCCCGGGCATCGACAGCGCCGATCCCGAGCGCACGGAAACCAGGAGCGGATTGGCGGGGCTGCCGAAACCCTTGCCGGTTTTCTTCTCCAGCGTCTTCATGTGGCTCCTGATCTCGTCCATCAGGCCCTCGGGAAGGCGATTCGCTTCCAAGTAGGCGAGGCACGCCTCGGTGGTGACGGTAAAGCCGGGCGGCACATTGAGGCCGATCTGAGTCATCTCGCACAGATTGGCGCCCTTGCCCCCAAGGAGCATCTTGTTCTTGCCGTCGCCGTCTTCGAATGCGTAGATAAATCTCTTTCTCGTCATAGGGCGTCCCTGATTCATCGCGTGACTTCAATTATTGGTAACAACGGCAAAGGGCGCATCGGGGATTCGCTTGTAATTCGGCACGTGTTTTCCCTGCGCCCCGCGTGATTTTACCTGGAGGCGGGGAGCATTGCGGCGCGTTTTTTGCCCAGGCGCGCGGAAAACGCCCGCCGGAGGACCGGGCGCCGCCCGGTCCTCAGCGCGAGCGCTTGCGCCGCCCCACCGCCCCGCCGGGCTGGACCTTGCCTGCCGCGCGCGCCGGCCCGGGGGCCGAAGGCGCCTCAGGCGGGGCGTTGCCGAGCAACGCGGCGATATGCGCGCGCTCCTCGGCCGTGAGCGGCGCCTCGGAGGCAACCAGGCGCCTGCGCCGGCGCAGGTACAGCAGCAGCGCCGCGACGCCGGCAACCAGGAGCACGAATGGCCCGAACCACAAGAGCGCGGTGGTCGATTTCAGCGGCGGGCGGTAGAGCACGAAGTCGCCTTAGCGGGCAACCATGTACTCCCTGATCTCGGCGTCGCTGCGCCCGGCCTTGATCTGCTCGCGGATCTGCCGGCGCAGGTCGACCGCCAGGTCCGCGCGCGAGGCTGAAAGCGACTCGTTCTGGCACACCAGGCATCTCAGCTCCTCGGAGATGGCGACCAGCCGTTTCTCGACCGCCGGGTCCTCGGCGAGCGGCACGGCTTCGCGTCCCAGGGCAAGGGAGCACGCGCCGAGCAGGAGCAGGGCGAGCGCGAGCCGCTTCATTTCTGCAACTCTTTGACCAGAGGCAGGATTTTCTCGCTGAGGATCGCCGTCGTCACCGGTCCGATCTGCTTGTAGCGGATGACGCCCGCCTTGTCGATGACATAGGTTTCGGGAACCCCGTAGACCCCGTAGTCGATGCCGACACGGCCCTCGGTATCGGCGACGCTGAATCCGTACGGATCGCCGAACTGCGCCAGCCAGCGCAGGGCGTCCGCGCGCGGGTCCTTGTAGTTGAGCCCGAGCAGCGGAACGAATTTCGCGCGCGCGAGTTCGACCAGCAGAGGATGTTCCTCGCGGCAGGACACGCACCAGGAAGCCCAGACGTTCAGCATCCACACCCGCCCCTGCATCTCGCTCGGGGAAAACCGCTTCTCGGGTTCGTGCAGCTGCGGCAACTCGAAGTCCGGCGCCGGCTTGCCGATGAGCGGCGAGGGCACTTCGCGCGGGTTGAGCTTCAGGCCGACGGCAAGGAAGCCGATCAGGACCAGGAACGCCGCAAGCGGCAGCAGAAAGCGCTTCACCGCGCCGCCTCCGCCTGCGCTTCGGCCGGAACGGCGAAGCTTGCCCTGCGCCTGGCCCGGTAGCGCCGGTCGGCGATGGCGAACAGCGCGCCAAAGGCCATGAGCAGGCACCCGCCCCAGATCCAGTCGACAAAAGGCTTGTAATAAACGCGTACGCTCCAGGCGCCCGCCTCGAGCGGCTCGCCCAGAGCGACATACACGTCACGCGTCAACCCGGCGTCGATCGCCGCCTCGGTCATCGGCATTTGCGAGGAGAAATAGGCGCGTTTCTCCGGCCGCATCGTGCGCAATATTCGGCCGTTGCGCGTGAGTTCGACATCGCCCATCGCCGAGCGGTAGTTGGGGCCCGTGACATCCTGTACGCCGTTGAACCGCATCGTATAGCCGCCGACCGTGACCGTATCCCCGGGGGCCATGCGAACGTCCTTTTCTTCCTCGTAGCCCTTGACCAGGGTTACGCCGATGACGAAGACGGCGATGCCGATATGCGCCAGATGCATGGCATACCAGCCGCTCGGCTGTCGGCGCAAGGAGGCGAGCGCGCCTTCCGGTCCGGATCGCAGGCGGGCGGCTGCCGCCACGACCACGCTCGCCACGATCCAGGCGGCGAGGAACAGCCCGAGCGCCACGAGCGGCGACCAGCGCCCGAACGCGAACGGCGCCGCGACGCCGGCGAGGAGCGCAAATACGAGCGGCGAACGCAGGCGCTTGGCGATCGCCGGCAGGCTCGCGCTCTTCCACCCGGCGATCGGGCCGAGCGCCATCAGGAACAGCGCCGGCAGCATGAGCGGCACGAAGACGCTGTTGAAGTACGGCGGGCCGACCGAGAGCTTGCCCAGACCCAGGGCGTCGATCACCAGGGGATAGAGCGTTCCGAGCAGCACGCAGGCTGCGCCCACGACGAGCAGCACGTTGTTGACGAGGAGCAGCGTCTCGCGCGATACCAGCTCGAAGCGCCCGCCGAGACCGATTCTGGGGGCGCGCAGCGCAAACAGCACCAGCGACCCGCCGATGACGATCGCAAGCAGCGCCAGGATGAAAATCCCCCGGCGCGGATCGGTTGCAAACGCATGCACCGAGGTGAGCACGCCCGAGCGCACGAGGAAGGTCCCCAGCAGCGAGAGCGAAAACGCCGCGATCGCGAGCATCACCGTCCAGTTCTTGAAGCAGCCGCGCTTCTCGGTGACGGCGAGCGAATGCACGAGCGCCGTTCCCACCAGCCAGGGCATGAAGGAGGCGTTCTCGACCGGGTCCCAGAACCACCAGCCGCCCCAGCCCAGCTCGTAGTAGGCCCACCAGCTCCCGAGCGCGATCCCGAGAGTCAGGAACATCCATGCCGCGAGCGTCCAGGGGCGAGACCAGCGCGCCCAGGCGGCGTCGAGCCGGCCCGAGATCAGCGCCGCGAGCGCGAAGGCAAACGCGACGGAGAAGCCTACGTAGCCCATGTAGAGCATCGGCGGGTGAAATATCAGCCCTGGGTCCTGCAGCAGCGGATTCAAGTCGCGTCCGTCGGCCGCCGGCGGCAGCAGCCGGTCGAAGGGGTTGGAGGTGAACAGGATGAACAGCAGGAAGCCTGCGGACACGAGGCCCAATACGCCGATCACGCGCGCTACGATCTCATCGGGCAGCGCGCGCGAGAGCAGGGCGACGGCAAATGTCCAGGCCGAAAGCATCAGCATCCACAGCAGCAGCGACCCTTCGTGGCCGCCCCAGACGGCGGCAAAGCGGTATATCGCCGGCAACTGCGAGTTGGAGTGCTGCGCGACGTAGAGCACCGAAAAGTCCTTGGCGATGAACGCCCAGGCGAGGCATCCGAAGGCGAGGAGCACCAGGGCAAACTGCGCCGTCGCGGCGGGACGCGCGAGTGCGATCCAGGGCTCGATGCGCCGCGCGGCGCCGACGATCGGAACGATGGCCTGCGCCAGCGCCACCAGCAGCGCGAGAATGAGAGCGAAGTGACCGAGCTCGGGAATCATTTTGCCGCCTTCATGGCTTTTTGCGCCTGCTCGACCGCATGCGCGGCCTCAGGCGGCATGTAGTTCTCGTCGTGCTTGGCGAGCACCTCTTCGGCGCGGAACATGCCGTCCGGACCCAGCCGTCCTTGAGCGACGACGCCCTTGCCCTCGCGGAACAGGTCCGGAAGTATCCCCGAGAAGACAACCGGGATCGTCTTTGCCGTATCGGTGACCGCGAAGCGGACCGTGAGGCCGTCGGCCTCGCGCTTCAAGCTTCCGGGCTGCACCAGGCCGCCGATGCGGAAAGCGCGCCCCTTGGGCGCTTCGCCCGCTTCGATTTGAGTGGGCGTGAAGAAGAATACCAGGTTGCTCTGGAAGGCTTTCAGGACCAGTCCAGCGCCGATGCCGAGAGCGGCCACAGCGCCGACGATGATGGCTGCCCGCTTGTGCCGTGGTTTCATCGGCCACCTGCCCTGCGGGCGACGATCTCGCGCCCGAGTTCGAGGAACGCCGCGCGGCGCCGCGCGCGCACCAGCAGCATCTCCCCTGCCATCAGGATGGCCGCGATGCCGAACGAGCCCCACACGTAAAAGGCGTAGCCGCCCATGGCAAAAAACTCCGTTGCGCTGTTCCAGCTCATTGATTCAACTCCGATAATTCCTCAACCCATACCGTGTGCCGCTCCCGCTCCAGGATGATGGCGCGCGCGCGCGACAGGGACACCGCGATCGAATACATCCAGAACGCCAGTGCCATCAGCAGCATGCCCAGGAGCATGGTCTTTGCCATCGAGGGCGCCCGGGTGAGACTCACCGACGCGCCCTGGTGCAGCGTATTCCACCACTGTACCGAAAAATAGATGATCGGGATGTTGATCACGCCCACGATGGCGAGTAGCGCACCGGCGCGGTCGGCGCGGCGCGGATCGTCGATCGCCGATTGCAGGGCGATAAATCCTAGATAAAGGAAGAACAGGATAAGTTCCGAGGTGAGGCGCGCGTCCCACACCCACCACGTTCCCCACATCGGCTTGCCCCACAGCGACCCGGTCCACAGGCTCAGGAAAGCGAACATGGCGCCGGTGGGCGCGATCGCCGAGGCCATCATGCCCGCGAGCCTCGTATTCATCGCCATCCCGACCGCAGCCCAGAATGCCATCACCAGGTACAGGAACATCGACATCCAGGATGCCGGCACGTGCACGAAGATGATGCGGTAGGCCTCGCCTTGCTGGGCATCGGTCGGCGCGACGAAAAAGGAGATGTAGAGGCCGATAACGCCGAATACGACGGCCAGCGCCGAAAACCACGGGATCATTTTCGCCGCGAGCGGATAAAAGCTCTGCGGCGAGGAAAATCTGAACCAGTTGATGCCGCTCATTCCAATGCAATCCTCAACGCCGCCGTGGTTGCCCAGGGCGCAAAAAAACCGGCCACCGCGAGCATCGCGGCAAGCAGCGACAGGTGCGCGCCGGAGCCCAGTCCGGAAACATCGGCTTCCACCGCGCCCGCGCCGAATATGAGCGCCGGAACGTAAAGCGGCAGCACCAGCAGCGATACCAGCACGCCGCCGCCGCGCACGCCAAGCGTCAGCGCGGCGCCGATGGCGCCGATCAGGCTCAGCACCGGCGTGCCGATCGCAAGCGAGGCGACCATCACGGCAAGCGATCTCGGGGCCATGTCAAACTGCAGTCCCAGGACCGGCGCGAGCAGCGTCAGGGGAAGCCCTGCCAGCAGCCAGTGCGCGGCGACTTTGCCTGCGACCAGGACCCCCAGGGGAACGGCCGACAGTGCCATCTGTTCCAGCGTGCCGTCCACGTAATCGGCCGCGAACAGGCGGTTGAGCGACAACATGGTGGCGAGCAGCGCCGATACCCACAGCACCCCCGGCGCTATCCGGCGCAGCATGTCGGTTTCCGGACCTATGCCAAGCGGAAAAAGGCTGGTCACGATGACGAAAAAAAAGAGCGTGGTCAATACGTCCGATTTGCGCCGCATCGCGAGCAGCAGGTCGCGTCGCACAGCGGCGCTGAAACCGTTCCATAAGCTTGCCTCGCTCACGCACGGAGCCGCAACGTTTGCAGGGGGGCGGTTGCGAGCGGCAGGTCCTGATGGCTGGTGAGCACCGCGACCCCGCCGCGCGCGACATGGCGGTCGATCTCTCCGGCGAGCCACTTGACCGCGTCCGCGTCAAGCGCGGTGACGGGCTCGTCGAGCAGCCACAGAGTGCTGCCGCCGAGGAGCAGCCGCGCCAGCGCGACGCGCCGCTTTTGTCCCTGCGAGAGCACGCGCACCGGCAGGTCCTCGCGCCGGCGAAGTCCGGCCTCGGCAAGCGCGGAGCGCGCAGCTTGCGCGGGCACGGACCGGCCGGCCAGCGCCGAGGCGACTTCGACGTTTTCAGCGGCGCTGAGTTCCTCTTTCACCGCGCTGAGGTGGCCCAGGTAGCTGAGTTCGCTCCGATAAGCATCGCCCAGGGCCCGAATCGGCTGCCCGCGCCAGCGCACGGTGCCGTGCATCGGCGCCAGCAGCCCGCACAGGATGCGCAGGAGGCTCGTCTTGCCGCTGCCGTTCAAGCCGCTTACGAGCAGGCATTGGCCGCCATCCACCCGGAACGAAAGGTCGCGGAACAGGCTGCGATCGCCGCGCACGCATTCGAGGTTGTCTGCTTCGAGCATCGGTTCAGTCGGCCCGGCCGGGGTCAGGTGCAGTGTCAGCGCTCAAGCGCGCCGTCGCCAGCCTTGCCGGACGCGATTCCAGGTTTCCGGTAACGAAAAAGGCACTGAATTTTCAACGATTCTGCCGCCTCCGGCTTGATCAGGATCAAGCCGGCGGGGCGCAATGATACAGGGAGATTCCCTAAACGTTGTACTATTTTCATGACCCCACATGGCGTATGGGAAGGAGCCCTGCCCGGTCTACGTCGAACGAGCCGGAATCAGCCATGGTAGATTCGCCGCTATCCAATCTCTACATTTTGTGCAGTTGCTTTGTGCAGTTGCTTGCAACACAAAATGTGGAGACGGAACAAGAATCCAAATTCCTCGCCACTTTAGTCGACACTTGCCTCATGAGTGGCTAATGCACCGCTTTCGCCGATCTCCATGGTTCAACGGCGTGCGAAGCCCCCCTGGCGACCTGTACGCCGAACATCGCCAGTGCCAGCGCCGACAGCGCAATGCCCTGAAGCATCCCCAGCACATATACGAGACCTACCCTGGAATTGGCGAAAATTCCACAGATATGGCGTCCTCTCCATAGTAGTTATTCCGCTATTTTGAACTTCCTTCAACGGTAGCTTCTCCTTAACGGATTGTTTTTACTATGGATTAGCTGCTTCGGTGGCCAGCGTTGCATCCATGGCACTCTTATTGCGTATCCAACTTTGACGAAGGGCCCAAGCCGGTACGTTGTATGGAGGGCTATAACAACAAGGGACCTTCCTCGAAGTGAACGACAGTTATTGGCGACTGGTCGGTTACCGGCGCAGAAGAACTCCTGATAATGCGCATCCCGGACGCGGATGCGGCAAGAACTCCAGGGGATGTTGCGCGTCATCTACAAGACGTCGTGAGAAAAGGCTGCGACCAATTCGTGCGCGCCTTCGGCGCAAGGACCGACAACCGCTGGACATCGAGATGAGGATCGATCTTTCATCGGACGCGAACCCGGAGCGCTCGTTCGCGTTAATGCGCGACATCGCCGATCGCAAGCGGGCCGAAGAAGCATTAGCGAAAAGCGAAGCGCGTTATCGCTCGCTGTTCGAGAACATGCTTCACGGCTTTGCCTATTGCCGAATGCTTTTTGAGGATAACCGGCCGCAGGACTTTGTCTATCTCGATGTCAACATCGCCTTCGAGCAACTGACGGGATTGAAGAATGTCGTTGGGAAAAGAGTCACCGAGGTAATCCCGGGCATAAGAGAAGCGCACCCGGAGTTGTTCGAAACCTATGGAAGAGTGACTCTGACTGGTCAGCCCGAGCGGTTTGAGATTTACTTCAAGCCGTTAAAGTCGTGGCTATCGATCGCTGCGTACAGTACTGGAGAGGAAACCTTCGTCGCCCTATTCGACAACATCACCGCGCGCAAGCGGGCCGAGCAGGAACGGCGCGACTACGCGGGTCGGCTGCGGCGTCTGTCACGGCGCCTGTTCGCGGTCGAGGAAACCGAGCGGCGTAGCATTAACCGCGAGCTGCATGACCGCATCGGCCAGAGCCTATCTGCGCTCAATATCAACCTCAACATCATCCGTTCCCAGCTCCCGCGGGAGTCGCTCGACGTCGTCGGCGCCCGCTTCCGGGACACACAGACGCTGCTCGAAGGGACGGCGGTGCAGATCCGCGACATAATGGCAAACTTGCACCCGCCGGCGCTCGATGATTACGGCTTGCTGGCAGCGCTGCGCACCTATGTCGAGTCTTTAGGCGCGCGCGTCGCCGTGTCGATCACCGTGCACGGCGAAGATTTCACCCCCCGGCTGCCGCTCGCCGTCGAGACGGCCCTGTTTCGCATTGCGCAGGAGGCCCTCGCCAACGCCATCAAGCACGCGCGGGCCAGAAACATCGAGGTGGCGCTTGGGGCAACACCTGAGCGCGTGACGCTGACGATCGCTGATGACGGAGTCGGTTTTGCCGCTGAACATACCAAGTCGGCGGGCAACCATTGGGGACTTGCCACCATGCGAGAACGGGCGGATACAGTCGGCGCCAAGCTGCGTATCGAGTCGCCGCCTGGACGAGGCGTTCACGTTATCGTCGAGATCCCGCGGAGGGCGGCGTGACGATTCGGGTGCTGCTTGCCGACGATCACGTGGTGCTGCGCGAAGGCCTTAAGGTGTTGCTGCAGCAGGCCGCCGACATCAGCGTCGTGGGGGAGGCGGCCGATGGCCGCGAGGCCGTGCGGCGGGCGCAGGCAGTCAAGCCCGACGTCGTGATCATGGACATTGCGATGCCGGGATTAAATGGTATCGAGGCGGCGCGCCTGCTCCGCGACAAATCCCCGGCAACACGCGTCGTCATTCTCTCCATGCACTCCAACTCCGAGCACGTGTGCCGTGCGCTCGAGGCGGGCGCCGCGGGTTTTGTCCTCAAGGAGTCGGCGGGCGAGGAAGTGGCGGCGGCGGTGCACGCCGCGCACGCTGGACGGCGCTATTTCTCCCGCGCCATCGCCGCGCTCGAGTCAGTGGCGCAATGCCGCCCCGGCCGCGCGAGTCCGCTGGACAGCCTGAGCGCGCGCGAGCGCCAAGTGCTGCAACTGGTGGTCGAGGGACACTCCAGCGCCGAGATTGCCGCAACCGTTCACCTTTCGTCCAACACGGTCGAGACCTACCGCGGCCGGCTGATGAAGAAACTCAGCGTGAGCAACGTGCCGGGCCTGGTCAGGTTCGCAATCGAGCACGGCCTGACGCCGTCCAGCTAGAGTTCTTCCCCGCTGCGGGTCGCACGGCCGCATGATCCGGATCAAACCGGCGCGTATCTGCCCGCTCGCCGCTCCGCCAATTGTCAGGTTATCCTGACAGACAGGCGGTTGGCTGACGTTTAGGCTTGGAAAAACGGGTCGCGCGATTGTGCGCGGCCGAATGTGCCCAAGCCAACTTATCGCAAACCATGACGGAGCGGATCACTATCCTGGTAGTCGAAGACCAGGACTTCATGCGCCGGGCGCTGCGGGATCTGCTGCAGTCCGCTTACCCGGACGCCGCCATCATCGAAGCTGCCGACGGCGCGCGCGCGCTGGAACTGTGCCGCAGTCGCAGCCCGCAGTTGGTGTTGATGGACGTTGGGCTCTCTGACGCCAATGGCGTCGACCTCACCGCGCAGATCAAGGAAATGCTTCCGGAGACTGCCGTCATCGTCGTTTCGCAGCATGCCGGCCAGACCTACGTCGAACGGGCGGGCGCGGCCGGCGCTTTCGCTTACATCACCAAGGACTCCGTCTACCGGGAGCTGCTGCCCACGGTATGCCGTGCGCTTGGTCCTGCGGTTTCAGGCGGTGGACACAGGGATCCACAATGAATGGCACGGCCGAATGTTTGAGGAGGTGAGGGGGCTACTCCGCGTACACACTCGCATCCCGTAGTCCTTGCCGACTTATGCGCACGCTCATTGTGATTCCGATTATTCATACCGAACAGGATATGGGGTCGCTGCTTGAGCGGGTCAAGCAAGAGTACGTCACCCGCTACGGTCACGAGAAGTGGGCTGAGCATCTCAAGTCGATTGACGAGGTCTGGAGCGGGATTCGCCACATGATCGCAGCGCTGGAGTTGCCCTATGCGAGCGTCCGCCTGTATCAGGACGGATTACCCCACTGCGAGAAGGAAGCGGACATCGTCAAGGAGGTCGCCGCCCGAGGGAGCAAGAATCATCAGCTCCTAGTAGAACTCATGGAGCAAGGCGCCAAGCTGATGGGCACCGAGGACCCCCAACTGCTGCTCCAGGAGTATCAGTTTCTCCAAGGCGCGTTGGGTAACAAGCCGGACCTGGACCAGGAGAACCAACGGAAAGAACAAAGCCGAAAACTACTCTCTGAGAGGGATCGGTTCATCGCCGGGCGCATCAACGCTACGCTCTCGGCCGGTGAGATCGGGCTTCTGTTTTTGGGCCTGGCCCATTCGGTGGAGCCGCTTCTGGATGCGGACATTCTGGTGCGACACCTTCTTCCGTCGCTCCGGGAAAGGCAGGTAAAGGCGAAATGATAAATGCGGAACTGACTGCAAAACGACGACCAAGGGAGGAGGCACCCATAGACTCGACGCCTTCCGCTCCGGCCAAGGTTCTCATTGTGGATGACCTGGAGGACGCTCGTTGGGTCCTGTCCAATCTCGTCTCGCTGGCGGGGTTTGCGCCGGTGGCGGTGGCGAGCGGGGCGGAGGCGCTGGCCTGCATCGGGCGAGAGGCGCCCGACGTGATGCTCCTTGATGTCCGTCTGCCGGACGTGGACGGCTTCGAGGTCCTTACATGGGCCAAAGCACACCATAAAGCGATGCCCGTGATTATGGTCACCGCATTCGGCAAAACCCCTGATGCCGTTCGCGCGATCC
>JACPRN010000243.1 GCA_016189945.1 Betaproteobacteria bacterium
CGAAGAGGTGCAGCAATGGTGTGCCTTGGCGGGTTTGACCGTCGAGTGGCACTTGACGACGCCTTCGGGGATTTCCGCGCTCGCGCGCAAGAAATAATGACCTCTCGCAGCACAAGCGCCGCGGACGAGACCATGCTGCGGCCGTTCTATTTCATCGTCGCCGTTTGGGGCGAGCGTTACACGAATTATTTCATCAACTTCTGCCTCCCGAGTCTGCTTGCTCCCGGCAACATTCCCGCGCTTCGCAACCGCACCCGAAACCGTTTCCTGATCGCGACCACGGCAGAGGACTGGGCGAGACTCAGCCGCACGCGCGTATTCGAGCAGCTCCAGGGCTACGTCGAGCCCGTGTGGCTCGAAATCGGGCTGCCCGCCGATGGGGTTTCCGGATGCGTGCACATGGGGGTCGGCCACAAGATGGCCACTGAAATGGCGTATCGGGACCAGGCCTACGGCGTGGTGTTGACGCCCGATCTCGTGCTTTCGGACGGCACCATGGCCTCGGTGCAGCGCCGCGGCCTGGAGGGCTACAGCGTCGTGCTCGCGGCGGCGCTCAGGTTCGGCGAAGAGCCGCTGTTTCGCGAGCTGGAGGCGATGGGCCTCGCGTCGCTCGCCGCGCGCCGCGGCGAAGAGGGGCGCGCGCTTGCGATCAGCGGCAGGCAGTTGGCGCTCGCCGGCATCCGCGGGTTTCACAGCGAGACGCTGCGCTACGAGTGGGATGCCGAGTGTTTCACCGTGTTCCCGGTCGCTTGCTGGTGGCGCGTGCCGGGCGAAGACGGCGTGGTGCTGCATTGCCTTTCCTGGGCGCCGTTGCTGGTCGATTACGCGGCGATTGGGCATCACGACAGCTCGGTGATGGATGACTGGACCATCGACGCCGATTACATCCACGCCAATTTCGGCGAAGAGGCGCGAACCTACGCCGTTCAGGACAGCGACGAAGCGATGCTCGTGAGCTGGGCGCCGATGGGACCGCCCGCGCGCGATCTTTGGGCGTGGCGCGCATTGCGCCGGGTTGGCGTTGAAGAACTCATCAAGGGCGGGGCGCTGCGCGACGCGTATTTCGGCGCTTTCTTCGATCCCCTGAAGCGGCGCATCTTCTGGCTCCCGGTGCGCTGGCACGCAAAAGAGCTAGGGCGCGCCTGGGCGGAGGTGGAAAGCCGCGCCCAAGCGACGTTGCGATCGTACCTCGCGCCCTTCGACTCGCGGCGTCCCTTCTTTGGCGCCGCGGTGCGGGCCACCGGACTTGCGGTGCGCGTGTGGACCGTCCTTCGCAACCGGTGGATAAACCGGCGCCGAATCGTCGCCATGACGGCACTCGCGCTGCGCGGCGACCCGGCGGCGCGCCAATACCTGCGCAGCCGCACGCGAACTTTCCTGCAGCAACTGCTCGGCAAGCCGATCCGCGGCGGCTAGGCGCTTTGCTGCGCATAGCAGACGGTTTCGATGATGCCGCCGTCGTGCTGGCGCAGGTACAGCGCATAGCGCGGAACGAGCGCGCGGATTGCCTCGGGCACCGCCCACAGGTCGCTCGGGCGATGATAGGCCGATATCGCCAGACGCGGCGAGTGGCGCCGGATCGATTCGGCGGCGCCCGCCAGCGCTTCGATTTCAGAGCCCTCGATATTCATCTTGATGAAGCTCACCCGGTCCCCGGCAAGGACCGAGTCCAGGCTCACGACCGGAATCACCTCGCCGCCCGAGTCTTCGAATATCGAGCCGCGCGAAGCGTCCCCGGCAAAGCGCAACTCGCCCGCGCGGGCGTGCAAGCCGCCATTGACGAGTCGCACGCGCGCATCGCCGGCAAAGCGCGCCTGGAGTCTTGCGAAGGTCTTGCGGTCCGGCTCGAACCCGATCACGCCTGAGAAGCGGTTATTCACGCGTTTCACGAACAGCGCGATCGAATCGCCGTCGAAGGCCCCGCCGTCCACGTAGACCTCGTCGCTGCCCAGATTGAGCAGGCCGGCAGGGTTATACAGGTCCCACTCGACGATCGGGTCGAGGACTTCCGGGTCAAGCGTCATCCGGTAAGCGATGACGGCGTCCAAGACGCGGCGGGAAAACTCGTCCGCAAGCTGCGCCGCAAGCGCCTCGTAGCGCGAGCGGTTCTCGCACAGGTCCTCGAGCAGCCCCTCGTGGAACATGTGCGGCCGGAACTTTTCCGGGGCGAGCAACTGCAGCAGCGCGAACGGCGCGCAGTTGCGAAAGCCAAGCGCTCGCAGCCGGCGCAGCGCGGCGAGCGTCCGATGCGATGCGACCACCACCGGCGTATCGCGCTCAAGCGCCGCGAGCGCCTCGATTCCGCCCACTTTGACGCCGGCGAGAACCTGCCCCTGGCGCGCGGGATTCTCGTCTGAGATGGCGGCGATCGCGATGCCTCGCTCGCGGCAGGCTTTGGCGAGACGCTCGCCTTCGCCCGCTGCGCCGAAAATCGCCAGGCGCCCGAGCCGCTCGGCGGCAAACGCCGGGTGGCGCTCGATGAGGGCTGCGCGCAGCTCATCCGCAGAGCGTGCGTCTGCAAGCGCGGCGAGCGTTTTCACGCGTCGATCTCCTTCAGGACTTGCCCGGACAGTTCGGCGAGATTCAGCAGGTGCAGGGCGAAAGCGTCGTACGGTGTGACCCGCATGCCGTCTGCCAACTCCTGGTAGGAGAAAACGCCCAGCGCTTCGCCTTCATGCAGCACGAGGCGCTGGAACTCCGCTTCGCTCATCGGCACCAAGAAATAGATGCGATAGCAAGGGCGCATGCCGATGGTTCTGAAATCAAAATCGAAGCGGGTGAAAAAGCGCGCCTCGCGCGGCGCGAATTCGATCTCCTCGCCCAACTCGCGCCGGAGCGCCTCCAGGGGCGCCTCGCCGTGGTTCACCGCGCCGCCGAAACATCCCCAGGTACCCGGGTACCAGATGTCGGGGCGCGAATCGCGGAGCTGCATGAGAAAACGGCCGTCGTCCAATCGGATGATGGCTGCCACCGCGTCGGAGGCTGTGAGCGCAGGGGTTGGGGGCATTAGGCGCTAATCAGGCGAGTGTTGACGGACTGGGGCGAGAATTGGGTTTTAACAAGTCTCATCGTTGTGCAGTGCAATTGCTTGCAATTGCACTGCACAACGATGAGATGGATGAACGGCAAGATCAGCACCGATGCTTATTCCGCACTCGTCCAGCTCAGCTCACATGCGCCGGTAGCGCTGGCCGTCGCGCGCGAGGATCGCGTCGGGCCGCGCCTGAAGCGTTTCGATGACCATGCGGTGCAGCTCGCGCGCGGCGAACGCCCGGCAGAGGACGTTGCCGATGCGCGTTAGGCGAAGCCGGCCACTCGCGGCGAGCCGGTCCTGGAACTGCCAGTAATCGCGCGGCAGAAACTTGTGCCTGCGCAGCCGCACGGTGTGCGCCTGACCTGCGCGGTCGCGGCACAGGTAGGTCTCGGTTTCGCTTGCGGGCTTCAAGTAAATGTCCACTGCGACGGTTTCTTCGCCGTGGTGCACCAGGGTGCAGCAATCCATGCCGATGCCGAGCATCAGGACCCAGCCGTCCACGATGGGGAGCTTGCCGAAGGGACTGCGCGCCGAGCAGGGCGTAGGGTCCAAGTGATGCTCGGCGAGGAGTTCGGCAGCGCGGCGACCGATGCCCGCCACCGAGTGGGTGGGGTGGAGGCTGCGCGCCGTGGCGAGCGTTGTGCGGAACACCTCGGTCAGAATGCCGGTGTTCGATGGGGTATCGAGCTCGCTGAATTCGGGATTGGCCGGTTTCACGAAGCGCCAGGACATGGTCGGCATGAGCAGCGTCCCGCTGGCGAAGTAATCGCAGAGTTCTTCGGCCACCGCTTGCGGTGCCAGTCCTTCGCGTGCCAGACCGCGGAACGCGCTGTGGACCATCACCGCCGCGTCGCGCGCCAGGCCGAGCCGCTCCAGTGCGCCGCGTATCGCGCTCAAGAAGTCTTCTCCACCAGGAAATCGCCGATAAAGAGCGCATCCAGCCCACAGCCGAAAAAAGTCATGATGGCATCGCGCGGCGTCTCGACGATAGGCTGGCCTTTCAGGTTGAAGCTGGTATTGAGAATGACCGGGCTTCCGGTTCGCTCCGCGTATTTCTTGATCAAATCGTAGTACAGCTCGTTCGATGAGCTGCGCACCGTCTGCACCCGCGAGGTGCCGTCGACATGGACCACCGCGGCCATGCGCTCGGCCTTTGCCGGGCGCGCGGCCAGGGTGAAGGTCATGTAGGGGAAATCGGTCCCGTTCGGGATATCGAACAGCTCCGCAGCCGCTTCCTGCAGCACCGCCGGGGCGAAGGGCCTGAACTCCTCGCGGTACTTGATGCGCGCGTTGACGAGATCGCGCATCGCCGTGTCGGCGCAGCTTGCGATGATCGAGCGGTTGCCGAGCGCGCGAGCCCCGGCTTCCGAGCGGCCCTGGTGCCAGCCGATGATTTTCTTTTGCTCGAGCATCGCCGCAGCCTCCGCTGCCGGGTCTTCGACGATCCGGTAGGCGAGGCCGTTTGCCTTGAGTTCCTTTTCGGTGTGCGCCGCCGGGTATTCGCTGCCCAGATAAACGTCCCAGATCGGCCAGGGGCCGTCGCCCAATTGCACCGCGCCAAGGTAGGCGCAGCCAAGCGCTAGGCCGCGATCGGATGCCACCGGAGAAACGTGGACGTTGTCGAAGCGCTCGCCGCCGAGCAGCAGCCGGTTGGCAGAGCAGTTGAGAGCGCACCCGCCTGCGTAGCACAGATTGCGCGCCCCCGGATTCTTCCGGCGCGCGGCATCGACCAGGCTCAAGAGGCACTCCTCCATCAGCTTCTGGGTGCTTGCGGCGACATCGCGGTAGAACTCCTCCATCGGTTCGCCCGGCCGGCGGTTCGGGCGGCCGAGCAGCTCTTCGAGCCGCCTCGAATACAGGGGCTCGAAAGGCGAGCGCGGCATCGGGTCGTCGCGAACGAAAGCCCAGTCGAATTCCCAGCCGCCCGAGACCGGCCGGATGACCGGGGTGAGATCGATCGTCGGCTTGCCGTAGGGCGCAAGTCCCATGAGCTTGTATTCGTCGCCGTCGGCAAAGCCGCAGTAGTAGGTCATCAGCGTGTAGAAATAGCCGAGCGAGTTCCTGGTCGGTATCTCCTCGATGACCTCGATTCCACCCGAGCGGCTGGCCGAGGCGGTCATTCCGCAGGCGCCGTCGCCGCTCGCATCGAGCGCGACGCAAAGCGCGTCCTCGAATCCGGAGCCGTAAAAGGCAGCGGCGATATGCGCGCGCTGGTGGTGCACGAGTTCCACCGGCGGGCAGGTGCCGAACAGGTGGCGCAGGTGGTTCCTCCAGCGCTCGGCGAAATCGTCATAGGTGATGCCGGGTGCGACCACCAGGTCGATGTCGCCGAAGCCGATGCCGGCCTGCTCGAGGCACGCCTGGATCGCGCGCTCAGGCAAATAGCCGTAGCAGGACTTGATGCGCAGATAGCGCTCCTCCTCGCACAGCGCGGCGATCCTGCCGTTGATCGCGAGCGCTGCGGCCGGCTCATGCTGGCCGAGGGTCACGCCGCCGTGTAGTCCCAGTACGATCACTGCAGGATGCTCCTTCGAGTTGCGGGGCGCGCTTCAGAGCGCGCGGATGTGAATCGATGTTCGATTGCGCGGGTTTGCGGTCAGGGCGCGATGGACCTTGAGCAACGCGGCGGCGACGTCCGCTGCCTCTTCGCTTGCGTAGTTCTCGTTCAGATACAGGCAGAAGCTCCGGTCGCGCGCACTTCGCGCCTCGGGGGTGGAAAACGCGTCGGCGAGATAAGGGCGCACCCACGGCCACTCGGCCACTACATAGCGGTAATGCGGATTGAGGTCGATGCCCTCGGCGCGAACGGCCTCGGCCACCTCGATTTTGCTGCGGCTTGCGCGGCCGGGGTCGACGAAAACCGGCAGGATGAAAGGCGAGTCCGAAGGCGACCAGGGCATGAGCGAGAACATGGTGTCGATCTCCGCCAGGTGCCCGGCGAGTTCCGAGACGAAAGCCAGGCGCCGCACGATGGTGTCGCGCAGGCGCGCAAGCGACGCAATGCCGATGGCGCAGGAAAGCTCGTTCGCGTTCCAGTTCAGCGCCGGGAAGAGGAAGGTCTCCGGATTGCGGTCATCGAATGATTCCTGCCAGCGCGGCTTGCCGCGGTCGGCGTGTGCGAGGGCCTGGCGAAAAACCTCGAGGTCGCGGCTGTAGACGACGCCGCCCGAGCCGCCCGTCATGTGCGCCTTGCGATACATGGTCGAAAACGCCGCGACATCGCCGAAAGTCCCGACCGGCCGCCCCATCACCTGCGCGCCGTGCGCCTGGCTGCAGTCTTCCACCACGCGGATGCCGCGCGTGCGCGCCTCGGCCGCGATGCGTTCGATGTCGGCGGGCTTTCCCGCGCAGTGCACCACGCAGACCGCCGAAACCGCAGGGGAGAGGCGCGCGAGGAACTCTTCGGCGCCCATGTTGTAATGGTTCGGGCGCGCGTCCGCCAGGCGCGGCTTGAGCCCCAGCAGGATGATGGCGCTGATCGTTCCGGGGTCGGTGATGGGCGAGACCATCACCTCGCTTCCACGGGGCAGCTCGAGCGCGGCGAGGGCGAGATAGACCGAGGCCGTTCCCGTGGCGACCACGTCGGCCCAGCCCCCGCCCATCATGGCGGCGAATTGGTCGCAATAGCGCTTCTCGAAGGGTCCCTGGTAGCCGGGGTCGGTGCCCAGCTCGCGGTAATAGCGCAGCGCCTCATCGAGCAGGGACAACTCCAATTCGCCCAGGGCGCGGCGCAGCGGCATCGGGCGCGCGCGCACCGGTTTGCCGCCCTCCAGGGCGAGCTTTCTGTCTGCGAATCTTGCCTCGATTCCCGCCGCGTCCATCACATGTCGAGCTTGCGCAGGATGGCCGCGGGCGAAAACCCGTGCGCTGCGAGCAGCTCCTCGTGCTTGCCGTAGCAATGGATGAATTCGTCTTGGAGCGAGAAGCACTCGATGCGGCAGCGCGACTGGCTGTCCCAGGCGATGCGTTTCACTGCGTCGCCCAGCCCGCCGCGCGGGGCCATCTCCTCCAGCACCACGACGCGCCGGTGAGACGTGAGAACGGCGGCGATTCCCGCCTCGTCGAGCGGCTTCAGGGTATGCACCGAAACGACCGACGCGGAAACGCCGCGCGGCTGCGCGCGCTCTGCGATCTGAAGCGCGACTTTGAGCGCCGGTCCGTAGCCGAGGATGCACAGGTCGGCTCCGCGCTTCAGGAACCGGAGCTTGCCGAACTCGAAGGGGTCGGCCGCGCCGCTCGAGAGATCGGGCTCGCCCGCTTTCCCGAGCCTCAGATACACCGGGCCCTGCTCCTGAGCGATGCACCAGCGGGTCGCCGCGCGCGTCTCTGCAGGGTCGCACGGCGCGATGACGCGCAGGTTGGGCACCGCGCAGGCGATGGCGACGTCTTCCTGGGCGTGATGGGTCGCACCCAGGGTCGAATAGGTGACCCCGCCGCCGATCCCGACCACCGTGACCGGCAGGTTCTGGTAGCACAGGTCGTCGCGCACGAACTCGAACGGCCGAAACAGCGCGAAAGTCGCAATCGTATAGGCGAAGGGCTTCAGTCCGCGCAGCGCCATCCCGGCGCACATGCCGATCATGATCTGCTCGGCGACGCCAGTGTTGATGAAGCGCTCGGGAAATTCCGTCCGCAGCTTGTCCATCGCGCCGGCGGGAGAGATGTCGGCGACCACCACGCACAGCCGCGGGTCCTCTCTCGCGGCCTCGTAGAAGGTCTGCGCGAAGGTGTTCCTCATGAGGACACCTCAGCCAGGTCGCGGATCGCGATCGCGTATTCTTCCTTGTTGGGCGAGCGGTAATGCCAGATGGGAACGTTTTCCATGAACGCCACGCCGCGGCCCTTGACCGTCTTTCCAATCAGCGCGAACGGCCGCTGGCCGCGGCGCGCGGCCGCGGCCGCGTGGACCGCTTGCGCGTCGTGACCGTTGACGGCGAGCGCTTCCCAGCCGAAGGCCTCGAACTTCTCGCGCACGGGATAGAAGGCGGTGTGGGTTTCGCTCATGCGCTCGAGGCCCGAGAAGTCGTTCAGGTCGAGAAAGAGGTTCAGATTGTCCAGGCGCAGATTGCCGGCCATCATCGCCGCTTCCCAGCTCGAACCTTCCTGCAGCTCGCCATCGGAGAGCATGACATAGACCTGCCGGTCCGATCGCTTGAGCCTCTCGGCATAGGCCATGCCCACGGCGATTCCCAGCCCGTGTCCCAGCGACCCGGTCGACGCCTCGATGCCGGGATTGCCGCGATCCGGATGCGCCCCGAGAATCCCTTCGGCCGTGCAGTAGCGTTCCAGCTCCGCGCTCGCGAGGATGCCGAGCTCCTCGAGAATCACGTACTGCGTCATGCAGCCGTGGCCTTTGGACATCAGGAACAGGTCGTGGAATTCTGTCGGGTTGCCGCGGCGCATCAGGCCGTGATAGATGACATCGGCCATCTCCATGCAGGAAAACGCGGGTGCCGCATGCAGCGCGCCGACACGCTGGGAGATGTCCAGAATGCGCCGCCGGTAACCCAGGCAGCGGGCTCGCGCGGCGGCCGCGTCAAACGCTGCCAGCGGCGCTTGCCAAGTCTTTGCCATGTTCATCCCCGCATCGTGTAGTCGGTGGGCCAGGTGCGCAACTGCTCGAGGTAGCGCCGGCCCCAATCGACCATTTCGGCAAGGCCTTCGGCCCAGCCGATCTCGGGCTCCCAGCCGATGTCGCGCTTGATCGCGGAGCAATCGAGCCAATAGCGCGAGTCCTGTCCCAGGCGCTCGGGGGCCATTTCGCACAGGCTCTCGAAGGGCATTCCGAGGGCGTCTGCGCACAGCTCGACCACGCGGCGGATGCTGGTGGGCTTGGCCGGGCCGGCATTGTAAATCGTTCCGAGCGGCGCTTTTTCTGCGACCAGGTGGATGGCGCGCGCCAGGTCGCGCGCGTGGATGTAGGACTTCTCGGCGCGGCCGCCGCCTTGCAGCGGAAGCCTCTGCCCGGTGAGCCCGCAGACGATCGCCTTCGGGATCACGCGGTGCAGGAGCTGTCCGGGACAGTAGGCGTTCGAGGGGCGGATGATGTTCATCGGGAACTTCAGGTACCGGTGCACCGATACCAGGTGCATGTCGAAAGCGACTTTCGAGGCGGCGTACGGACTGGTCGGCTTGATCGGCTCGTCCTCCGTTGCAGCGTGCTCGACCGAGCCGTACATCTCGGAGGTGCCGATCTGGATGAAGCGCTCCAGCCAATCGCGTTTCGCGAGCGCTTCGCACAGGCGCGCAAGCCCCATGGAGTTGGTCTCGAAGAAACGCCAGGAATTCTTCCAGGAAACGGCGCCTTCGCCTTGCGCCGCGTAGTTGACGATCACCTCGGGCCGGATGCGGTCGAGCAGCTCGAGCAGCAGGTCCTGCTCGTAGGTCACGTGGTAGGCGTGGTATTCGTAACCCGGCTCGCGCTCGATCCCCAGGCTGAAAGGCTCGGGACGCAGGGGATTGCGCCCTATGCCGACCACCTTGCGCGGATCGGCGTGGCGCAGCAGATAGAAGGCGGTATGGATGCCGAAAGATCCTCCCCCGCCCAGGATGACGTAGGTTTTCATTCGATGATGGTCCAGTAATAGTCGCCAGTGTAGCCTGCCTCGGCAAAAAGCTTCACCCAGCCTTCGGGGTAGTCGTGAAATTCGGCCGTGAGCACCCAGCTCTCGAAAATCTCCTTCTGCTCGGGGGTGCGGTAGCTGTCGACCTGAACGAAGGCGCGCCCGCCCGAGAGGCGCTCGATCTCCTGCATAGCGGTGATCGCGCGCGCGCGCGCAAAATTGTGGATGGTGTTGAGCGAGAGCACGCAGTCGAAGGATCGGTCGGGAAAGGGCAGTTTTTCGGCCGTGCCCAGGTGCAGCCTGCCGATCACCTCGGGCTCGCAGTGCATGAGGGCGTAGAGGGAGATGTCGATGCCGAATCCCTCCAGCCCCGGGCACTCGATCATGAGGTCCTTGACGAGGAAACCTTTTCCGCAGCCAACATCGAGCACGCGCATGCCGGGGGCGAGGCCGAAATGCGCGATGATGTCGCGCGCCACCGGCCGCCAGCGGCCGTCGTAGCGGTAGCCGCCATAGCCGTATTCGCGCGGCCCATCCCAGTACATTTCGCCGTACTGCTTGGCGATGGCGATCACTGCCGGGTCCTTGGCTTCGGCGCGCTTTTGGATGTTGCGCTTGGTTTTCGGCAGCGCGCGCAGCAGGTCGATTTCGGCCATTTCAGAGCTTCTCCGCGGTCTGAGCCAGCGCGAGACCCGCATCGAGCGGCGTGTAGCGAAAGTCCGGAAACGCCGCGCGGCAGCAGGCGATGTCGAACGGACGGTAGCCGCCGTGCGGCATGGGACCCGAGCGCGGGCTGCTCTTGATCGCAACCGGTTTTCCGGAGAGCGCCACGACCTTCTCGGCGATCGTTCGAAACGAATGCACTGCGCCGGTGGCGATGTTGAGCACGCCCGTGCTGCGGCGAAAGATCACACGCGCCACGATCTCGGCCACGTCGTCGATGTACACGTGGTCGCGCCGCTCCTCGCCTTCGCCAAAGAGCACGATGGGCTCGCCCGCCGCGGCCTGGCGGCGAAAGCGGTTCGGGCCGTAGCCGTTATGGGGATCGGCGGCGCCATAGAGAAGGCTTGGCCGCAGCACGGCGAGCGGCGCCTTTTGTTCGGAGGCGAAGAGCACCTCGCGCGCCAGGTGCATCGCCCCGTGCAGCGAGGAGGGCTGCGCGCAGGAAGATTCGGTGAGCGGCACGGGGCTGTCCGCGTACACCGCATCGGAGCTGATGTTGACCACATGGGCTACGGGCGAGCGCGCCAGCGCCGCCACCATCGCCCTGGCGATGATCATGTTCTCGACCAGCATGTCTGCGTTCTTGCACGGCGCGCGCGCCGAAACGGCAACAAACGAATCTTCGGGTCGCAACAGCGACGCCAGCCGTCGCGCGGCATCGCCGGCGAGCAAATCCACCTCGGCGCGGCCTAGGCAGAGCGTGGGCACGCCGTCCTGCGCCAGGCGCGCGGCCACCGCGGCGCCGACAAAGCCCCCGGAGCCCATGATGACGACCCGCTTGGGAACGATTGCTCTGTCGAATTGGTGCACGAGCATGATTCAGCCCCTTGCGGCGCGCGCAGGCGGCCGTCCGAGCGTGTAGACATCGAGCCCCGCGGCCAGGGCCGCCTTGAGATCGAGAACGGCATAGGGATCGAGAACGATGCGGCCGCGGAGCGCGCGCGCGATCGCCGCCGGGGCGATCGCTCGGTACTGCGGCCAGGGCGTGAGGATCATGAGCGCATCGGCGCCCTGCGCCGCGGCCAGCGGTTCGGCTGCGCTTTCCGCGTTGGCGTGGTTTGCGGCCTGCGCGCTCACCACCGGGTCGTGGAGCTTGAGCTTCGCTCCGGGGAGCTGCGCGATGGTGGCAAGGGAGGGGGAATTCTTCACCGAGTGCGTGTTTTCCTTGTAGGCGAGCCCCCAGACGGCGACGGTGGCGCCGGGTTTTGCGTCGAGCAGCGCAGCGCGAATGGTATGCGCGGCCCAGTCGCGGCGATGCCGGCTGTTTTCGATCCAGGCGCGCACCACGCCGCTATCGGTGCCTCGCTCGGCGGCGAAGCGGATCACGGTGGCGAGGTCGCGCTCCAGGTTGCCCCCCGCGATCCCCAGTCCCGGCGCAAGGTACGCGTACTGGCCGATGCGCCGGTCGAGCTTCAAGGCCGGAACGATCTCGGACCAGGCGGCGCCGATGCTCTCGCACAACTCGGCAAGGGTATTGGTGACGGCGACCGAGGCGACCAGGCAGCAGTTAATCGCGATCTTGGAGAGTTCCGCGCTCTCATAGCCCATCTTCAGGACCGGGCAGGCGTAGGCCGATAGCAGCGCTCGATAAGCGGCGGGCAGTTCGCGCTCCGGATCGGCGCAGCCGACGATGAAGCGCTCGGGGCGCAGCGCGCGCTCGACCGCCTGCCCGAAAACGAGGGTCTCGACCTGGTAGAAGCGGCGTTCCAGGGGCACCGAAATCGTTCGCGTGAAACCGGGCGGCACCTGGCACAGAACCACGAGAAGTCCATCGCCGCGAAGCTGCCGCGCGGCGCTGGCGATGAGCGCGTTGGTCTTGGTGAGATCGGATCGGCCGCTATCGTCGGTGGCGACGTCACCGGAAATGAAGATCAAGTCCGCCTGCTGGAGCGAACGCTCATCGCACGAAAATTCAACCCGCGCCCGATGCTCACGATAGAGATCATCGAGCCCGGGCTCGAGCACCGGCAGTCGACCCGCATTCAGGCCCTCGACCAGTTGCGCATCAGGGTCGAAGGCGATGACCCGGAACCCTTTGGCGAGCGCGCTTGCGCCGTATACGAGGCCCAGATGCGTGAGTCCGGCAAAGCCGATCACCGGCGGCGTCATTTCGCGCCCTCCGCGATGGCTTGAGCCGAGAGTTCGCGCAGCCAGCGGTTGATGTGCAGATCATCGGCAAGACTCGTCTGCCTGCCTTCGGCGCAGGCCGCTTTGAACCATGCGTATTCGAGCGCCCAGGTGGGATCGTCCTGAACCAGGGTCACCGCCTGCTCCGGCGGCCGGCCGCTGGGAAGGACCCTCTGCCTGTGAATGAAAATCGAAGGTCCCCACTTGCACAACGACTGGATATGCGCCGTGCCTTTCTCGGCCAGAACATCGCAGGTGAAGTGATTGCGCCAGGACAAGAGGGTCATTTCGAAATCGAGTGCGGGCACGCCGCCGCGCGCGCTCAGCATGACGTGATCGGGCGCGCGGTTCTCGAAGCGCGAGGCGGAGACGACGCGGTAGGTTCCGTCCCAATCGCCGAACCAGAACCTCGCGGTGTCGATCAGATGCGATCCGAGGTCGGGCAGCACGCCCGCGCCCTCGTCGCGCCACACCGATTCGCGCACCAGGCGCGCCGTGCCGTTGCCGTAGAACATGCGGCAGTGGTAGATTGCCCCGAGCGCGCCGCTTGCGATCAGATCGCGCATGCGCACGAAATGCGGCTCGAAGCGGTGGTTGTAGGCGGTGTAGAGGAGCACGGCGCGGCTGCGCGCGAGTCCTTGCAGACGCTCGAGTTCGGCATCCTCGCCGACGAGCGGTTTTTCCACCAGCACGTGCTTGCGCTGGCCGACGAGGTACTCGATGAGTGCGAGCTTGGTGGCATCGGGAACGCACACCAGCGCCGCGTCGTAATCGGCAAGCGGCACCTCCCTCACGTCTCGGTAGCGCGCCTCGCTGTTCGCCGGATCGACCTCGGCGACGAAATCGGCTCCGGCAAAGCGCCGCCGCTTGTAGCCTTGAGTTCCCAGACCCACGACGATGGTACGCATACTCTCCGAAAACCTAACCTTGATAAGCCGGAACCATCACTGCCGGTTTTGCCGTTAACCAATCTCCACGACTTTGTGAAGTTGCTTGCAACTTCACAAAGTCGTGGAGACCGATAAGAAGCCAATTCTTCGCCAGGATCGTCGATATCTGGATCATAAGCGATCAATGCAGCCGCGCGATGCGCTCGAGCACGTCGATCTTGCGCAGCACGTCTGCTTTTCCGATGGGGACGTTCCCGTCGCGCTCGCACTCGAGCGCCGCTGCCACCGACCCCAGGATCGAGGCGACGACCTCCGAGCCGTCGCCCACCATGGAGAGCGTCACGTAGCCGAGCAGCGCGTCGCCCGCGCCCACCGCGTCGACCACGCGCTCTGCGAAGGAGTCGACGACGAAAAACGAGCGCGGTTCGATGTGGCGCGAGGAGCGGCAGGTGAGGATTCCGCGGTCGCCCAGCTTCATGATCACGACGCGGCTGCCGGCCTCGTCGTGCAGCCGCGCGGCGAGCGGCCGAACGCCGGTGTCCTGGTCGGCGGTGGCGAAGCGCGCTTCGCGTTCGTTGGGCGCAATCAGGTCGAAGCCCTTGAAATCCAGGATATTGCCCCAGCGGCTGGCGACCTGGCTGTCGGCAACGCGAAAAGTGCCTTCGGGGATGGCCGCGGTCAGGGCCGGAATGGTGCGGCGGTTGAATACGCCGTGGCGGAAATCGCTGAACACTACGGCTTGGGCGCCGCTTGAGCGGATCTGGCCGGCGATTCTCGCCGTGATCGCGTCCGAAATGGAACGGTTGTCGAGCGTGTCCACTTTCAGCAGCCGGTAGCCGCCGCACACGTAGGCGTTCTTGTTCGTGGTCGGGCGCGTCTTGTCGATCACGGGCTCTGCGCGGATTCCGGCGCGCTTGAGGTTCTCGAGCACGTAGTCCCTGAGCGGATCGTCCCCGAGCACGGTCGAAAACGAAACCTGGGCCCCTGCCGCGGCGAGATGCTCGCACACGATCGCCGCCCCGCCGACGAAGTCGGTGCGGTTGTCGTAGCGCACCGAGGGCGTGGGCGTCTTGGTCATGCCGCCGATCATGGTGGTGTAGGTGAGGCTGTCGACGATCGTGTCGCCCACCACGTGTACGCGGATGCCGTCGCAGCGGTCGAGCGCCTGGCGCAGGCGATCGAAGGTGACGCCTTCGGCCTCCATGAGCAGGAGCAGCTTTTCCACCGCCAGATTCGGCGGCTTGGTTTCGATGATGACCGAGGACGAATAGACGATGTCGCCGGGGGTGAAAAGGATCTCGCCCCCATAGGCGTCGAGCACGTCCTTTTCCTCCTGGGTCTTGGGATGCAGGCCGCCTTGCTGGTACTCGTAGCCCTTGGCGAAAAAATCCGGCTGGATGCGCGCGATGTTCTCAAGCGGCGTCGCATTCGGGTCGATCAGGACGTAGTCGACCATCTCGAGCGCGGCGAGGTTGATCGCGCGCAGGTCCTGGGGAACGAACGGCCGGTACTGCGCCTTTTCGATATGGGCGTCAGAGGTCAGGCTGACGATGAGGACAGAACCCTTGGTCTTGGCGTAATGCAGATGGCGCAGGTGCCCGGGATGCACGAGGTCGAAAGTGCCGTGGCACATCACCACCGCGTGCTTGCGCGGCCGCGTCCCGATGAGGGCGATGATTTCATCGACCGTCTTGATCTTGCGCCGGTAGGCGCTCGTGAATCCGTCGCTCATGTCCGCTCGCCCAGATATCGGAACCAGGTCTCGGTCGCCCTGGCGATCGATGCCGGGTCCCACAGCGGCGCATCGCGCCAGTAGTCGATGTTCGCCACGATGCGGCTCACCCCTTCTTCGAAGCTCACCCGCGGCCGCCAGTCGAGCTCCGCGCTGATTCGCGTGATGTCCGCCCAGGTGCACTCGGGTTCGCCCGGGCGCTTCGGAATACGCACCACCTCCCCGCCCAGGAGTTCGACCAGCCGGTTGACCGATTGCGGGTTGCCTGCGCCGAGATTGTAAATCCGGCCGGAACGCGGCGTTTGCGCCGCGGCGAGGAAGGCGCGCGCGACGTCGGTAACAAAGAGAAAATCGCGCCGCTGCGTGCCGTCGCCGACGACGGTATAGGGTTTGCCCGCGAGCTTCTGGCGCAGGAAGACCCCGAATACGGCGCCATAAGCGCCCGAAGTACGCGAGCGCGTGCCGTAGGCGTTGAAGATGCGGATCGAGTTGACCGGCAACCCATAGACCTGGTGCCAATGCAGCACCGCCTGCTCGCCCTGGTACTTCGACAGCGCATAGGGGTAGCGCGGGCCGATCGGGTGGTCCTCGCGCGTGGGCACTGCGGCAAGGCCATAGCAGGAAGATGAGGCGGCGTAGACGAACTTGGCTGCGCCGGCGGCCCGCGCGCACTCGAGCATGTGCACGGTGCCCTGGACGTTCGCGGACAGGTACTCGAGCGGCTGCTCGATCGAGGGAACGATGTCGCCGATCCCGGCGAAGTGAAAGACGAAGCGCGCGCCGGCGAAAAGGGCGTCGCCGGGCGCGAAGCTGCGCACGTCGCGCTTTTCGAACACCAGATCCGGATCGGCGCGGTGGTGGGCGAGGTTCTCCTCGCGCCCGCCGATCAAATTGTCGATCGCGCGCACGGCGAACCCGCGTTCGAGGAGCAGGTCCACCATGTGGCTGCCGATGAAGCCGGCGCCGCCGGTGACGACCGCGATCGGTTTAGCACTCACGCGGCGTTCAAGCGCTTCAAGCGCCGCACATTGAAATAGAAGTCGTCATCCAGGCTGCGCGGGAGCTTGCCCGCCTTGAATGCGGCGCAAAGGTCGCGGATCGCGTCCTCGACGGTGAGCTTCGGCCTGAAATCGAGCACGCGCGCGATCTTGTCCGAGTTGACGTGATAGGAGCGGATGTCGTCGGAGGGCGTGGTGACGATCGGAATGTCGCCTTTTTCGGGAAATTGCTCCTGCACCACCCGCTTGGCGATGAGGGCGATGTCCATAATCGACATGTTCTGCACGCCGGCGTTGAAGATCTGGCCGGAGATCTTTTCGTCGGGTACGGTCAAGAGCAGCTTGTACAGCTCGACCATGTCCTGCACATGCAGATTGGGGCGCTTCTGCGCGCCGCCGAACACCGTGATCTTGTTGTTGGTCACGGCGTGGTTGGTGAGGATGTTGACCGAAAGATCGAGGCGCTGGCGCGGCGCGTAGCCGCACAGCGTCGCCGGCCGGATGGCGACGCACACGAATTCCGGGGATTGATGCTTGAACAGCAGCGGCTCGCACATGCCCTTGTACTTGTTGTACAGGGTGAGCGGCACGAGCGGATGCTCTTCGGTCACGTCGGGCGATTCGGACACGCCATAGACCGAACTGGAAGAACAGTACACGAAGCGCTTCACGCCCGCCTCTTTCGCCGCCACAACCATGGGCTCGAAGGCGTCCAGATTGATCGAGGTGCTCAGGCGCTCGTCCAGCTCGAAGCTCGCGTCATTGGAGATGCAGGCTAGCGACACCACTGCGTCCACGCCTGCGAAGGCCCGCGCGAGGGCTACCGTGTCGCGGATGTCGCCGCGGATGACCTTCAGGTTCGGGTTGCCCTTGGGCAGAAACTCGTCGCCGAAATAGAGGATGTCGTAGACGGTGACCTGGTAGCCCTGCTCCAGCAACTGCGGCGTGAGGAGGCTGCCGACGTAGCCTGCGCCGCCGGTGACCAGGATTCGGTTGAACTTGTGCATGGGGTGGGTCCTCGGTCGCTTATCGGATTAGGGTTGACGGCATAGGTGCGAATCGGGTTTTACTGCGTCTCCACGTTTCTGTGCAGTTGCAAGCAACTGCACAGAAACGTGGAGATTGATAAAAGCCAAAAGACCGCGGCATCGGTGATTCGGGCCCGCTCAGATCGAAAATCCGGTCTTGACGGCGTCTTCGCGGAACATGCGCACGGTTTCAAGCGAGAACTGGTCGAGATCCTTGCCGAGCGCCCCCAGCTTGGCGAGCAGGTCGTGCGCCACGGTGATGATGTCGCAGCCGACGCGCTCGGCCTGGAAGATGTTCAAGACTTCGCGCGGGCTCGCCCAGATGAGCTTCACCTCCGGCCGGGTGCGCAGCGAATCCATCACCGAGCGCATCACCGGCTCGGGATCGACCCCGGTATCTGCGATGCGTCCGGCGAACACCGACACGAACGCCGGCGCGCCGCCGGCGATGCATCCGAGAACGCGTTCGACCTGGGCTTTGGTCATCATCGCCGTGACATTCACCGTTACGCCGCTCGCGGAAAGCTCGCGGATGACTTCGCCCATGGATTGGCCTGCCGTGTCGGTGACCGGGATCTTCACGTTGACGTTGGGCGCCCAGCCGTGAATCTTCTTGCCCTGGCGCACCATCTCGGCAGGCTCGTCGGCGAACACTTCGAGCGAGACCGGCCGGTCGCGAACCACCTCGAGCAGCGCGCGCGCAAAGCGTTCATAGTTGTCGATGCCGGACTTTCGCATCAGGGTCGGGTTGGTCGTAAAGCCGGAAATGTAGGGCAGTGCGGCGAGGCGCCGAATGCCCTCGAGGTCCGCGCCGTCGGCAAAGATCTTGACCTTGAGCGAGGAGAGGGCGACCGATTCAGGCATAATTACGTTCCCGGTGAATAATATGATTGACGGCCTGCGCGAACGTTCGCACCACGGCGTCGGCGCGCGCCGGCCGGTCGTTTGCGTAGCCCCTTTCGATTTTCAGCGTATAACAGCCGGCAGCATGCCCCGCCTCGACGTCGCTCCAGCGATCCCCGACCATGTAGCTGCGCTGCAAGTCGATGCCGAGTTCGGCGGCGGCGTCAAGCAGCATCCCCGGCCGCGGTTTGCGGCAGTTGCATCCCTCGTCCTGGCGGTGAGCGCAGACCTTGACCGCATCCACGGCGAGTTCGGTGATCAAGCGTCGGTTCATCCTGTCGAGGTCTTCGGGGTCGATCAATTTGCGCGCGACATCGGGCTGGTTGGTGACCACCACGACGCCGAGGCCGGCCTTGCGCAGGCGCGCCAGGCCGGCGCGCGCGCCGGGCATCAATCTGAATTCGCTGAATTTCCGTGGCGCGTAGGGGCGGCCATCGACTACGATGGCGCGGTTGATCACCCCATCACGGTCGAGGAACACCGCTTTGCACGTCACGAAAAGACTATCGCTCCTTGTTAGGCTGCCCGAAGGGCATTGGGACCGCTAAAAAACGGTGGATTTTACTGCGGAAACTGAAATGTGCTCAACTGCGGCGGCGCAGGCGGCGAACACCTCGCCACATCAGGGGCGCTAGACCGATGTCGCTCATCCAGCTCGAAAAGGTGTGCGTCGATTTCGCGGTTTTCGGCGCCAGCCACAACCTGCGCATCTCGCTGCTGCAGGGGCTCACCGGCGGGCGAATCCTGCCCAAGAGCATGGCTCAGGCGCCGGTGATCGTGCGCGCGCTGGAGGACATCACGCTCGAGATCCGAAGCGGCGAGCGCGTCGGGCTGCTCGGTCACAACGGCGCGGGCAAGTCCACGCTGCTGCGGGTGCTCGCGGGGGTCTACCATCCCGCCGCGGGCCGTGTGACGATCAGGGGAAAAGTGACCGCGCTGCTCAATCTCACCCCGGGTCTGGATGTGGAGGACTCGGGCTACGAGAACATCATCACCTGCGGCATGCTCCTGGGACTGTCGCTGGAGGAGATCCGCGCCAAGGCGCCGCAGATCATCGAGTTCTCGGAGCTCGGCGACTACATTCACCTGCCCGCGCGCACCTATTCGAGCGGGATGCTCACGCGGCTGGGATTTTCGATCGCCACCGCGCTCGATCCGAACATCCTGCTGCTCGATGAATGGCTGGGCGCCGGCGACGCGATGTTCAACGAAAAGGCCAACCGGCGCATCAAGGAGAAGGTGGACGAGACCGACATCGTCATTTTCGCCTCGCATTCGGAAGCCCTGATCGAGTCGATGTGCGACAAGGCCGCACTCATCCATCACGGCCGGCTGCTCGAATTCGGGCCGGTTTCCGCCGTGCGCAAGCGCTACCGGGAACTGAGCAGCACCTGAGCGGCTTCGCGCATCCCTTCCTCCCAACTCGGCAGGCGAATCCCGAAGACCTCGGCGAGCCGCGCGTTGCTGAGCACCGAATTGGCCGGGCGCCTTGCCGGCAGAGGATATTCGGCCGCGGGAATCGCTTCGATTTCATTGCCGAAGCCGAACTCGGCCAGGATCGCGCGCGCGAAACCGTGCCAGGAAGTGCTCCCCTGTGCGCTCATGTGGTAGAGGCCCGAAGCGATCTCCTCGCTTCCCGCTGCGAACCGGGAAAGCGCCTCGGCGGTGGCGCGCGCGATCATGGCGGCCGAAGTCGGCGCGCCGAACTGGTCGGCGACAACGCGCAGGGGCTTGCCTTCGCGCGCAAGGCGCAGGATCGTGAGCAGAAAGTTCCTTCCTCGCGGCGCGTAGACCCAGCTCGTGCGAAAGATCCAGTGCGCGGCGGCGCTGCGCCGAATCGCTTCCTCGCCGGCGAGCTTGCTCGCTCCGTAGACATTGATCGGATGCGGCGCATCGTCCTCGTCGTAGGGCCCGCTCTTCGCGCCGTCGAAAACGTAGTCGGTGGAGTAATGGATGAGGAGGGCGCCGAGCTTTGCCGCCTCTTCGGCCAGGAAGCCGGGGCCGCGGGCATTGGCGGCGAAAGCCGCCTCCGAATCGCCCTCGGCGCGATCGACTGCGGTATAGGCGGCGGCGTTGACGATCACATCGGGCCTGGCCCCGCGCACGAGCGCGACCGCGCGATCCGGCAGGGACAGATCGAGTTCGTCCCGCCCGCAGGCGCGCAGCTCCCCCAGCGGCGCCAGGGTGCGCGCAAGCTCCCAGCCGACTTGGCCGGTCTTGCCGGTGAGGAGAATTTTCACGGATAGGTTTCGGCGTCGCGCAGCGGCGCCCCGGATCGGTCCTTCGCCGAGAGTATGGGCGCGGCGCCGGCAAGCGGCCATCCGATCCCCAGATCCGGGTCGTTCCAGAGGATCGTGCGCTCGTGCTCGGGCGCCCAGTAGTCGGTCGCTTTGTAGAGCACCTCGGCGTATTCGGACAGGACGAGAAAGCCGTGCGCGAACCCGGGCGGAATCCAGATCATGTTATGGCGCGCAGCCGAAAGGACCGCAGTGGCCGCACGGCCGAAAGCGGGCGAGCTGCGGCGGATGTCCAGCGCGACATCGAACACCTCGCCCTCGGTGACGCGAACGATCTTGCCCTGCGGGCTTTTTACCTGGTAGTGCAGGCCGCGCAGCACGTGGCGCTGAGAGCGAGAATGATTGTCCTGCACGAAGCGGGCAGTGATGCCCGCCCGCGCAAAATCGCGCTCGTTCCAGCTCTCGAAGAAAAAGCCGCGCTCATCGCCGAATACTTTCGGCTCGATCAGGAGGACGTCGGGGATTTCACTCGGGGTGATGCGCATGGGGTGTAGGCGGTTGGATCAGTCATCGATCAGGCGAGTAATCATGCATGTGGCGAAGAATTGGTTTTTAAAACCGTCTCCACAGTTTTGAACAGTTGCGATCTCGCAACTGTTCAAAACTGTGGAGATTGATTAAAGGCAAAAGCAGCACCGCTATGTCCGACGGGTCGATCATCGCGCGTCATCTTCAAGCAGCTCGAGCAGATAACGCCCGTAGCCGCTGTTGGCAAGCGGCCGCGCCAGGGCCTCGAGCGCCTCGCCCGTGATGTAGCCCATGCGCCAGGCGATCTCCTCCGGGCAGCAGATCTTCAGGCCCTGGCGGGCCTCTAAGGTCTGGATGAAGGCGCTCGCATCCAGGAG
>JACPRN010000250.1 GCA_016189945.1 Betaproteobacteria bacterium
CGCCGTGCGCCGCCGGATGCTGCGGGCCGAAATTCATCGTGTAGTTGCGGATTTCAGCCATATCTTCTTATTTGCGCGGCCCTTCTTCGCCGTAGGTCTCTTCGCGGATAATGCGCGGCGTGACCTCGCGCGGCTCTATGGTCACGGGCTGGTAGACGACGCGCTTTTGCTCCGGGTCGTAGCGCATTTCGACGTTGCCCGAAAGCGGAAAATCCTTGCGGAACGGGTGTCCGATGAAACCGTAGTCGGTGAGAATGCGGCGCAGGTCCGCGTGCCCCGCGAAGACGATCCCGAACAGATCGAAAGCCTCGCGCTCGTACCAGTTGGCGCTCGGCCACACCGAAGTCACCGAATCGACCATGGGAAAGGCGTCGTCCGCGGCTAACACGCGCAGGCGCAGCCGCCAGTTGTGCGCAAGGGAGAGCAGGTGCACGACCACCGCAAAGCGCGGCCCGGTCCATTTCCCGTCGCCGAAGGCCGAATAGTCGACGCCGCAGAGGTCGATCAATTCCTCGAATTTGAGCTCCGGCGCGTCGCGCAGCGTGTTCGCGACTTGGAGGTAATCCGCGGGCCGGACAACGATTGTTACCTCACCCAGCGCTTCGCGAAGCTCCGCGCGCGCCCCCAAGGCGGCGGCAAGGTTATTCCTGAGCCGTTCAAGCTTTGTTGCCATTCTTCCAGCTTCTTCTGTCTTCTTTTAGTGCGCGACGGTCGTGGGCGTGCGTCCGGCGGGCGATCATCAGCGGGCAATCGTGTTGGTGCGTTTTATCTTGTTCTGGAGCTGCACAATGCCGTAGAGCAGCGCTTCGGCCGTCGGCGGGCAGCCGGGCACATAGACGTCAACGGGCACGATGCGGTCGCAGCCGCGCACCACAGAATACGAATAGTGGTAGTAACCACCGCCGTTCGCGCACGAGCCCATCGAAATCACCCAACGCGGCTCGGCCATCTGATCGTAGACCTTGCGCAGCGCCGGCGCCATCTTGTTGCAAAGAGTGCCGGCGACGATCATCAGATCGGACTGGCGCGGACTGGGCCGAAAGACGATGCCGAAGCGGTCGAGGTCGTAACGCGCCGCACCCGCGTGCATCATCTCGACCGCGCAGCACGCAAGCCCGAAGGCCATCGGCCACAGCGATCCGGTGCGCGTCCAGTTGATCAGCGCATCGACCGAGGTGACGACGAATCCCTGCTGCATCAGGCCCTGATCATTGGCGCCCATAGCTCAGCTTCCCAAGACCATCTTCTATTCCCACTCCAAGGCGCCTTTCATCCACTCGTAGACGAACCCCACCACCAGGATGAGGAGAAAGATCATCATCGTCACGAACCCGTACAACCCGATCTCGTTCAGCGTAATCGCCCATGGAAACAGAAACGCGATCTCGAGGTCGAACAGGATGAAAAGAATAGCGATTAGGTAGTAGCGCACATCGAACTTCATGCGCGCGTCCTCGAAAGCCTCGAAGCCGCATTCGTAGGGCGAGAGCTTGGCGCTGTCGGGCCGGTTGGTCCCCAGCATGGCGGAAAGCATCCAGCCCATCACCAAGGGGCCGACACCGACGCCCAAGCCCACCAGAATGAACAGCAGAACCGGGAAATAGCCTTCGAGCACGGCGCTAGCAAGTCCCGTATTGACAGAGCGCGGGAGCCTCCGACCCGCTCAAGTGAACCGCCGCGCTCAAGAACATCGATTTCAGCCTTTCTCAAAAAACCGGACCCGGATCGGAGGATCTGTTCCCGCACCCGAGTCCGCCTTGTCGTGGTGCCGACGGCGAGACTCGAACTCGCACAGCTTTCGCCACCGCCCCCTCAAGACGGCGTGTCTACCAATTTCACCACGTCGGCATGATTGGGCCCGATTCTGGCGTCCGGTGATCGACTACGCTTTGACCAGCCTCAAATCGCGCAATTCTACTACTTCGGCACCTGATTCGCTTTCGATCTCCCCGAACCGCCCGCCTTGCCCGCAGCTTCAGCGGGCACGGGTATGTCCGATTGCGGCGCCGGCGATTGCGGAACCGGCACTGCAGGAGCTTCCTTGGTCGACTCCATGACGCCCGCATCTGTGCGCGGCTTGTGCGTGGCAAGGTACGCAAGACCAAGGCTGGTCAAGAAAAACACCAGGGCGAGAAACGCCGTCGCGCGCGAGAGGAAGTTCGCCGAACCGGTCGCGCCGAACAGGCTCCCCGATGCTCCGCCGCCGAACGCGGCGCCCACATCGGCGCCCTTGCCGTGCTGGAGCAGCACCAGTCCGATGATGGCCGCGGCCGCCAAGACGTGGACGATAAGTATCACTGTGTGCCAGATTTCCATCAATTCATCCTGTCAGCAGTACAGCGGCCGCCATTCAACTCGCCGCCTCGCAAATCGCGACAAAATCATCCGCTACGAGCGACGCGCCGCCGATCAATCCGCCGTCCACGTCGGCCCTGGTGAACAACTCCTTCGCGTTGCCCGGCTTGACGCTGCCGCCGTAGAGAATCGCCAGTTCCTGCGCGATCCCCCGATCGCGCTTTGCCGCCAGCGCGCGCAAGAATTCGTGCATCTCCTGCGCCTGCGCAGGCGTCGCGGTCCTGCCGGTGCCGATTGCCCATACCGGCTCGTAGGCGAGCGCCGCACTCGCAAATCCGGCGATTCCGGCGGCGTTCAACACCGCTTCGAATTGCCGTCCGACTACCTCCTGCGTATCGCCGCGCTCGCGCTGCTCGAGCGTCTCGCCGACGCACAGGATCGGCACCAGGCCCCAGCGCTGCGCTGCCATGAACTTGGCCGCGACCTGCTGGTCGGTCTCGCCATGCAGGCTGCGCCGCTCCGAGTGGCCGACGATGACGTACCGGCAGCCGAACTCCCTCAGCATCGCGCCCGACACCTCGCCCGTATGGGCGCCGGCATCGTGCTCGCTCAGCGTCTGCGCTCCCCAGGCGATGTGCGTTCCCGAAAGCAGCCCGGCGACCTGGTTCAGGTAGGGGAATGGAACGCAGACCGCGCAGTCCACGCCATCGACCTGTCTCAACCGCGATTTGAGCGCCGCCAGCAGCGCCTCGTTCGCGGCCAGGCTGCCGTGCATTTTCCAGTTACCCGCAACAAGCCGGCGGCGCATGGTGTCCCGAAACGGATAAGCGGCGCGATTTTACCTTTGCGCGGCGCAGCAGGTCAATCGAAACGCCGCCATGTTCAACGCCTTATCGACTGCGCGCGGCACTAACCGCGCCTTGCCGGATCGACGCGCAGCCAGAAAGTGACCGGCCCGTCGTTGGTGAGGGTCACCTGCATGTGCGCGCCAAAGCGTCCGGCCGCTACCGGCCGGTACCGCTCGCGGGCGCGCTCGAGCAGGCGATCGAACAGTTCGCGCGCTGGCTCGGCGGCAAGCGCGGAGGAGAAACTCGCGCGCATGCCCTTCTCGGTATCGGCCGCCAGAGTGAACTGCGGCACGAGGAGCAACCCTCCTCCCGCTTCCACAAGCGACAAATTCATCTTGCCGGCCTGATCGGCGAACACGCGGTAGCCAAGCAGCCGCTCGAGAAGCCGCTCAGCGCTCGCTTGCGAATCGCCGGGCTCGCCGCAGACGAACACGCACAGGCCGGCTCCGATTTCGCCCACCGGCGCGCCGTCGACCTCGACCCTGGCGCGCGAAACCCGTTGTAGCAACCCGATCATCGGCCAGGCCAGTCAGCCGCCGCGGCGCGCCCCTTCCACCGCCGCCGCTATGTCGTCGGCGAGCCGGCGCACCTTGCGGGCATCCTTGCCTTCGACCATGACGCGCAGGACCGGCTCGGTGCCCGAGGGCCGCAGCAGCACACGGCCGCTGCCGCCGAGCGCTTTCTCCGCTTTTTCCTTCGCCCGCACGACCCGAGGCTGTTTGCGCCAGTCGAATCCGCGCTCGACCCTGACGTTCACCAGCACTTGCGGGAAGAGCTTCAGATCGCGGCACAGCGCCGCCAGCGTGGCGCCGCGCACGCGCATGGCGGCGAGCACCTGCAGCGCCGACACAATGCCGTCGCCCGTGGTGTGCTTGTCCAGGCAGATGATATGGCCCGAGTTCTCGCCGCCAAGCTGCCAGCCCTTGGCCTGCATCATGTCGAGCACATAGCGGTCGCCGACATCGGCGCGCGCAAACGCGACGCCGAGCTTCGCCAGCCCCTGCTCCAGGGCCAGATTGGTCATGAGCGTTCCGGCGACCCCCGCGAGGCCGCCGTTGCCGGCGCGCTCGCGCGCGATGACGTACAGAAGCTGGTCGCCGTCGTAGAGCGTCCCTGCGGCGTCGGCCATCACCACGCGATCGCCGTCGCCGTCGAGCGCAATGCCCAGGTCAGCGCCGGTTTCGCACACCGCCTCGCGCAGCGCCGCCGGCTTGGTCGCGCCCAGCGCGTCGTTGATGTTGAAGCCGTCGGGCTCGACTCCGATCGCCTCGACATCTGCGCCGAGCTCGTGAAAAACGTGCGGCGCGATGTGATAGGCCGCGCCGTGGGCGCAGTCGATGACGATCTTCACCCCCCGCAGGTCGAGCTGGTGCGGAAAAGTGCTCTTGCAGAACTCGATGTAGCGGCCGGCGGCATCGTCGACGCGCCGCGCCTTGCCGAGCCTTGAAGATTCCTTGCACTGCATCGGGCGTTCCAGCCCCGCCTCGATTTCCGCCTCGACGCCGTCGGGGAGCTTTGCTCCTTCTGCGGAAAAGAACTTGATGCCGTTATCCTGGAACGGGTTGTGCGAGGCGCTGATGACGATCCCGGCCTGCAGGCGCAGCGCCCGCGTCAGGTAGGCAACGCCCGGCGTCGGCAGTGGGCCGGTCAGGACCACGTCCACGCCTGCCGCCGAAAAACCGGCCTCGAGCGACGCCTCGAGCATATAGCCCGAGACGCGCGTGTCCTTGCCGATCAGCACCGCGGGGTGCTCGGCGCCTTTCAGGCCCGATCCGCGCTGCCTGGCGTGCTTCACGAGCACTTCGCCGGCGGCGTAGCCGAGCCGCATGACGAATTCGGGCGTAATCGGCGCCTGGCCGACCAGGCCCCGCACGCCATCGGTTCCGAAATACTTCCTGGACACGGACCCTCCTTCTCGTGAATGCCGCCGCGAGCCGCGAGCCAGGCCGAAATCGAGTCGAAACGGTATTCCCGCGCTTCGCGGCGCTGCGGCTCTCAGGAAGTGCCCTTCACTGCCGCCAAAACGGCAAGAGCATCGCGCGTGGCGGCGACATCATGCACGCGCACAATTCTAGCGCCGCGCTCGACCGCCAGCAAAGCCGCGGCCACGCTGGCGGCGAGCCGCTCGCCCACTGGCCGGCCGGTGACGGCGCCGAGCACTGACTTTCGCGACAAACCGGCCATGAGCGGCACGCCCAGTTCACGCATCTCCGGGAGCCGCCGCAGCAGCTCGAGGTTGTGCGCGACGGTCTTGCCGAATCCGAATCCGGGATCGGCGACGATGCGCGCGCGCGCGATGCCGCCCGCCTCCGCGGCGGCGATTCGCTCGCGCAGAAATGCACGGACCACGGCGACGACGTCGTCGTAGTAGGGGGCCACCTGCATGGTGCGCGGGGTGCCGAGCATGTGCATCAGGCACACCGCCGCGCCCGAAGCGCATACCGCGGCGAGCGCCCCGCTCGAGCGCAGCGCATTCACGTCGTTGATCATCGACGCGCCGGTATCGAGCGCCGCGCTCATGACTTCCGCTTTCATGGTATCCACGGCCACGGGCACCTTGACCTCGCGCAACGCCCTGAGGACGGGTTCGATCCGGCGCCACTCTTCGGCAGCTTCCACGGCTTGGGCGCCGGGCCGCGTCGATTCGCCGCCTACCTCGAGCAGGTCGGCGCCCTCTTCGATCAGTCGCTGCGCGTGCGCGATGGCGCGCTCAGGATCGAGAAACTCGCCGCCGTCGGAAAAGGAGTCCGGGGTGACGTTGACGACGGCCATGACGAGCGGCCGCGCGAGCGACAGGGTAAAGCGGCCGCACTTGAGTACGGGTCTGGGATCTGGAAACGAGGATTCAGCCGGCGCCGCGGACCGGGGCTCGTTTTCCCTCAATCCGGACCCCCGAATCCTCGATCCCGGACTTCAGGCCGCCGGCGCCGGTTCGGTCGCGCCGCTCGTGCCCGGCTGGGAAGGCTGCTGAGGCGGCTGCGCCGGTTTGGGAGGCCGCGGCGGCAGCCCCGCCATGATGTCGCTGATCTGCTCTGCGTCGAGCGTTTCCAGCTCGAGCAGCGCTCTTGCCATCATTTCGACCTTGTCGCGGTTGGCCTCGATCAGCCCGCGCGCGACCTGGTACTGCTCGTCGATGATGCGGCGGATTTCCTGGTCGACCCGCTGCAGGGTCGACTCCGACACGTTCTTGTGCGTGGTGATCGAGCGCCCGAGAAACACCTCGCCCTCGTTCTCGCCGTAGACCATCGGTCCCAGGACATCCGACATGCCCCATTGCGTCACCATCCGCCGCGCGATCTCGGTGGCGCGCTCGAAATCGTTGGCCGCGCCGGTGGTCATCTGGCCCATGAAAATCTCTTCTGCGACGCGCCCGCCGAAGAGCACCGCGATCGTATTCAGCAGCCGGTTGCGGTCCTGGCTGTAGCGGTCTTCGGTCGGAAGCTGCATGGTCACGCCGAGCGCCCGGCCGCGCGGAATGATGGTGACCTTGTGCACCGGATCGGTCTTCGGCAGGAGCTTGGCCACCACCGTGTGTCCGGACTCGTGATAAGCGGTGTTCCTGCGCTCTTCTTCGGGCATCACCATGGAACGGCGCTCGGCGCCCATCATGATCTTGTCCTTGGCGCGCTCGAAGTCGTCCATGTCGACCAGGCGCTTGTTCAGCCGCGCCGCGAACAGCGCCGCCTCGTTCACGAGGTTGGCCAGGTCGGCGCCGGAGAACCCCGGCGTGCCGCGGGCGATTACGTCCGCCTTGACATCGGGCGCGGACGGCACCTTGCGCATGTGCACCAGCAGGATCTGCTCGCGGCCGCGGATGTCGGGCAGCGGCACCACCACCTGGCGGTCGAAGCGCCCGGGACGCATGAGCGCCGGATCGAGGACGTCGGGGCGGTTGGTGGCGGCGATCACGATCACGCCAACCGAGCCCTCGAAGCCGTCCATTTCCACGAGGAGTTGATTGAGCGTCTGCTCGCGCTCGTCGTTGCCGCCGCCCAGGCCCGCACCGCGCTGGCGTCCCACCGCGTCGATTTCATCGATGAACACGATGCAGGGCGCGTGTTTCTTCGCCTGCTCGAACATGTCGCGCACCCGCGCCGCACCCACGCCGACGAACATCTCGACGAAGTCCGAACCGGAAATGGAGAAGAAAGGCACCTTGGCTTCGCCTGCGATCGCCCGCGCGAGCAATGTCTTTCCGGTGCCGGGGTTGCCCACCATGAGCACCCCTTTCGGGATGCGTCCGCCCAACTTCTGGAACTTACTGGGATCGCGCAGGAACTCGACCAGCTCGGACACCTCCTCTTTCGCCTCCTCACAGCCGGCCACATCGGCAAAAGTGATGTTGTTGTTCGATTCGTCCATCATGCGCGCGCGCGACTTGCCGAAGGAGAACGCGCCGCCGCGGCCCCCGCCCTGCATCTGGCGCATGAAGAACACCCACACGCCGATCAGGAGCAGCATCGGGAACCAGGACACGAAGATGTTCATCAGGAGGGAGGGCTCTTCCTCGGGCTTCGCTTCGATCTTGACCCCGTACTTGAGCAGATCGGACACGAGCCAGATGTCCCCGGGCGAGTAGACCGTCACCCGTTTCTTGTCGTTGGTCGTCGCCTTGATGATGCGGCCCTCGATCAGCACCTTTTCGATGCGCCCCGCCTTCACCTCGTCGATGAACTGGGAATACTCCATCGGCGCCTGGATCGACTGGCGCGTGTTGAACTGGTTGAACACGGTCATCAGCACCAGGCCGATCACCAGCCAAATCACTAGGTTCTTGAAAAGATTGTTCAATCGCTTTCCTCTGCGGCCCAAGCCGCCAATGCGTCATTCTAATCTAATCGGGCGCTGCGGGCGCGAGAAAAGGCTTCAGGAATGCCGGCTTTTGATCCGTTTTCCGAGCAAATACATCTCCGCCGAGCGGTCGCGCGAGGCCTCCGGCTTGCGCGAGGCGACCGACGCGAAAGTGCGCCGCATCAGCGCCAGAAATTCGCCATACCCTGCGCCCTGGAAGGTTTTGACCAGAAGCGCGCCCTGGGGTTTCAGCCGCGAACGGGCAAATTCGAGCACCAATTCACACAGTTCCAGCGAGCGCGACTGGTCGCTTGCCGCCACACCGCTTAGGTTGGGGGCCAGGTCGGAAACCACAAGGTCGGCCTCGCCTGGCCGCAGAATGCGGTCGATGCGCGCCAGCGTCTCGGCCTCGCGAAAGTCCCCGCGCACGAATTCCACCCCCGGGATCGGTTCGAAATCGAGCAAATCGACCGCGATCACCCGCCCCCCCGGCTGAACGCGAGCCGCAATCACCTGCGACCAGGATCCTGGCGCAGCTCCCAGGTCGACCACGATCTGGCCCGGCGCGAGCAGCCGGTCCCTGGCGTCGATTTCGAGCAGCTTGTAGGCGGCGCGCGAGCGGTATCCGTCCTGCTGCGCGTTGCGGACGTACGGATCGCTGACGTGCCTGTGCAACCAGCGCCTGCTCGATATCGACTTTGCCATTGATTCAATCTTAACCGGCGCGCGGCAAGTTGACTTGCCTGCGGATCGAATACATGATGGCGCGCGATCCGAATGCGAAGGGGAGAAGAGGAGATGACCAGCCGCTTCAAAGCGCCGTGGAGATTGTTTCAATGAAACGCGACCTCAGTTCACAGACTGTCGCCGGGGCGTACCTGGAGCTGCTCGCGCTGCGGGACATCGACTATCTGTTCGCCACGGCCGGGTCCGATTTTTCACCGATCATCGAGGCGTACGCCGCAGCCAAGCACAGCGGCGCGCGCGTGCCGCGGCCGGTGTTGGTGCCGCACGAGAACGTTGCGGTCAGCATGGCCTACGGGTACACCATGCTCACGGGCCGGGTGCAGGCGGTCATGGTCCACGTGGGCCTCGGCACGGCAAACGCGCTTTGCGGGCTGTTCAACGCCTCCCGCGAGAACATTCCCATGCTCTTTGCCGCCGGGTGCACGCCCTGGACCGAGGGGGGAGTTCCCGGCGGGCGCGACAACTACATCAACTGGGCC
>JACPRN010000245.1 GCA_016189945.1 Betaproteobacteria bacterium
CTGAACTACTCTGGATTCCCGCCCCCGCTTCCGCGGGGGCATGCTTACCACGCGGGAATGACAGCGCCCGTAATTACCGTTGTCACGCAGTTTGGTAAAGATCAATAGATTAGAGAAGGCGCCGCGCGCGTTCATGCCGGCGCCGCGAACCCTGAGGGCTTGTTACTGCCGCTTCGCCGCGCCGCGCGCAGTGAACGCGAGCATCGCGACAGTCAGCGCAAGCAGCGCAGCGGCCGAGAGCGCAAGCGACCAGTGGATGCCGATGAGGCTCCCGCCGATGCCGACGGTGATGCCGCTGAAAGCGCGCAGGCCGAGGTTCGACATGAGAAAGAGCCCGATTACCCGGCCGCGAATGGGCGCGGGCGCGTCCAGTTGCACCAGCGTCTGCGCCATGGCGTTGAAGGAAAGTTCCAGAAAACCGGCCGCAAACAGCAGCGCGAGCGCAAGCGCATAGGAGCTCGAAGCGGCAAATCCCACCAGAGCGCAGCACCAGAGCATGGCGAGGACGAACGCGGTGCGCGGCCGGGCGGGGAGCAGGCCGCGGCTCTCGAGCACCACACCCGCGACAAAGGCGCCGGCGGCGTCGGCGGCGAGCAGCATGCTGTAGAAAATGCCCGCGTCGCCGTGGCCGAGATCGTGCGCGAATTCGGGCATCTGCGCCTGGTAGGAATTGCCGACAATGAGCGATGCAAGTCCGCCCAGGACGATCATCGACGCGATCGTGCGATTGCCGGAAATGTCGCGTATGGTCGACACGATGTCGGCAAGACCGCGAACGGCGCGCGCCGGCGCCGCCTCGCCCGTGCGAAACCGCGGCCCATAGGGGGCCCGCCAGAGCCACGCCACCAGCGGCAGATAGATCAGCACGTTGAAAAGGATCCCGTGCGCCGGCCCGAGCACGAGCAACATCCCGCCGCCCACGGCAGGTCCCATCAGCAAGCCGAGCCAGCGCGAGGTCGCGGTCAGGCGCACAGCGCTTTGCAATTGCGCCGCGCCGACGATATCGTGAATGAGCATCTGGCTGGCCGGGTTCCACAGCACGCCGGCGAATCCGTGCACGACGAGCAGCACTACCGCATGCCACATTTCGAGCGAATCGCTGAGAAACAGCAGGCCCCACCCGAGCGACACCGCCATGAAGAGCAGCATCCCAAGCTGGATGATCCGCCGCGGGTCGAAACGGTCGGCGAGCGCCCCCGAATGCACCGAGAAGAGCAGAAACGGCAGCCAGTGCGAAAGCACGGCGAACCCGCCCAGCGCGGGCGAGTGGAATTTCTCGAACATCATCCAGTAGCTGATGACGTGCTCGATGCTGTCGGCCATCATCGACAGCGCGCTGGTGATGAAGAACGCGCGAAAGCCCGAGTGGCGCAGCGCGGCGAAGGACTGGTGCGGGACGGCTGCGGCGCTGGCGTGCGAATCGCTCAAGGGGTGCTTTCGAGCCGGGTCAAAAAGACCGCAACTCTAGCACGGGGAAACCCGGGAGAGGCTACGCGGCCTTGTCCCCCAGGTCTTCTCTAATTCGCGGGACGGACGCCGTCCTTGCTGACGGAGATGCGTGCGCTCGAAAGCGCGCCGTCCGGACCCGGGCGCGCGATGGTGAAGATGGTGGCGCCGGGAACGAGCAGCGATCGGTCGCCCGGGACGGTGGTGAACACCGGCACGCCTGCGGGCACGACGACGGTCTGCGTGCCGCCTTTGTATTCGAGCTTCAGCTCGCGCCCGTTGGGGGCTTGGGCCACGGTCGCGACAATGGCATTGGTCATCATCGACCCGGGTTCGAGATCCCAGGGGGTGTGGCCTTCGGGAACCACGCCGCGCAGCGCCGCGGGAAATACCTGCAGCGAAATCGCCACCAGCTTGCCGTCGGGCCCCGGCCTCGATGCCGGGCCGACAAAATCGCCCGGCTTGATATCGGCCAGGGCAACGGACTTGGCTGCAGATACCGTCACGTTGTCGGCCAGCTTGACCTTCAGATCCTTGCCGTCGCGCGATTTGAGCGAGAGCACGTTGCCATCGAGGCCGGTGACCGTGCCGCGGATTCGCGTCGGGGCCTGGGCAGCGGCCGCCACGCTCGCCAGGGCAAGCGCGCCGGCGATAACGAATGCTAGAGCCTTCCTCATCATGGATTCCTCCTGCAGGAGTTCTACCGGTCCCAGGAACAGCCAGCTTCATGGGATAACCAGGCGTAAACGCTTCGGACCGGGAAACCATTCCGAAGCGCCGGAGTCTATTTTTGGCCGAATCCGCGCGGATCGGCGTGCAGCGCAGGCGCGGATGCGATGCCTGGAACAACCTTTCCAAACCGACTCGACGGATTTGCGCCATGACGACCAAACCCCAAGCCAGAACCAAACCGCCAGCCGCCGCGACCGGCACCGTCGCGCTGCTCATCGGCACCCACAAGGGCGCATTTGTCCTCAAGACGGACAAGTCGCGACGCGCCTGGAAGGTCTCCGGACCGATGTTTTTCGGCCACATGGTGCACCATCTCATCCTCGATCCCCGCGATCGCCGCACGCTGCTGCTCACGGCGCGCACCGGGCACCTGGGACCGAGCGTCTTTCGCTCGACCGACTTCGGCAAGAGCTGGAAGGAGGCGGCCAAGCCGCCCGCCTTCCCCAAGGCGCCCGAGGGAGCAAAGGGGCGGGTTGTCGATCACGTGTTCTGGCTCACGCCCGGACACGCGAGCGAGCCCGAGGTGTGGTACGCGGGCACCTCGCCGCAGGGGCTGTTCCGCAGCGAGGACGGCGGCGATACCTGGGCGCCGGTATCGGGCTTCAGCGAGCATCCCCTATATTCGCAGTGGACCGGCGGCGAGCAGGACGGCACGCCCGACGGCCCCAAACTGCACTCGATCCTGGTCGATCCCCGCGACGCCCGCCACCTCTACATCGGCATGTCGAGCGGCGGCGTGTTCGAAAGCCTCGATGAAGGCGCGGACTGGAGGCCGCTCAACGCCGGGTGCCGCGCCGATTTTCGGCCGGATCCCTACCCCGAATACGGGCACGATCCGCATTGCGTGCGGCTGCATCCGCTCGCGCCCGATGTGCTGTACCAGCAGAACCATTGCGGCATCTACCGCATGCAGCGGCCTGCGGGCAAATGGGTGCGGATCGGGACCAGCATGCCGAAGAAGGTGGGCGACATCGGTTTTCCCATGGTCCTGCACCCGCGCGACCCGGATACGGTGTGGGTGTTCCCGATGGACGGCTCGACGGTATGGCCGCGCACCAGCCCGGAGGGCAAGCCCGCCGCCTATATCACGCGCAACGCGGGCAAGAGCTGGCAGCGGCTGGACGCGGGCCTCCCGCGCAGCCAGGGCTGGTTCACGGTCAAGCGCCAGGCGATGACGGCGGACGCGCATGAGCCGGTGGGCCTCTATTTCGGTACCACCTGCGGAGAAGTCTGGGCGAGCACGAACGAAGGCCGAAGCTGGAGGCGCATCGCTCAGCATCTGCCGCATGTGTACGCCGTGGAAGCGGCCGAACTCGGGCGATGAAGGTCCTCATCCCGACCCCGCTGCGCTCCTATTGCGGCGAACGAGCGGAGGTCGAAGCGGCGGGCGCGACCCTGGCCGAAGTGCTCGAGGATCTCGACCGGCGCTACCCCGGCATTCGCTTTCGCATGATCGACGAGCAGGACGCGATCCGGCGCCATATCCGCATCTACGTCAACCGCAACGAGGTGCGCGCGCTCGGGGTGCCGCTCGCCAATTCGGACGAGGTGTTCATTTTCCAGGCGCTGAGCGGCGGATAGGCGCCCTCACGCCTGCTCCAGCAGCTCCTGCAGCTCCAGCCATTCGCCCTCGATTCTCGCGAGCTCCCGGGCGAGGTAGGCCTGCTCGAGGATCAGGGCTTTGAGCGCTTCCTTGTTCTCCTCGGCGTAGATCGCCGAGTCGGAAAGCCGCGTGTCGATCGCTGCTTTTTGCGCGCCGAGCTTTGCGAGTTGCTCCTCGATCCGCTTGATGCGCGATTCGAGCGGCTTTCGCGCCGCCGATTGGCGCTGGCGCTCCTCGGCATCCCTGCGCCGCTGTTCGCGCCGGTCGACCCTCGGCTCTGCGCGATCGGCGGAAGCGCCGGCGAGGGCCGCCCCGTTCGCCGGCGCGAGTTTGGTCCGGAACAGCCAGTCGCGGTAATCGTCGAGATCGCCCTCGAATGGCTGCAGTCTGCCCTCGGCGACGATCAGGAATTCCTCGGTGGCGGCGCGCAGCAGATGCCGGTCGTGCGACACGAGGACCAGAGTGCCCTCGAACTGTGCCAGCGCCACGGTGAGCGCCTCGCGCGTTTCGAGATCCAAGTGGTTGGTGGGCTCGTCCAGCAGGAGCAGATTGGGGCGCTGCCAGACGATCAGCGCCAGCGCGAGCCGCGCCTTCTCGCCGCCGGAAAGGTCGGCGATCGAGCCGGTGGCCATGTCGCCGGGAAAATTGAATCCGCCGAGGAAATTGCGCAGTTCCTGTTCGCGGATGTCGGGCGGCGCGATGCGCGCCAAGTGCCACAGCGGCGACTCGTCATGGCGCAGCATCTCGACCTGGTGCTGGGCAAAATAGCCGACCGCAAGCCCCTTGTTGAAGTTCGCCTTGCCGGCCAGCGGAGGCAGTTCCCCGGCGATGGTCTTGATCAGGGTCGTCTTTCCCGCGCCGTTAATCCCCAGGAGCCCATAGCGCTGGCCGCTCTGCAGCGACATCCGCACGCCGCTCACGATCACCTTGTCGTCCGACCCTTCGGTCCGGTAGCCTGCATCGACATCTTCCAGCACCAGCAAGGAATTGGGCGCTTGCAGCGGCTCGCGGAATTCAAACGCGAAGGGCGCCGAGACGTGCAGCGGCGCCAGTTCCTCCATTTTCGCCAGCATTTTCATGCGGCTTTGCGCCTGTTTCGCCTTGGTCGCCTTGGCGCGGAAGCGGTTGATAAACGACTCCAGGTGTGCGCGCTCGCGCGCCTGCTTTTCGATCATCGCAGCGGCAAGCACCACCGCCGCGGCGCGCTGGCGCTCGAAGCCGGAGTAGTTGCCCGCATAGCGCTTGAGCTTTCTTGCATCGATGTGCACGATCACATCGACCACGCCGTCGAGAAAATCGCGGTCGTGGGAAACGACAATGAGCGTGCCCGCGTAGCGCTTCAGCCAGTCCTCGAGCCAGATGATCGCGTCCAGATCGAGGTGATTGGTCGGCTCATCGAGCAGCAGCAGGTCCGACGGGCACATCAAGGCCTGGGCGAGGTTGAGCCGCATGCGCCAGCCGCCGGAGAAGCTCGCCACGGCTTCGGCCATCTGCCGGTGCGAAAAACCGAGGCCGCGCAGGAGCCCCTCGGCGCGGGCGCGCACGGTGTAGGCGTTCGCGTCGCCCATCGCCGCGTGGATTTCGCCGATTCGGTGGCCGTCGTTCGCGGCTTCGGCTCGGGCGAGCGCCGCTTCGAGCCGGCGCAACGCGGTGTCGCCGTCAATCGCGTACTCAAGGGCCGTTCGCTCGAGCGCCGGCGTTTCCTGCGCCACGTGCGCGATGCGCCAGCGCGCAGGAAAGTCCACTTCGCCGCGGTCGGCGTGCAGCTCGCCGCGCAGAAGCGCGAACAGGCTCGATTTTCCCGACCCGTTGGCGCCGATCAGGCCGATTCTCTCGCCCGGGTTGAGCGTGACATCGGCGCCCTCGAGCAGCACCTTGGTGCCGCGTTGAAGCGTGACTTGGGAGAGGCGGATCATGCCATTGCGCTGCAAAAGGGCCGCATTGTACGCGACGCCCGCTGCGACTGCGAAAGACCGCCGCGGCGACGCGGAACTCCCGAAACGCGATATCCGGCTACCAGACCACTTGCAAACGCGGCGCTCGCCTCAGCCGCTCGTCCGCAGTGACGAGCCTGAATCCCGGTGCGATCAGCGGTTCGCGTCCCACTCGGCCGGGTCGATCACTGGATCGAGCGGCCGATCGTAGCGCCGCACGCTGCCGTGCAGACGCGCCCGCGCCGCTTCCACCTTCAGTTGCTTTTCGAACGCCTTGGCGAAGGCTTTCATCTTCTTGGACATGCGCACCATTTCGAACTTCTCCTTGGGCGCCGCCAGGGGTCGCGTTGCGTCGATCCCGAGCTTCGAGGAGACGCGTCCGGATTTGGTCGAAACTGCCGAGGGGTCGAGGGAGCTCGAGCGCGTTTCATCGATCACGACCGTGCCCCGCTTGGGCTGAAAGCGCGTGCCCATGGCGAAGCCGAGCGCACAGGGGTCATCGGGATCGATGTCCTCGTCGACCACCATCGCCGTCTTCACGATGGGAGCGCTGGTGAGCACCTGTTTCAGCACCTTTCTCGGCTCGCCGTTGTCTTTCTTGCGCATGCGCACGATCAAGTTGGACCGGTTGAACTTGTCCAGTGCGACCGAAATGATTCCCGGGTGCTCGGCGCGCAGAGATTCGAACAGGGTCACTTCCAGCAACAAGCCGAGCAGCGTCGTATCTTCCCCCGAGTAGGACAGAAGCGCCTGATAGATCGGCTTCTTCCTGTGCATGATGGCGGTGATTGTGGCGACCGGATTTCTTCCCTCGTGATAAGTGCCTCCGGATTCGCCGAACGGCCCTTCGTGCACCCTCAGGCCCGGCTTCACTCTGCCTTCGAGGACGAATTCCGCGCCCGCCGGAACGAGAACGCCGATGGTCCTGCATTTCACCAGCTCGACCGCCTTGCCGTGTAATCCGCCGGCGACGTCGAACCGGTCCGTCCCGGGCGGAACCGGAAACACCGACGCGACAAAGGTGAGCGGATCCAAGCCGACGACGATCGCGACTTCCAGTTCCTTCCCCATCGCCTCCGCCGTGCGCAGGAAATCGGTCAGCGGCGGATTCTGGAAATTCAAGCTCACCTCGTTGCGTCCCCTGACCTGGATCCGGTAGATCCCCATTCCGGTCGCGCCGGTCACCGGGTCGCGGGCGACCGTCACCGCGGAGGAAAAATACGGACTTGCGTCCCTTTCGCGGTAGGTCAGAACGGGAACCTCCTTCAAGATGTTGACGTCGCGCTCGACGATCGTTTCCATCAGCGGACCGCGCGCGACGAGCTTGGGCTTGATGCGGCGTTTCACCCTTTTCGAGTACTCCTTGCGCAAAGCGTCTTCCGCTACCCCCAGCGCCAGGGCGAACCGCCGCCTGTGGGACAAAAGGTTGCCGATGACGGGCGTGCCGTAGCCGCGCACGCGCTCGAACAACACCGCCTGGCCCGTGGTCTTGTCCACCAGGTCGATGATCGCGGCGATCTCGTATTTAGTCGACACCGGCCGCTTGATCCTGACCAGGTCACGGGCCTTGTCCAGCTTGGCAACGAACGCTTTGAGGTCCATTCGATCTCGCTCCCTTAAAGAAATTCTTGGCGCGAATATACCCGAGATCGGCACCGGGTGTAGAGTTGATTCCCGATCCGCGGCGGGAGAATCCTGCATGAAATTCGATTTTCTCAACAACAAGGATCTTCTCGGCGGACTGCTGCTGATCGCAATCGGCGTTGCGGCCCTCGCCATCGCGAGCGATTACCCGATGGGCTACGCGAAGCGGATGGGGCCGGGTTATTTCCCGACTGCCCTGGGCCGGATCCTTCTCCTGTTCGGCGCGATCCTCGCGATCCGCGGCCTGATCTGGCGCGAAAGAATCAAGGGCGGGTGGGCCTGGAAGCCGGTCACCCTGCTCACGATCGCCATGCTGCTGTTCGGGTTCATCCTCACCCGGCTC
>JACPRN010000018.1 GCA_016189945.1 Betaproteobacteria bacterium
CGGGGCCGTGCCGGCACTGAACATGTCGCCCATGACGATGGGTTTCCCCGTCAAGGATAAGCGGCAACTGTCCAATCTGCAGCCGATGCAAAAAGTCGAGTTCCAACTCGCCTATGACGGCGACGATTACCTGATCATCGACATCAGATAGCCGTAGGGTGTGAATTATGCAACTGGGCTCCCCCTCGGGGTGCGGGGTTCCGCTTTTGAACTTTTCTTTTGCGATGCGGTCAATGTGCTGCTAAATTCGCGCCCGCGTGCCGAGCCAAATCCGAAAATTCGTGCTCTTCCTGCTGTTTGCCTGCCTGCCGCTGCAAAGCGTGGCCGCGCCGGCGCACGCGCTTTTCTGCGGCGATGCGTACCACCAGGACGCTTCGGCAGCCGCTCAGGATCACGACGCTGGCGATCAGCACTCTCATGATGTGGCATCGATCCGTTAATACTGCACCGCATGCCCCGGCCATTCCGCCAAATCGTACTGCTTGCGCTGCTGCTGATCCTTCCGTTGCACGGGATGGCGGCAGTGGTGAATTCGCTGCAGTGCGGGCCGTCCGACCATTCCCAGCAAACGACCTTTGTGGAGATCGGCGCCAATCACGACGCAAGCACGCCTCGCGAGCATGCCGGCCACGAGGGCGGGGGAGACACTAATTCAACGCACCTGTCCTGCCAGCACTTGCTGTCCGCTATTCCGTTCACCTCGATGGTATTCGGCGCATCGGCGATTCAAGCGTTCGAACCCCTCATCCCACTGCCGTCCGCGCTGTTCTTTCCAGAGCAGCCGCGGCGACCACCCCGTCTCTGATTCCGTTCTGAAGCGTTGAGTGGGCGCGCTGCTGCGCGTCCGACGTGTGTACGCGCGTTTTATGCGCGGTGCGGACGAGGATCATGATGTCCATCAAGCTCGTATTACCGTTGTACTGCGTCGCGGTGTTCATCACCGTGCCTGTAGTTGCACAGCAACGCGGAACCCCAGGCGACAAGAACGCCTCAGCCGCGGCTTTGAAATATGACTCGTCGTTTGCCGGCTACAGGCCGTACCAAGAAGAGCCGATCGAGCCATGGCCCGACAGCAATGAAACTGTCGCGCGCCCCGGGGGCCACGGCGCGATGCGCGGCGGCATGGTGCACACGCCGGCGCGATCTGCCGATGCGCCACGCGACGCGGTGCAACCTTCGCCGTCGAAGCCATAACGCGGGCACGGCACCCATGATTAAGCAGCGCCACACACTCTAACTGAAAGGAGCTTCTATGAAGAAAGCAAGCATCATCACCGCAATCATCGCCGCCGTTGCGCTCGCACCGGGATTTGGCGCCGCCGATGCCGGCCACGGGGCTGCCATCGGCAAGCCGGGCGATCCGAAAAAGGTGACGCGCACAATCGCGATCGCAGGGAGCGACACCATGCGCTACAGTCCTTCGGAGATCAACGTGAAACGCGGCGAGACCGTTCGCCTGGTAGTGAAGAACTCCGGAAAACTCGATCACGAATTGGTGCTCGGATCGTTGAAGGCGCTTAAGGAACACGCCGAGCTCATGCGCAAGCACCCGGAAATGGAGCACGACGAGCCCCACATGGCGTACGTGCGCCCCGGCGAAACGCGCGAAATAGTCTGGCAATTCGCCCGCGCGGGAACCGTGCAGTTCGCTTGTACGGTTCCAGGGCACCTCGAAGCGGGGATGGTCGGAAAGTTCAAGGTAGGCACGTGATGATCTGCCTTGCGACCGCGGCCGGTGACCTGCACTCCCCGGTGGCGGCTCAGGGGGGCTACGGCATGGGTAACGGCGGGTACTCCGATGCTGAACGCGGGTAAGGTGAATACGATGCGTATCCCGATGTTGGTGGAGGATGTGCGTTGATGAATTTCCAATCATGGAGATACACATGAAAGTTCTAGTCATTGCTATTGCAGCCGTGGCGTTCTCCGGCGTCGCTTTCGCGCAGAGTAACGGCGATAGCGATTCCCGGCGCGCCGCCGCGCCGAGTACGCTGGCTGAAGGCGAAGTGCGCAAGGTCGACAAGGAAGCCGGCAAGATCACGATCAAGCACGGCCCTCTCCGCAACCTCGACATGCCTGCGATGACCATGGTGTTTCGCGTGAAGGACCCGGCGATGCTCGAACAGATCAAGCCGGGAGACAAGATCGATTTCCGCGCTGAGAATGTCGGTGGCGCGCTAACCGTAGCGCAGTTGGAAGCAAGAAGGTAGGCCGTGTCGATACGGGAAAACAGTAGCCTTCTCGCCTTGTCGGGCTCGCGCTATCGCGTGAGGCTTATCGTGATCGGAGGAAACCGAAAAGCCCGTGCAAGGAAACGAGACTACGCCAGGCATGAACATTCACCCGAGGCGATTGTCTTAAGAGAAAGAAGGTCTCCCTCCTGCTGGCGCTCGATCAGTTTAGACCGACCTCCGAAATGTCATTAGGGATTCGCGGCGCGCAGGCAATGCGAACCGGCATCACTGTGGCCATGGGCTGCGGATTCAGAGGGCCACCACGGTCATGTAACACCGCGATACAAAATGTAATCTGGAGGTGAGACAGGGGCGAATAGAATACGCCCGTTGGAGTTTTTTTCCCACTCAGGGAGCTAGAACAACATGATACGCATCGGAGCACTGTCGCTCGGCGCGCTTATTCTGTCCCTGTCGGCGAGCCCGGCGCTGGTCCACGCGATGGGCGGCGCCATGGGCGCAAGCGGCGGCATGGGACAGTCTGCCGCCATGAGCCAAGGCGGTCAGATGAGCCAGTCCGGCATGATGGGCGCAAACGGCGGGGCCGGCATGATGGGTGCGAGCGGCGGCATGGGCCAGGTGGGTGTCGCCGGACAGCGGCTATTTCGACCGGGATGGAATCTCGCCGGCAATACCGGTACGGCTGCGATCGACGTCGCGGCGACCTTCGGCACCCCCGCGGCTCCGGTGACCGGCGTCACCGCGAACGTGCTCACCGTCTGGAAATGGGATGCGGCGGCTGCGCAATGGCTGTTCTACGCGCCCTCGCTCGAGGCCGCGGCGCTCGCCGATTACGCCGCGAGCAAGGGCTACGGCGTGCTCGCGAGCATCGAGCCGGGCGAAGGCTATTGGCTCAACGCCGTTGCGGGATTTTCGATCGGCGGCGATCCGTTTGGGTCACCGCCCGCGCCGGCGGCGGGGCCCTCGGGCGGCGATGCATTCGTGCTGACCCGCGCCAACATGATGAGGGGCTGGAACCTCGTCGCGACGGGGATGGCGATGCATCCGCGGCAACTGAAAGCTGATTTCGATTCGACCCCGCCCGCGGCCGGCGAAGCGACGCAAAATTTCCAGTCGCTGTGGGCCTGGGACAGCGAGGCGAACAGGTGGTACTTCTACGCGCCCTCGCTCGACACCGGCGGCAGCGAAATGATGAACTACATCAGAAGCCAGGGTTACCTTGACTTTTCGAGCATGAACAAGAGGCTCGGCGCAGGTGTCGGGTTCTGGGTGAACATGCCCTAAGGGCGGCGGCTGCGGCAGGCTGCGGACCCGCGCCTGCGGGCACGGCATGATGAAAATGATGAACGCCTGCCAGCGAATGACGGGCGCAAGCGCAGGTCTGATCCCCGTCCTGCCCCCGGGCAATGAAAAGCTTCAGCTCCAGATGAGAGCCGAGATCATGCAGAAGGTCGGAGAGATCCTCGCCAAATACGCCGCGCAGTTTAAATAAGGCTACTCAGTCGCTTGCAAGACGCGCCGAGCGGGCTGTCGCCTGCGCTGCTTCAACGGCAATCGGGGGGGTTACTCGGCCACCGTGCTGTAGTAGTCCTGGTCGTACGATTCGATGTGGCGCGTAAAAAGCCCCTTGGTATCGAAATACACATATGCCCTCATGTGTACCTGATAATCCAGATAGCTGTAGTCCCACACCTCTTCGCCCAACCGGGCAAAGGTCACCGCGGCTTGCGGTCTGCCGACAAGGGCCACCACGTTGGCCTTGTTCATTCCCGGTTTCAGCTTCCTGAAATCGGTGTCGCGCAAGGTCCAGAAACCCCGGATCCCGGTATCGGCGGCGCAGCCGACGAGCGCCGCGAGCGCCGCCATCGCAATGAAGAACCTGAAGGCTCGAATCATCGTCATCTCCGTTAGGTCGCCCCCCCAATGTGTAAACGCCCCGTATTCTGCGCTATTCCGCAGCCCCTGGGCCGGCGGTGCCCGTTTTCGGCGCGCCGGCTCAGCGGTTTGCCGGCATCAAATGTTTTCTTGTTCGACTGTCCACGCCCCGAGCGTGTCCGGCAACGGCGGGATGCCCTTATTCAATTTCACGCGCGCGCTTGCGCGGCGCCGGTTTGAAAATCACGAAATACTGCATCGGCAGGAACGCGTGCTCCCGCCAGACTACATAGCCCGCGCGCCTGAGTTCGTCCTTAATGCGGCGCGGGGCGATCCGCTTGGATCTCAAGGTGCCCCCCGGCGTGTCGATATGATCGATGATCGCCACCCGGCCGCCCGGCCTCAGGTAGCGGCGAAGCTTGCTCAGATAGCCCACCCGATCCGATAGATGGTGATAGGCGTCGACCAGGACCATCACGTCCACCGCTTCCGGAAGCTTTGGATCGTCTGGCGCGCCGGCGATCGAGGTCAAATTGCCAAGCCCTTCCTTTTTGCCGCGCTCGGCGAGGAAGCGCACCATTTCCGGCTCGATGTCCACCCCGAACACACGGCCCTTTGGCACCGCGCGCGCCAGCCGCACGGCAAAATAACCGGTTGCCGAACCGATATCGGCCACGCGGCTGCCTGGCTTGAGCTCAAGAGCCCGTATGACTTGCGCCGGTTTTTGCCAGCGGTCGCGCAGCGGATCGTCGAACACCCGCGACCATTGCTGTGCGTCGCGGAATCTCGCCTCCTCGCCGAGGAGGATCTGGCCGAGCGCCGGCGCGGCCAGCGCCGCCGTGGCGAGCCAAAGGAGCAACCAGGCGCGCGGCAGGAAGGCTGGACGCAACTTCGGCCAAACCATCAGCGAAGATCCCGTGCTTCAGCGCCGGACGCTGCCGACCGGTTTGCCGTGAGCATGTCGGTGGGAGTGACCATAGCAGCAGTGCGTGTTCCGGGGGAAGGCATTTCTCCGATGATGGTCCAAAGCGATCGATGAATCAACCGCTGCCCAGAACGGGCGCGGCGGTTACGCCCCGCGGCGCGAGGAGCGCATTACCCCGTCACGGCAAACAGCTTCACGCCCCCTTCGCCGGGACCGGGCCTCAGGGGGCTCTGGCAGCGGATGGCGCGGGGAGGCGCGGACGCTTGTTCTCCGCCGCTCCGGCCAAGCCTCTCGCTTCGGCGATATTCGCCCGGATGGTGTCGGCAAAATCGGAACCCGAGGGAATCAATCCCTGCACCCGCTCCCAATGACTCGCTGCCTGCGCGAACTGCCTGTTCTCGTAAGCGACGCTTCCGGCCAGCGCGTGCGCCTTCACGTTGTTCGGGTCGATGCGCAGCGCGCGATCGACCAGTTCTTCCGGTTCGCCCCGCAGGCGGCCGCCGCGCGCCATCGCCAGCGCATCGGCGTAATCGGCGAGCAACTGCGGCTGGTCGGAGATTATCGAGACTGCCTTGGCGTATGCCGAGCTCGCCTCGCCGAAACGACCCAAAGCCGCATACGAGCGCGCGAGCATGGTCCAACCCTGGCCGTCGTCCGGTTGCTTTGCCAGGCGCGCGGCGAGTCGCCCCACCATGGCGTCGATCTGCTGCGCACCCGCGCCATGCGCGCCGGCCACCGGCTGCGCCGACAGCAGGGCCGGACTGCCGAGCACGAGGTATATCGGCACCGCCAGCAACGGCACCGCAACACCGACCGCGATCGCCAGCGCCTGGGCTGCGAACGAACCCCGCCTCGCTCCGCCCGCGCTGGCATCGGGCACGTCTTCGAGGAGCCGGCGCTCGATTTCCTCGCGCGCGCTCCGGTATTGATCGTCGCTCAGCTTTCGGGCGCGCAGATCCTCGGCCATCTGCGCGAGCTGATCGCGGTAGACCGCGACATTCAGCTCCCCCGGCGAGGCACCTGAGCCCGGTTGATGGGGGCTCTTGAAGATCGGCAATATCACCGTCAGCAATGCGATGAGCGCAAGCGCCGCGGCGATGATCGAAAATGTGGTCATGCTTGCTCCGTTTCGCCCTCTGGCCCGAGCAGGGCTTTGGCGCGCGCGCGCGCGGCCTCGCTGATCGGCTCTTCGGCGGCGCGGCTGCGCCGACGCAGCACGGTGCGCACGAGCAGCATGACCCCGAGGAGAAACAGGATCGCCGGCCCGGACCACAGCAGGAGCGTGGTTGCTTTCAGGGGGGGCCGGTAGAGCACGAAGTCGCCGTAGCGCGCGACCAGGTAATCGATCACGTCCTGGTCGCTCGCGCCCCGGCGCATCTGCTCGCGAATCTCGTTTCGCAGATCAGAGGCGAGTTCGGCCTGCGAATCGGCGAGCGACTGATTCTGGCACACCAGGCAGCGCAGCCCTGCCGCGAGGGTCATGAGGCGTTTTTCCAGCACCGGATCGGCCGCGGCAGGGACGGCCTGCTTGGCGAATGCGGCCGCCGGAACCGCGGCGAGGAGCGCGAGCGCGGCGAGCGCCAGGATCATCGTTTCAACTCTTTTTCGCATGGTGTATCAGCCTCGTTCGGAAAGCGCGAAATGCGGGGTCGGCAATTTCAGCGCGCCGCGGCGCCCTCTGCCGCCTCCAGCAGACCTCCCGGCGAAGGCGCAAGGTTCATCCGGCGCACGGGGATGCGGTACCTCCGGTCGCAGACGGCGAGCAGACCCCCGAGGGCCATCAGCAGCCAGCCCGCCCATATCCACTCGACAAACGGCTTGTGGAAAATGCGCACCAGCCAAGTCCTGGCGTCGAGGGGCTCGCCGAGCGCCACGTAGAGGTCGCGGAAAAAGCCCCAGTCGATCGCCGCTTCGGTCATCGGTTTTTCCTGCGTCCGATAGGTCCGTTTCTCCGGGTACATCAGCGCCACGTCACGGCCTCCCCGGGTGACGCGCACCTCGGCGCGCGTCGCGGTGTAATTGGGACCGGAGACCTCGGCGAAGCGCTCCAGGCGGAAGACGTAGCCGCCGACCTCGGCGCTGTCGCCGATTTCCATGCGCAGGTCCTGGTCGGTCCCGTATCCGAGGACCACTGTGATGCCGACGACGCACACGGCGACACCGACATGCGCGACCAGCATGCCGTAGTAGCTGCGCGAGCTGGCGCGGAGCCTCGCCAGGATGCCGCCGGATTCGCGCGGCCGGCGCAGCCGCTCGAACAGGCTTGCCGCGCTGCTCGTCACGATCCATGCGGCGAGCAGCAGTCCCCCGCTCACCGCGGCGCTCCAGGACCCGAGCGAAAACGGCGCGAACAGCGCGACCAGCACGGCGACGGCGAACGCCCAGCGCAGGCGCGTCGCGAGATCGGGCAGGCTCGCTTTTTTCCAGCGCGCGATCTGGCCGATCCCGAGCAGAAACAAGGCGGGCGCCATCAGCGGAACGAATACCGCCTCGAAATAAGGCGGTCCCACGGAGATCTTGCCGATTCCGAGCGCATCGAGCGCCAGCGGATAGAGGGTCCCCAGCAGCACCGTGCCGGCCGCCGCCGCCAGCACCACATTGTTTGCGAGCAGCATCGACTCGCGCGACACCAGCTCGAAGCTCCCGCCCAGGCCGACGCGTTGCGCGCGCCAGGCGAAGAGCAGCAGCGCGCTGCCGACGACGAGGCCGAGCAATGCGAGCACGAAGACGCCGCGCAGGGGATCGGTGGCAAACGCGTGCACCGAGGTGAGTACGCCCGAGCGAACGAGAAAAGTGCCGAGCAGGCTCAAGGAGAAGGTGAAAATCGCAAGCAGCACCGTCCAGCCCTTGAGCACGCCGCGCGCTTCGGTCACCGCCAGCGAATGAATCAACGCGGTGCCCACCAGCCAGGGGATGAAGGAGGAGTTCTCGACCGGGTCCCAGAACCACCATCCGCCCCAGCCCAATTCGTAATAGGCCCAAAGGCTGCCCAGCGCGATTCCCAGGGTGAGAAACGCCCAGGCGACGGTGGTCCAGGGACGCGACCAGCGCGCCCACGCCGCGTCGAGCCGGCCGCTCAACAGCGCCGCAATGGCAAAAGCGAAGGCCACCGAAAACCCGACATAGCCCATGTAGAGCATTGGCGGATGAAGCACCATGCCGAAATCCTGCAGCAGCGGATTGAGATCGCGCCCGTCGGCCGGGGCCGGGAAAAGCCGCAGAAACGGATTCGATGTGAACAGCAGAAAGGCGAGAAAACCGGCGCCCACCAGGCCCATCACGCCCAGCACGCGGGCGGCGAATTCCTCGGGCAGATGCCGGCTGAACCAGGTAACCGCGACCGACCAGCCCGCGAAGATCAACATCCACAGCAGCATCGAGCCTTCGTGCCCGCCCCAGACGGCGGCGATGCGGTATTGCAGGGGAAGGGTCGAATTGGAGTTCGAAGCGACATAGGCGACCGAAAAGTCGTTGTTGACGAACGCGTGCGTGAGCGCGGCAAAAGCGATGGCGAGAAACAGAAACTGCCCCAGCGCGGCGCTGCGTCCCATGAGCATCCACACCGGGTTACCGCGCGTGGCACCGAGCAGAGGGAAAACGCCTTGCACCAGCGCGATCAGCAGGGCGAGGATCAGGGAAAAATGTCCGATTTCAGGAATCACGCGCGCGGGTCTCCTTCAGTGCGCTCAGCCAAGCAGACAAACGATCACCCCGGGGCTTCCCGACGGATCGATGCTTGTGGGGGAGTTCGCTAGTGCTGGTGTTCGGCGCTGCCGCCCGCGCTGGCCGGGTCCCGCCCCTCGTCCTGGGGGCGCTTGTCGCTCTTGGCGTGTCCGCCGCAGCAGCTACCCTGGCTTCCCTGGCCGCCGCGGCGCATCATGAAGAGCAACACGCCGACGCCGAGGGCGAGCCAGACCCAGTTTTGCGATAACCATTCCATGACGCCCATCTCCCTGTTCAGTGATTCAAATCCACAAAATCGCCGCCGCCGAAGCCGGGGGATCTCAACGGATCGAGCGGCAAGGTTCGAGTGCCTGCACGATATACCCGCGGCGGGTATTTGTCAAATACCCGGCCAGGGTATATCGTATCGGACCGTGAAAAATGACGCGCCCAGGAAAGGAGAATCCTCATGCAAAACGAAAAGCTGACGTCGTACGTTCCGTTAACAGCGCTGCCGGCGCAGGAGCTTGCGCTCGAGCACGGCCGAGTCCTGCGCAATACCTACCTGCTGCTCGCCCTATCGATGGTGCCGACGGTGATCGGCGCGGTGGTCGGGGTCAATACCAATTTCGCTTTCCTGAGGCAGTTTCCGATCGCCGGCCCCCTGGTGATGCTGGCGGTGATGATCGGGCTGCTCTTTGGCGTCACGCGCTTTCGCAACAGCAGCCTCGGTATCCTGCTTCTGCTCGCCTTCACCTTCATCGCCGGCTGGTGGCTGGGGCCCATGCTGCAGGTTGCGCTCGGTCTTCGCAACGGCGCGCAGTTGATCGGGCTGGCTGCCGGGGGAACGGGCCTGGTCCTGTTTGCGATGGCAGGAATCGCCTCGCGCACCAAGCGCGATTTCAGCTTCCTCGGCAATTTCCTCTTCGTGGGCCTGATCCTGCTTGTCATCGCATCGATCGCAAACCTGTTCTTCCAGGTGCCTGCGCTCGCGCTCACGATTTCCGTGGTGGCTGTGTTCGTGTTCTCGCTTTTCATCCTCTACGACGTGAGCCGGGTGGTGAACGGCGGGGAGACCAATTACGTCATGGCGGCGATGGCGATTTACCTCGACATCTACAACCTGTTCATCAGCCTGCTGCATCTTCTGATGGCCTTTGCGGGGGAACGCGACTGACGTCGCCCAGATCGGAGCGCGCTGAACGCATCTGGGCTCCGCATTGGTCTGGTCGGCATGGATTTGTACCCCAATGTATCAAGCCCCGCCTTCTGCTACGTCGGCGTACAAAATTACTACAGGGCGATTACATCGGGGTGGTGGAATGGAAACGAACATGGCGAAGAACTTCGATGAACGCCATCCGATTTGCCGCAGGGAAATGAAGGTCGCCGATTGGAAATTGATCATGGAACGCACTGTGAAGGCATTCATCGCGAAACGCCGCGATCCCGGCGCGGAGGCATCGTGACGACCCGGGTGGGCAAAGCGATCCTCGCGGCAATCGCCGCTTCGGGGGCCCTGCTCGGAATCTACTTCGGGGTGCTCAGTCTCGTCTCGGGATGGGATTTCACCGTCGAGCAGTTTCTGGCGTATCGCTACTTCGTGCTGGCGCTCGCCGGCGGGTTCGGCGTTCAGGTGGGACTGTTCGTTCATCTGCGTGCGCTGGTGCGGGGCGCGCGCGAGCAAGGCGTCGTGCTCGCGACCTCGGGTACGGCCTCGACGGCGGCGATGGTGTCCTGCTGCGCCCATTATGTGGCCAACGTCGCGCCGATCATCGGTGCCGTGGGACTGGTCACGTTCGCAACGCAGTACCAAGTCGAGCTGTTCTGGGTCGGGCTGGCGTTCAATGCCGCCGGAATTCTCTACATCACTTCCAAAGTGGTTCAAGCAAGCAAGGAGCATGCGAAATGCGTAGCCGTATCCTGAAATCAATTCTTTCCCTACCAAGGCTTGTTCTATGTGCGGTGGTGTTGTATGGCCTGGGTGCCGTTGCCGCCGAGCTGCCGCAGCAAAGCAGTCAAGCCGGCGGCGTCACCGTGCGCGTCAAGCCTGCCGATGTTTCGCCTGCGGCGGCGACGTGGCGGTTCGAGGTCGTGCTGGAGACTCATAGTGGCGATCTCAGCGAGGACCTGGCGCGGATAGCGTTCATGGTCGACGCGGCCGGCAGGCGATATCCGGCTGCTGGCTGGGAAGGAGATCCGGCCGGCGGTCACCACCGCAAGGGTGTGCTGCAGTTCAAGGCGATGTCGCCGCGGCCCGGCGCGATCGAGTTGCGCATCCTCCGGCCGGGCGAGGCCGCACCGCGCAGCTTCCGGTGGAAATTGACCTGATTGCCTTGGAAGCGGTCCGGCGGCAGTCGCGAAAGAGCATGAACGAAGCTAAATGAGGTCAGCGGCCGCGCGGTGCGCTACTACGATCGGCTGGGCCGGCTGCAGGCCGCGCGCGATCCGGAAAACCGCCATCGGCGCTTCGACACCGCAGCGCTGCGCCGGCTGCGGTTCATCCACCGGGCGAAGAGCCTGGGTTTCACGCTGGCCGAGATCGGCAAGATCCTGATCTCGTCTGCAATAGTTCCCGTACCTGCCGGACAGGCGCGCCAGGAGAGTGGCCGCTTGACATTGGCGCGGCACGAAGGATTGAGGATCAAGACCGGCGATCGAGCCAAAGGCGCAGCGCGCCATTTTCTGAGGAGATTGAGGTGAATCATTACCGGCAAGGCGTCGTCCGGGAGGTCGACCTGAACCATTACCAGCAAGGCATCGAACAGCTCGCGCTTATGCTCGGCCCGGAGCGCGCTCAGGCCATCGCCGAGCGTTTCCGCGCCCTGAACCCGGCGTTCGAGCAGGAGGTCATCGCCGTGGTCTTCGGCCGCACCTGGAGCCGCAGGGCGCTGGACCGCAAGAGCCGTTCGCTGTGCAGCATCGGCATCCTTTCGGCGTTGGGCCGCACCAGCGCCCTGCGCATCGTCTTCGAGCTGGCGATCAGGAACGGCGCGACCCTGGATGAGCTCACCGAGACGTTGCTGCAGGTTGCGATCTATGGCGGCTACCCGGCCGCGCTGGATGCGTTGATGGTGCTGGAGAGTGTGCTGGAGGGCCTCGATACGGCGAGCGCCGGTGAGGCGAAGACCGACGCGCGGCACGAGCGAGCGCAGTTTCGAACTGCCGGCGTCGTCGAACAGGGTCTGCGCGAACGCCGGGTGTCGCCAAACCCATCGGTTGCGTGAGACCTGGCGTGGAGTGTCGTTTCGTCACCCGAGAGTCTCTGCAGACGCTCCCGTCGCCCGAACCGGCGCGGCAAGCCCGCAGGATCCACCCTGGGGCTGAAATTGTGGAGAACGAGATGCACGCAACACGTTCGATTAGCGGGCAACGCCACGCGGGTAGCGGTATCAGCGTCCCGCTCCGGCGAGCAGCAGCGCCCAAGACGCGCGCGAAGATGCAAATCGGCTCGCTTGGCGCGCTGTATGCGTACGCGCTTGCCATCGAGCACGAGGCCGAAGCGCGTTACCGCGACTTCGCCCGCCACATGGCCGATTGCGGCAACGACTCGCTCGCCGAACTCTTCGGCCGGCTAGCCGAATTCGAGTCCGGGCACGCAGCGCGCGTGGCCGAGAAAAGCCTGGGCATCGAGATTCCGTTCATCGCGCCGGACGAGTACGCGTGGCTCGAGTGCGGACCGCCCGCACCCGAAGCGCGCGCTTTTATCTTCCGGATGATGACGCCGCGCCTGGCGCTGGAGATCGCGCTGCGCGCGGAAAAGCAAGCCAAGGCTTTTTTCGAGCGGGTAAATGCCGAATCGCGCAACGCGCGCCTGCGTGCGCTGGCAGCCGATTTCGCCCGCGACGAGCCCTCGCATATCGCTTCGATCGCCGATGCGCTTGCGCGCCTGCCCCGGCCGTTTGCGGACGACGAAGAGCAAGGGGGCGATCCGACCATAGAGCAGCAGAGGTAGTCGAACCGAGCGCAGCAAAGACGCTCGGCCGGAGCGGCGCGCGCGGCGGGGCAACGTCGTTTTTGCGCATCCTCACCCAGGCGCTGTTTGCCAACGCCGATCCAGGCAGCCCAACCCATACCACCCACGGGTATAGACTAATACCCATAGTGGGTATATAATCGCCGGACACCAAGGAGATCCGATATGAGAGTCAACGAGCTTGCCGAACGCGCGGGCGTGAGCGGCCACGCCGTGCGCTATTACGATCAACTGGGCCTGCTGCAGGCCGCGCGCGATCCGGAAAACCGCTATCGGCGCTTTGATGCCGCGGCGGTGCGCCGGCTGCGTTTCATTCACAGGGCCAAGAGCCTGGGGTTCACCTTGGCCGAGATCGCGAAGATCCTGGAGATGGGCGAAGCCAACGAGTCGCCCTGCCCGGTCGTGCGCGAAATCATTCACCGCCGGATCGAGGAAAACGCGGCGCGCATACGCAATCTCGCCGAGTTGCAGGGGCGCCTCGAGCGCGCCGCGAAATGCTGGGCGAAAAAGCCGAATCGAGTTCCCGACGGCCATGCCGTGTGCCACCTGATCGAGGATTTCGGCGAGGATGTTTGACCTTGGAGCGGCTTCAATGTTGTCCGACCGTCTGCAAGGTCTCCGCGTCCGGCGCATGGTCTGGGCACCGCTGCATCGCTGCCGCTCATTGGAGGTGACCGCCATGGCGACACGAAACCACGCGGCCGGAAGAGGCAAAAGTTCATGGTCGAAAGCCTGAAGGAACGGGGAAAGCCCTTCCTGCGCAGCCGCGCTGGAATCGCGCTGCTCGTATTCGGCGGCGTTTCCGCATTCTTCTTCATCGCCGAGCACCGCGCGCACGCGCTCGGTGCCCTTCCGTTTCTGCTCCTGCTCGCGTGTCCCCTGATGCATGTGTTCATGCATGGGAGGCACGGCGGTCAGGCAGGACACGCTCCGGATCCGCCGCGGGCCGCCGATCGCGACCTGCCGGCGGCCGACAGCAGTGCGGCACCCGGCGCGCCGAAGGACCGCGAGGACGCGCGAGGCCAAACGCCGTGACCGCGCACAGTTACGGCTACGGCTTGTGGCAGGCGGCAGCGCTCAGCTCGTTCGTGTTCATCGCCTTCGCCTTCGGCTTCGCGCGCCCGAAGGCCGCACGCGACTGGCGCGCGTTCGGCGCCTTCTCCGCGTTCGTCGTCGCGCTGTTTACCGAGATGTACGGCTTTCCGCTCACGCTCTATTTCCTCTCCGGCTGGCTGCAGACCCGCTATCCGGAGCTGGATCTTTTCGCGCACGACGCCGGGCACCTCTGGCAAACAGTACTCGGCCTGCCCGGGGATCCCCACCTGTCCTCGCTGCATGTCATAAGCGCCCTGGTCGTCCTCGCCGCGCTCCTTGTTCTCGGCATCGCCTGGCTGGTGCTGTATCGCGCGCAGCGTGCCGGGCGGCCGGCGACGCGCGGGCCGTACGCGCTCGTGCGTCACCCGCAGTATGCGGCGTTCATCGCCATCCTGCTCGCGTTCTTGCTGCAGTGGCCGACGCTGCTCACGCTGTTCATGTTCCCGGTGCTCGCCGTCATGTACGCGCGGCTCGCGCGCAGGGAGGAGTCGGACATGGAAGCGCGTTTCGGCGACGCCTACCGGCGCTATGCGGAGCGGACGCCGCGCTTCGTTCCCCGGCTCTTGCCGCGCGCCCGCGCCGCAAGCAGTCCCGTTCCCGCGAACAAGCGCGCCGACGAGGCCGGCTCATGACCGAGCAGGTGCCCGCCTACGGGCTGTGGTCGTTGGTGCTCCTCAACAGCCTGGTGTTCGTGATGTTCGCGTTCAGTTTCTTCCAGCCGCGCACTCGGCTTGAATGGCGCTCCTTCGGCGCGTTTTCCGCGTTCCTGGTGGCCCTTTTCACGGAAATGTACGGCTTTCCGCTCACGATCTATTTTCTTTCCGGCTGGCTCGCCGCACGCTTCCCCGAAGTGGACTTCTTCGCTCACGACTCCGGTCACTTGCTCGAAGTGATTTTCGGCTGGCGCTCCAATCCGCATTTCGGACCGTTCCACCTCCTCTCCGCGGTCCTCATCGGGGCGGGCTTCATTCTGCTCGCGAGGGCATGGCTGGCGCTGTACACCGCTCAGCTTTGCCGGCGCGTTGCGACGCACGGGCCTTACGCCCGGATCCGGCATCCGCAATACGTCGGTTTCGTGCTGATCATGGCGGGCTTCCTGCTGCAGTGGCCGACGCTGGTCACGCTCGCGATGTTTCCGGTCCTCACTTTCCTGTACGTGCGCCTGGCGCTCCGGGAAGAGCGCGATGCGCTGGAGGCGTTTGGAGACGAGTATCGGCGCTACATGCTTGGCACGCCGCGGTTCGTGCCGCGCATCGCAGGACGGCCGCGGGACGCGGGCGAAGCGCAGTGAGCCCGGAGAATTGGTTTCGTCAGCGCCCCCACCGTATGTGATCTTCTCGGCGAGCGCAAGAAGCTCCGTCCTTCTCGCC
>JACPRN010000247.1 GCA_016189945.1 Betaproteobacteria bacterium
ACCTGGACATGGTCACGCCCGACGCGCCGCACAACCTTGCGCAGCTTCTGGTCGGCTCGGAGGGCACCCTCGCCTGGTCGCAGCGCATCCATCTCAAGCTCTCGCCGCTCCCCGCCCACAAGGCGCTCGGCGTGTGCCACTTCGATTCGTTCTCCAGCGCGATGCAGGCGCCGCAGCATATCGTGCGGCTTGGCCCGGCGGCGGTCGAGCTGGTCGATGCGACCATGATCGGCCTGGCGCGCGCCAATCCGGCTTTTCGTCCGGTCACGGAGAAGTTCATCCGCGGCGAACCCAAGGCGATTCTGCTGGTGGAATTCGCCGGCGAGGCGCGCGAAGCGCAGGCGCAAAAGCTCAAGCGCCTTACCGAGCTGATGGCCGACCTGGGGCATCCGGGGAGCGTGATCGAGATCACCGACGGCGGGCTCGCGCGCGAGGTGTGGGAGGTGAGGAAAGCCGGTCTCAACCTCATGATGTCGATGAAGGGCGAGGGGAAACCGGTGTCCTTCATCGAGGACTGCGCGGTGCCCCTGGAGCACCTGGCCGAGTACACCGAGAGCCTCACGCGGGTATTCGCCAGGCACGGCACAGAAGGGACCTGGTATGCGCACGCGTCGGTCGGCACCCTGCACGTGCGGCCCATTCTGAACATGAAGACCGACGGCGCGCGCAAAATGCGCGCCATCGCCGAGGAGGCCTGCGAGCTGGTGCGCCGCTTCAAAGGGGCCGCATACTCCGGCGAGCACGGCGACGGCCTGGTGCGCTCGGAGTGGATCGAGCCGATCATCGGCGCGCGGCTCACGGCAGCGCTCGCCGAGGTGAAGGATGTTTTCGATCCGAAGGGGCTGATGAACCCGGGCAAGATCGTGCGCGCCCCGAAGCAGGACGACCGGACCCTGTTTCGCTACAAGCCCGGATACGCGATCGGGGCGATCGAAACCGCGCTCGACTGGTCGCAATGGGTGGTCGGCGACACAGCCGGCGCGGGCGGACCGAATACGAGCGCCGCGGCAAGCCGCGGACCGACAACGAACGCCGCGGCAAGCCGCGGACCGACAACGAACGCCGCGGCAAGCCGCGGCTTTGCGGCCGCGGTGGAGATGTGCAACAACAACGGCCACTGCCGCAAGTTCGATTCCGGGACCATGTGCCCGTCGTTTCGCGCCACGCTCGACGAGCAGCACCTCACGCGCGGGCGCGCCAACACCCTGCGGCTCGCGCTCTCGGGCCAACTCGGCCCAGGGGCGTTCACCTCCGCGGCCATGTTCGAGACCATGGACCTGTGCGTAAGCTGCAAGGGCTGCAAGCGCGAATGTCCCACTGGCGTCGACATGGCGAAGATGAAGATCGAGTTCCTGCACCACTATCACGCGCGCCATGGGTACTCGGCGAAGGACAGGCTCTTCGCCTGCCTGCCACGCTACGCGCCGCTGGCGGCGCGACTGCCCTGGCTGTTCAATCTGCGCGAGGCCGTTCCCGGACTGGCTTGGCTCGGGGAGCGGCTGCTCGGTCTGTCTGCCAGGCGTTCGCTGCCGCGCTGGCGCAGCGATACTTTTTTGCGCACCCTGGAGAGGGCCGGCGAGAGACAACAGCCTGAGCGCGAAGTCGCCTTCATGCCCGATTGCTTCAACAACTACTTCGAGCCCGAAAACGCGCGCGCGGCGCTGCGCGTGCTCGAGGCCGCCGGCTTCGCGGTGCGCATCGCGCGGGCTTCAGACGGCGCGCGCGCGCGGCCGCTGTGCTGCGGCCGCACCTTCCTGTCAGCCGGCATGGTCGGCGCAGCGAGAGCCGAAGCGCGCCGCACGCTCGCGGCGCTCTCGCCTTTCATCGAGCGAGGCGTTCCGGTCATCGGCCTGGAACCGGCGTGCCTGTACACGTTGCGCGACGAATTCAAGGCCCTGTTTCCCGGCGCCGATGCCGACGCGCTGGCGGAAGGCGCCTTGATGTTCGAAGAATTTCTTGCCGCCGAGGCGAATGCCGGCCGGCTGGAACTCGCCCTCAAGGGGACTGGACCCAGGCGAGCCCTGCTGCACGGCCACTGCCATCAAAAGGCTTTTGGGGGAATGCCGGCGGTCGAGCGCGTGCTTGCGCTGGTGCCGGGACTGGAAGTGCACCGGATCGAAGCCTCCTGCTGCGGCATGGCCGGCAGCTTCGGCTACCAGGCAGAGCACTACGAGATTTCGATGCGCATGGCCGAAGAGGCGCTGCTGCCCGCGGTGCGCAAGGCCGATGCGCAAACGCTGGTCGTCGCCGACGGCACCAGTTGCCGCCACCAGATTCGCGACGGCGCGCAGCGCCAGGCGATTCACGTCGCGCGAGTGCTCGAGCGGGCGCTCGCCTAATGCAGCCGGTCCGGGGCGCCGCAGCAGTGTTTGAATTTCTTTCCGCTGCCGCAGGGGCACGGGTCGTTGCGGCCGACCTTGGCGTCGCTGCTCGCGAGCGCTGCCGGCCGGGCGCGCAAGGCGAGCCAGTAGCGGTGGATGTCCTGCACCACGCCGGCGAGCTCCTCGCGGCAGGACTCGAGCAACTGCAGCAGCTCGTCGCGCCTTAGCCGCCTGCGGGTTTGCGCCGAAAGCTCCCCGGCCAGTGTCACGATGGGAAAGAGCAACTCCTCGATCTCGCCCGCGTCGCCGGCCTCCTCCCACGCCACCGGGGAAAAATCCACGCCTTCCAGATACGCCCGGCACCAAGTCTCGTAATCGTATTCCGCCGCTTCATCCGGGCGGTAGAGGACAAAGTCGGGCGTCTCGCCGGCGCTGAGCGCGCGCGCGATCTGGTTGTAGAAGCGCATCACGAGGCCCAGTATCTCCTGCGTCTGCTCGCTGTTCCGGTAGTGGGGCGATTCGCCCAGCGCGGCCGGCAGCCATTGCGAGGGCGGGACCAGCTCGGGGCCGCTCAGGATCGCGCACAGGAATCCCTGCAGCTCGTCGAGCGCCATCGCTTCGCCGTGAAAGATGTCGGAGCCGAGCAGGTCTTCCAGGCGCCCCAGCTCAACTTCGCTCAGCGGATCCTCGTGTGCTGCCATGGCGCCGGTCATCCGTTCCAAAACGCGCCCGGCGCAATTCGTGCGGCGCGATTCATCCCGTCTCGTCTGCGCCCGCAAGCGCACGAGCGCCGCCTACCCCAAAGGCCCCTTGGGTACGGCATCTTCGGTGGGTTGTTCCGTTCGGATCGGCCCCCGGGGCTCCGCGCCGCGGGGCCTGCGCCGCTAGGCCGGTATGTCCGGGTCGAGCTGGCGCTCGAGAAGCGAAATCTGGTCTTTGAGCAGCAGCTTCCTTTTCTTCATGCGCTGGAGCGCGAGTTGATCGTGCAGCGGATTGTCTGCCAGTCGGTGGATGGCCAGATCCAGGTCGCGATGCTCGAGCAGAAGTTCGCTCAGCCGCGCCTGGGCCTTGATGCGAAGTGTTTCGTCGATTCCCTCCATGGGCGGGCCTCCGGAGTGTCGGTTCTGCATTGAAGCCTGGCCCGGGTTTCTGGGCCCAGAAACCCGGGCGCATAGCCATTTTAGCGCTTGCGCAAAGCGTACGCGAGCAGCCCTGCGCCCAGGAGCAGCATGGGCAGCGACAGCCACTGACCCATCGACATCCCGAGGGCGAGCAGGCCAAGAAAATCATCGGGTTCGCGGAAGTACTCGGCGATGAATCGCAGCGCCCCGTAGCCGATGAGGAAGGCCCCGGAGACCGCCCCGCTTGGCCGCGGTCTGGCCGAGTAGACCCACAGCAGCGCGAACAGCAGCACGCCTTCCAGCGCGAACTGGTAGATCTGCGAGGGATGCCGCGGCACCGGCCCCCCGTGAGCGAACAGCATTGCCCAGGGAACGTCGCTCGCGCGGCCGTAGAGCTCGCCATTGATGAAGTTCCCGAGCCGCCCGGCGGCGAGCCCGCAGGGAATCAGCGGCGCGACGAAATCGGCCAGCCGCAGCCACTCGACGCCGTGCTTGCGCGCAACGTACCACAGCGCGGCGAGAACGCCGAGAAAGCCGCCGTGGAAGGCCATCCCGCCCTGCCACACCGCGATGATCTCCAGCGGATGCGCGACGTAATACCCGGGCTTGTAGAACAGCACATAGCCGAGCCTGCCGCCGAGGATGACCCCGATCACGCCAAAGAACAGCAAGTCGTCGATCAGGGCATGGGACACGCCGCGCCACGGGTCGCGCCGGGCGCGGTAGCGCCCGAGAAAGAAAAACAGCGCAAAGCCGGCCAGATACATGAGTCCATACCAGCGGACCGCGATCGGACCCAGGCTGATCGCTACCGGGTCGAAATTGGGGTGGACGAGCATTTGTCCTGCGCAGTTTCTAGCCGCGATACACCGGCTCGGGGAGGCTGAAGAACGCGTGCAGGATGTGGTAGACGCCGAGATAGTTTTTTTCCTGGAAGCTCGCGTGCGAGATCCCGGCCATGACGGCAAAGTGCTTGTCCGGGTTGGGCAGCCGACGGAAGAATTCGAGCAGGTCCTCGATCGCCGCGATGCCGTCGTATTGGCCGCGCATGATGAGAGTGGGCGCTGCGATTCTCTCCGGGTCGACCAGCGGCAGCTTCGAGCACATGTCGACATAGGTTCCGGTGGGCACCGAATCGTCCAGTGCCAGAATCGCATCGGCGAAGGCTTCGATGGTCGCCTGATCGGCCGTGCCGGGATGGTCGCGCTCGAAAATGCCGTGCACGAAAGCGCGGTCGATTCGGCGGCGGTTGCCGGCGGTGAATTGGGGCAGCTTCTTTCTCCTTTCGGCGAGCGTGGGACTTCCCGCGCCGGTCCAGACGAAGGCGTCCAGGGCCAGGCGCGCCACGCGCTCCGGATGGCGCTGGGCAAACAACGCCGCCTTGAGCGCACCGGAGGAAATCCCGTAGACCAGGAGCCGCTCGGCGCCGCCTGCCTTCGCGATATAGTGGGCCCCGGCGGCGAGGTCCTCGGCCCCATTGGCGATATCGCAGTTGATCGGGCGCTGCTTGTCGGAGCGGCCGTAGCCTTCGCTGTCGGCGCACCAGGTGTCGAAGCCGCGTGCGGCGAACCAGTCCATGACCGAGGAGTCGGGCCGCCCCGGCACCGCGAGGTCGAAGGTCGGCTGCGAGGCCATGGAGGAGCCGTGCACGAAAAGCACGGTACCCTTGCGGGGTTCGAGCGCGTTCGGTTTTCGCCAAAGAAACAGCCTCACGCCGTCCTTGGTGGTCCAATGCTCCTCACCGGTAATCGAGGGAGCGGCGGCCGCGCGCGCCGATGAATTCATGCGGTTCTCCGAAATGTGGATGCGAAGTCTATCAAGTTATGGGCGCCCGGGGCGCTCCTGCGAGTTGTCTGCGCCGGGCCCCGGTGCTATCGTTCTCGCCCTCCCGCTTGCAATCCTGAAGCCGACAAGAAAGGAGCATCCCCATGGCCGACAACTGGCGCTCGAAACTCATCACCCAGGGCGTCGCGCGCTCGCCCAACCGCGCGATGCTGCGCGCGGTGGGCTTCACCGATTTCGATTTCGACAAGCCGATCGTGGGCGTCGCCAATGGGCACTCGACCCTGAACCCGTGCAACGCCGGCATCCAGCCCCTGGTGAACCGGACCGTCCAGGCGCTCAAGGTATCCGGAGCAATGCCACAGGTGTTCGGATTTCCCACCGTGACCGACGGCATCGGCATGGGCACCGAGGGCATGAAGTACTCGCTCGTGTCGCGCGAGGTGATCGCCGATGCGATCGAGACCTCGGTCAACGGCCAGTTGATGGACGGCGTGGTGTGCGTGGGCGGATGCGACAAGAACATGCCCGGGAGCATGATCGCCATGGCGCGCATGAACGTGCCGGGCATTTTCGTCTATGCCGGGACGATCAGGCCCGGTCACTGGAAGGGCCAGTCGCTCACCATCGTTTCCGCGTTCGAGGCGGTGGGCGCCTATGCGGCGGGCAAGATGGCGCGCGAGGACTACGAGGGCATCGAGAGAAACGCCTGTCCCACGACCGGGGCCTGCGGCGGAATGTATACCGCCAACACCATGTCTTCCTCGTTCGAAGCGCTCGGCATGAGCCTGCTCGGCTCTTCGCAGATGGCCTGCCCGGATCCGGAGAAAGCCGATTCAGCGGAGGCATCGGCGCGCGTGCTGCTCCAGGCGATCCGCAACCGGATCCGGCCGCGCGACGTGATCACCCGAAAATCGATCGAGAATGCGATCGCCCTGGTGATGGCGACCGGCGGATCGACCAACGCCGTGCTGCATTACCTCGCCATCGCGCACGCCGCCGGCGTGCGCTGGACGATCGACGACTTCGAGCGCATGCGCAAGAAAGTGCCGGTGCTCTGCGAGCTCAAGCCCTCGGGCCGCTTCGTCGCCACCGACTTGCACAAGGCCGGGGGCGTGCCGCAGGTGCTCAAGATGCTGCTCGACGCGGGCCTGGTCCACGGCGAGTGCACGACGATCACCGGCCGTACGCTGGCGCAGGAGCTGAAGGATGTCCCCGCGCGGCCGCGAGCCGACCAGGAGGTGATCCGGCCGATCGAGCGGCCGGTCTATGCGCACGGCCACATCGCCGTGCTCAAGGGCAACCTCGCCCCCGAGGGCTGCGTGGCCAAGGTCACGGGACTGAAGAAGACATCGATCACCGGGCCGGCGCGGGTGTTCGATTCCGAACCCGAATGCATGCGCGCGATCATGGCCAAGAAGATCCGCCCCGGCGACGTGCTCGTGATTCGCTACGAAGGCCCCAAAGGGGGTCCCGGAATGCAGGAGATGCTAGCACCCACTTCTGCGCTCATCGGCCAGGGGCTGGGTGAATCTGTGGGCCTGGTGACCGACGGGCGCTTCTCCGGCGGCACCTGGGGCATGGTGGTCGGGCACGTTGCGCCGGAGGCCTACGTGGGGGGTCCGATCGCGCTGGTGAAGAACAGGGACTCGATCACCATCGATGCGAAGAAACGGCTCATCCAGCTCAACATTTCGGCCAAGGAGATGGCGGCGCGGCGCAAGAAATGGAAGCCGCCCAAGCCGCGCTACACCCACGGGCTGCTGGCGAAGTACACGAAACTCGTCTCCAGCGCGAGCAAGGGTGCGATCACCGACGACTGACCGTCGTGCATCCCTCGTCGCTCGGCGGCGCCTCCTTCCCTGTGCCGCGGCGCTCCGCGCTGCCCTCCCCGACGGCTCAGCCCAGATAAGGCACCTGGTCTTCGCCGCCGGCTCGGCGCGGCACTTAAAGGGTACCCTTCCGGCGCTGCCGAGCGACGAGGTCGCAGCGCCAATAACCCTGATTGGTGCGCAGTAGAGTTCCTCCGAGGGGCGGCGGATAATTTTTCGTTTCTTCCCGGCTCGGAGCGCCCGTGCCCAACCGTCTCGCCCAGGAAACCAGCCCCTATCTGCTGCAGCACGCCGACAACCCCGTGGACTGGTATCCCTGGGGAGAGGAGGCGCTCACTCGCGCGCGTGCGGAGGACAAGCCGCTCCTGGTATCGATCGGTTATTCGGCCTGCCACTGGTGCCACGTCATGGCGCACGAATCGTTCGAGGATCCCGAAGTGGCCGCAGTCATGAACCGGCTGTTCGTGAACGTCAAGGTCGACCGCGAGGAGCGCCCGGACCTGGACCGCATCTATCAGCTCGCCCAGCAGATGCTTTCGGGCCGCACCGGGGGTTGGCCGCTCACCGTGTTCCTCACCCCGGAACAGGTGCCGTTCTATGCCGGCACCTATTTCCCCAAGGAGCCGCGCTTCGGACTGCCGGGGTTTCCCCAGTTGCTCGAGCGCATCGCCGCCATCTGGCGCGAACAGAAAGGCGACGTCGCCCGCCAGAGCGAAGCGCTGCTGGGGGCGTTGGCGCGCATGCGCCTTGAGGCACCGGCTGAGCCTGCGGAGCTTTCGCCGGAACCGCTCGAGGGCGCCCTGGCAAGCGCCAAGTCGATTTTCGACCCCCGGAACGGGGGCTTCGGCGGGGCGCCGAAATTTCCCCATCCGTCCGAGCTGCAGTTGTGCCTGCGCCGCTACGCGGCGACCGGCGACGAGGAAGCGCTGCACCTGGTGAGGTACACGCTGGAGAGAATGGCCCAGGGCGGCATCTACGACCAGCTCGGCGGGGGCTTTTGCCGCTACGCGGTGGACGCCGAGTGGACGATCCCGCACTTCGAGAAAATGCTCTACGACAACGGGCCGCTGCTGGCGCTCTACGCGGAGGCCTGGTGCGCGACGCGCGACCCGCTGTTCGCGCGCGTGGCGCACGAGACCGCGGCCTGGGTGATGCGCGAAATGCAGGCCCCGGAGGGCGGCTACTATTCTTCCCTCGACGCGGATTCCGAGCACGAGGAGGGCAAGTTCTACGTTTGGTCGCGCGCGGAATTTGCCGCGCTGCTGGAGCAAGACGAGCATGCGGTCGCAGCGCCCTACTTAGGACTGGACGCTGCGGCCAACTTCGAAGGCCGCCATTGGCATCTGCGCGTCGCGCGCAGCTTGGATGAGGTCGCGGCGCGCCTTGGCCGACCGACCGCCGAATGCGAGCGCCTGCTCGATTCGGCGCGGGCCAAGCTCCTGCGCGCGCGCGCGGCGCGCGTGCGCCCGGGACGCGACGAGAAGATCCTCGCCTCGTGGAACGCGCTCATGATCCGCGGAATGGCGCGCGCAGGCAGCGTCTTTGCCAGGCCCGACTGGGTCGCTTCGGCGCGCGGAGCGTTCGATTTCATCCGCGCGCGTCTCTGGCGCGGCGGCCGGCTGCTCGCCACTGCGCGCGACGGCCGCGCGCACTTGAACGCGTATCTCGATGACTACGCGTATCTGCTTGCCGCCGCGCTTGCGCTGCTCGAGGCCGGATTCGAGCGCGGGACGCTCGCCTTCGCCGAGGAACTCGCGCGCGTGCTGCTCGATCAATTCGAGGACCGCGAAGCCGGCGGGTTCTTTTTCACCAGTCACGATCACGAGCGCCTGATCCATCGCGACAAACCGGTGCACGACAACGCCACGCCCTCGGGCAACGGCGTGGCCGCCTGGGCGTTGAATCGGCTTGCCTGCCTCACGGGCGAGGCGCGCTACGCGGCGGCCGCGCAGCGCACCCTCGACGCGTTCTATCCGGCCACTGCGGCGAATCCGGGGGCCTGCTCGAGTTTGCTCATGGCGCTGGAAGAAAACCTCGCGCCCGCGCGCACGGTGATCGTGCGCGCGGGCGGGACCGAGTTGACCCGCTGGCGCGACGCGCTCGCGCAGCGCTACCTGCCGCAGGCCATGGTGATCGCAATCGACAGGGACGAACAGGATTTGCCCGAAGTGCTGGCAAAGCCGGTTACGTCCGGCGCCGCTGCATGGGTTTGCGAAGGGGCGACCTGCTATCCCCCGATCGCGGAGCTCGACGAACTGCTCGCCAGACTGCTCCCCGGCCGGAATTAGCCGCGGCCGGGCGCTTCCGGTCGGGCGAAAAATTGACATCCCCTGGGGGCGATCTGATAATCAGCGGTCATTTTTCGGAGGTTCCCATGCCCCGTCTGCGTCCAGGCATCGCCCTGCTCGCCGCCCTTGCGGCACTCGGACTGACAGCTTGCAGCAAGGAAGAACCCCCGCCGCAGCCCGCCGCCCCGGCGCCGCCTTCGATGACCGTGCGCATCGGCCACGTGGCGCCGCTCACCGGCGGCATCGCGCACCTCGGCAAGGACAACGAAAACGGGGCGAAGCTCGCCATCGAGCAGGCCAACGCGGCGAGAATCAAGCTCGAGGGCAAGGAAATCAAGTTCGAGCTGATCGCCGAAGACGATCAGGAAGATCCCAAGGTCGGGACGACGGTGGCGCAGAAACTGGTCGACGCCAAGGTCGCCGGCGTGGTGGGGCACCTCAATTCCGGCACCACGATTCCAGCCTCGGCGGTGTACAGCCAAGCGGGCGTCCCGATGATCTCGGGTTCGGCCACCAATCCCAAGCTCACCGAACAGGGCTTCAAGGGCGTGTTCCGGGTGGTCGGCCGCGACGATCAGCAGGGGCCGGCCATCGCGGGCTACCTCGCGCGCGAGGCCAAACCCAAGCTGGTGGCCGTCGTCGACGATGCCACCGCCTACGGCGAGGGACTGGCAAACGAGGTCGAAAAAACGCTCAAGGAACAGAAGATCCGGGTGCTGCCGCGCGAAAAAGGCGACAACAAGAAGACCGATTGGAAAGCGATCCTGACCAAGTTGAAGGGCCGCAAGCCCGACGCCGTTTTCTACGGGGGCATGGATGCCACCGGCGGGCCGCTGGTGAAACAGGCGCGCGAGCTCGGCATCAAGGCGGTGTTCGCATTCGGCGATGGCGCCTGCACCGACAAGATGAAGGAGCTTGCCGGCGAAGCCGCCGAGGGGCTGCTGTGCTCGCAGGCGGGCATTCCGCCGAGCGCTGCGGACAAGAAATTCCTCGACGCCTATGCGAAGGCGTTCAAGGTCGATCCGATCCTGTACGCGCCCTTCACCTACGATGCGGCCAATTTGCTGATCGAAGCGATGAAAAAGGCAAATTCGGCCGATCCGGCGAAATATCTGCCCGAGCTTGAGAAAAGCAGCTTTAATGGGGCGACGGGCAGGATCGAGTTCGACGCCAAGGGCGACCGCAAGGATGCCGAGATGACGATCTTCACCATGAAAGGCGGCAAGATCGAACCGCTCGCGATCATCAAGGGCAGCACCACGACGGCCTACGCGGATTTCATCAAGGCGGCCGCGCCGGCGCCCGCGCCGGCCCCTGCGGCTGAAGCGCCCAAGGCGGCCGAAGCGGCGAAGAAGTAATCTTTGCGAAAATGCGGTGTTGGGCGCGCGGCGCCGCGGCTCGAGCGCGGCGTGCGCGTGCCGTTCCGCCGTCTCGCGCTTTTCTTGTCCTGAGGGAGTGAGAGTCATGCCAATACCGTTGCGCTTGCCGTTCCTTTTCCTCCTCGGCGTTGTCCTCGCCTCAGGCGCCCACGCGCAGGCGTGGCCGTCGAAACCGGTGCGCATGATCGTGCCCTTCGCCCCCGGAGGCACGACCGACATCACGGCGCGCTTGATGGCCCCGAGAATGCAGCAGGCCCTGGGGCAGCCGGTCATCGTAGAGAATCGCACCGGGGCAGGGGGCACCATCGCGACCGAATTCGTCGCCAAGTCCGCTCCCGACGGCTACACGCTGCTCATGGCCGGCGGCGGCCCGACCTTCATCGCGCCGCTTGCGCCCAAGGCCCGCTACGACTCGCTGCGCGATCTCGCGCCCATATCGAACGTGAACACCAATCCGCAGGTCCTGCTCGTGCATCCGTCGGTGCCGGCGAAAAATGTGCGCGAGCTAATCGCTTACGCCAAGGCGAACCCGGGCAAGCTCAATTACGGAACGGCGGGCAAGATCTCGTTGATTCACCTTTCGGCTGAGGTTTTCAACCATATGGCCGGCGTGAATATCGTTACCGTGCACTACAAGGGCGGAGCGCCGGCGACCGCCGCGGCGGTTGCAGGCGAAGTCCAGGTCACTTTCGCCAATCCTTCGGATGCGATCCCGCAGATCAAGTCAGGCAAGCTTCGCGCGCTGGCCGTAACGGGCAGCGCCCGCCTCGCGCAGACGCCGGACCTTCCGACCATCACTTCCTCGGGCCTGCCCGGGTTTGTCGCCGACACCTTCAACGGGGTGATGGCGCCCGCAGGAACGAATCCGGAAATCATCGCCAGGCTTTCGCGCATCGTGCAGGAAATCTGCCGCGAGCCGGCCATCCGCGAGCGCATGGCGGAACTCGGCACCGCGGTGGTCGGCGATACGCCGGAGCAGTTCCGGGCCTACCTTGAGGCGCAGATCGCCTTTTGGTCCAAGTCCCTGCGCGCCATGGGCTTCAAGCTGGAAGCGATCTGAAACTCGGCAGCGCTACGGTCGCGAAGGCCGCAGGCTGAGCGCCGCCTGGCGCGCCAAGGCGCTGAACTCGCGCAGCGCGCGTCGGTATGCCTGCGGGGCGACCCAGAGCGAGTTGCTGTGGCCGGCGTTTTCGACCAGCAGCAGCTTCTTCGGCTCCGGGGCGGCGGCGTACAGGCGCTCGCTCATCGAGGCGGGCACCCATCTGTCGGCGGCCCCGTGCACGAACAGAACCGGCACCCTGAGGCTGCCCACCTTGGCGAGCGAATCGTAATACTGGGTCTGTATCAAGCCCACGGGCAGGAACCGGTAGGGACTGAGATCGACCATGTCGCGAATCGAGGTCAGGGTCGATTCGGCGATCAGTCCGGCGGCATCGGGGTTTCTCACCGCCAGGTCGATCGCCACCGCGCCGCCGAGCGAATGGCCGTAGATGATGCGCTTGCGCGGGTCGGGGACGCGGCGCTTGAATTCCTCCCAGGCGGCCTGCGCGTCCTCGTAGGTCTGATTCTCCGAGGGCAGCTCGCCGTCGCTCAAGCCAAAGCCCCGATAGTCGATCGCGAGCACCGAAAAACCCATACGGCGCAGCCCGGCGATGCGAAACAGGTTATTGCTGATGTTACGGCGGGCCCCGTGCAGGTACAGGAGCGCCGGCGCATCGGCCTCCTCCGCGGCCATCCACCAGCCGTGTACCCGCTCGACCTCGGCGCCGGAGCGCTTGACCTCGAGCCAAAGCTCCTCGAACGCGAGCCCGTAATCGGCCGGGATGCCATAGCTCTCCTTGTTCGGCCGGAAAATGAGTTCCCGCTGCTTCGCCTCGAGCATCGCGCAGCCGCCCGCCGACAGCGCGGCGATGGCTGCAGCGGCGAGAAGGAGGCGGCGCAGGAGTCGGGTGCGGTCCATAGGGCGCGAAGCATAACGCCGTTCCGCGCGGCTTGCGCGCCGTGGTAGCCTTGCCCCACCGCCCGAACCGGCGCAGGCTGGAGCCCGAGCGCACGTGGACATATTCCTGCAGCAGTTGATCAACGGCCTCACCCTGGGGAGCATCTACGCCATGGTGGCCCTGGGCTATACCATGGTCTACGGCATCATCCAGTTGATCAACTTCGCGCACGGCGAAGTGGTGATGATCGGGGCGATGATCGCGCTCAGCGTGATCGCGGCGCTCGCCAAATCCGGGTTGCACCCGGTGCTCGTCGTGGCGATCGGCACGGCCTGCGCGGTGCCCGTGTGCATGGCGGTGGGCTACGTGATGGAGCGCGTTGCCTACCGCCCCTTGAGGGGTGCGCCGCGCCTCGCGCCGCTCATCACCGCGATCGGAATCTCGATCGTGCTGCAGCACCTGGCGCTCATGATCTGGAGCCGCAACAACCTCGCTTTCCCGCAGATCATCCGCACCGAAACGTATCCGATCGGCGGGGCCACCATCACCAACGTCCAGATCGCGATCGTGCTGATCGCCCTGGCGATGATGGCCGGTCTGGCGCTCATCGTCTACCGCACGCGCCTGGGCACAGCGATGCGCGCTACGGCGCAGAACCTGCAGGTGGCGGGGCTCATGGGCATCGACATCAACCGCATCATCGCCGCCACTTTCGTGATCGGCGCGGCGCTGGCGGCTGTCGCCGGCGTCATGGTGGGCACTTATTACGGCATCGCGCACTACACCATGGGGTCGCTGCTCGGCCTGAAGGCGTTTTCCGCGGCGGTGCTGGGCGGAATCGGCAATCTCCCGGGAGCGGCGCTGGGCGGGGTGCTGCTCGGTGTCGTCGAGGCGCTCGGAGCGGGCTACATCGGCGACATCACCAATCTGTGCCACTTCGCCGGCGTGTCCGAGGCGCTCGAGCGCCGCTGCAGCGAGGATCCGCATCTGGTCCTGTTTGGATCGAACTATCAGGACGTATTCGCCTTCCTGGTGCTGATCGCGGTGCTGGTGCTTCGGCCCTCGGGGCTGCTGGGAGAGCGGGTGGGGGATAGAGCCTGAGGGCGGGAGTGAGGATCGAGGGGTGAAATGAATACGGGCAGCGCGCGTCCGATGCGGCACTCGGCTGCAATTTGGGGCGGGACGGTCCTGCTCGCCGTCGCGCTCATCGCGCTGCCCTTTGCTCTCACCGCGGTGGGCACCGCGTGGGTGCGCATCACCAACCTGGCGATCCTGTTCGTGCTGCTGTCGCTCGGATTGAACATCGTGGTCGGGTTCGCCGGCCTGCTCGACCTGGGCTACATCGCCTTCTACGCCGTCGGCGCGTACGCCTATGCGCTGCTCGCCTCGCCGCACTTCGGCGTGCATCTGCCGTTCTGGATCGCAGTACCGATCGGCGCCGCGATCGCCGCCGTGTTCGGCATCCTGCTCGGGGCGCCCACCCTGAAGCTGCGCGGCGACTATCTCGCCATCGTGACGCTCGGATTCGGCGAGATCGTGCGCATCATCCTGAATAACCTCTCGCAGCCGATCAACATCACCAATGGCCCGCAGGGGATCACCCTCATCGATCCGATTCGCCTCGGCGGGATCGATTTTGCGAAGACCGAAGCGTTTCTGGGCTTAGCTTTCAGCGGCCCGGTCAAGTACTACTACCTGCTGCTCGCGGTGATGCTGGCGGTGATCTTCATCGGCGTGCGCCTGCAGAACTCGCGCATCGGCCGCGCCTGGGAGGCGATCCGCGAGGACGAAATCGCGGCGCGCTCGATGGGGATCAACACTGCGCGCATCAAGTTGCTTGCTTTTGCCATGGGCGCCACCTTCGGCGGCATCGCGGGCGGAATGTTCTCCGCCATCCAGGGATTCATTTCCCCGGAGAGCTTCGTGCTGGTCGAGTCGATCATGGTGCTCTCCATGGTGGTGTTGGGCGGCATGGGCAACGTCTGGGGCGTGGTGCTGGGCGCGGTGCTGCTCTCGTTCGTGCCGGAGCTGCTGCGCTACACCGTCGAGCCGGTGCAGCGCACGCTTTTCGGTCGCATGCTCATCGAACCCGAGGTGATTCGGATGCTGCTCTTCGGCCTGGCGCTGGTGCTCATCATGATCTTTCGGCCCGCCGGCATCTGGCCTTCGGCGGTGCGCAAGCGCGAACTGGCGCATCCGTAGACGCAGGCTATGGAACCGGTGCTTCTCGAGTGCAGGAATGTTGCCAAGAAATTCGGCGGCCCGCCCGCGGAGCGCGGCGCCTCGGCACGTGCGCAGCGTAGCGGGCGGTAGACGCCGCAACCGTAGGCGTTTGCTATGGAACCCGTGCTTCTCGAGTGCAGGAATGTTGCCAAGAAATTCGGCGGCGTCCAGGCGCTCTCAGGCGTCACCTTTGCCATCCGGCGCGGGGAGATCTACGGCCTGATCGGACCCAACGGCGCCGGAAAAACGACCCTTTTCAACGTGCTCAGCGGCATCTATGCGCGCGCCGAAGGCCGCTTCTTCCTCGAGGGCAGGGACTTGACGGGCCTCGCACCGGACGAGGTCGCCGCCTGCGGCATTGCCCGCACTTTTCAGAACATCCGCCTGTTCGCCAATCTCTCGGCGCTGGAAAACGTGATGATCGGGCGCCACGTTCGCACCCGCGCGGGGGTGATCGGCGCCATCGTGCGCGGCGCGCGCACGCGCGCCGAGGAGGCGGCGATCGAGCGCCGCGCGATCGAGCTGCTCGACTACGTCGGCATCCGCGCGCGCGCCAACGACGCCGCGGGGAGCCTAGCCTACGGGGATCAGCGGCGGCTGGAGATCGCGCGCGCGTTGGCGACCGAACCCAGATTGCTGGCCCTGGATGAGCCGGCGGCCGGAATGAACGCCGCGGAAACGGCCGCGCTCAGGCGGCTGCTCGAACGCATCCGCGCCGATGGCATCACGATCCTCTTGATCGAGCACGATATGCGCCTGGTCATGGCCGTGTGCGACCGGGTGCTCGTGCTCGACTACGGCGTGCCGATCGCCGAAGGCGCTCCCGCCGAGGTGCGGCGCGACGCCAGGGTGATCGAGGCCTATCTCGGCGGCCCGATCGCGGGCGATGTCGCGGCGGCAGGCGCCGTCGCGCCATGAAGCTGCTCGAAGTCAGCCGGCTCAAGGTCAACTACGGCGGCATCCGCGCGGTGAAGGAGGTCGACCTGGAACTCGCCGAGGGCGAATTCGCGTGCCTGATCGGGGCCAACGGCGCCGGAAAGACGACCACGCTGAAAGCGATCTGCGGCGTGCTGCCCGCTGCCGGGGGAACGGTGCGCTACGCGGGCGAATCGATCGGCGGCACGCCGGCCTTTGCCCTGGTGCGCAAGGGCCTGGTCATGGTGCCCGAGGGGCGCGGCATTTTCCCGCAGCTCACGGTCGAGGAAAATCTGCGCATGGGCGCCTATGCGCGCGCGGACGCGGGCGTTGCCGGCGATTTGGAGCGCATGTATGCGCTCTTTCCCCGCCTCAGGGAGCGCCGCGGCCAGACCGGGGGCACGCTCTCCGGCGGCGAGCAGCAGATGCTCGCCATCGGCCGTGCGCTCATGGGCCGGCCGAGGCTGCTGCTGCTCGATGAGCCCAGCATGGGCTTGGCGCCCATCATGGTGGAAAAGGTGTTCGAAGCGGTGCGCAGCGCCTCGCGCGCCGGGGTGACGATTCTGCTCGTGGAACAGAACGCGCGGCTCGCGCTATCGCTTGCCGCGCGCGGCTACGTCATGGAAAGCGGCGCGATCACGATCTCGGGCGACACCGCGTCGCTCGCCGCCGACCCGCGCGTTCGCGCGGCCTATCTCGGTGAAGGGGAATAGACCTGATCATTCACCTGCCCGATCGGCGCTAGTGGTGAACGAGTCGGCAAAGAACTCCTCTTCGGGCAGCTTGCGCTGCTCGATGAACTCGCGCCGCGCCACATCGACCATGATCGGGACGCCGCAGACGTACGCTTGATAGCCCGAGAGGTCGGAAAAGTCCTCCATGACGGCGCGGTGCACCAGTCCGGTGCGGCCCGTCCAGGCATCTTCGGGGAGCGCGTCGGAGACGACCGGTATGTAGCGAAAGTTCGCGTGCCCGGCGGCCCACTTCAGCGGCAGTTCCCCCTGGTACAGGTCGCGCGGGCGGCGCGCTCCCCAGTAGAGCGTCATCGGCCGCGCGATGCCGTTCGCCAACGCTTGCGCGATGAGCGACTTGATCGGCGCAAAACCGGTGCCGCCTGCGACCAGGACCATGGGTTTGGCGCTGTCTTCGCGCAGGAAGAACGTGCCGTGCGGCCCGTCGAAGCGCACGATGTCGCGCTCCTTCATGCGGTTGAACACGTAATCGGTGAACACGCCCCCGGGTACGTGGCGCACGTGCAGCTCCAGCTCGTCGGCATCAGGCGTATTGGCCATCGAGAATCCGCGCCGCACGCCGCCCTTGAGCAGGATGTCCAGATACTGCCCGGGGAGAAAGCGCAGGCGCTCATTGGCCGGCAGCTTCAGATAGAGGATCGCCACGTCATCCGTGGGCCGCTCGATCCGCTGCACCCGCGAAGGCAGCGTGCGCACCGGAATGTCGCCCGCCTTGAGCACCTCGCGCGCCTCGATGACCAGGTCCGATCGCGCCGCCGCCTGGCAAAAAAGCACCAAGCCGGCCTGCCGCTCGGCCTCCGTGAGTGCGCTCACCGAGTAATTTCCCAGGTCTGCAGCGCCCTCGATCAGCTTGCCCTTGCAGCTCCCGCAGGCGCCGTCGCGGCAGCCATGCGGCAATGCCAGCCCGGCGCGCAGCGCTGCCTGGAGAATCGATTCGCCTGCCTCGGCCTCAAAGCGGTGTCCGGTGTTGCGAATGCTGATCTGGTAGCCCATGGGTGCTGCCGTTGGCGCGAGCGTTTACAATTGTGGATATGAAGCGGCCGCTTGTCATCGGGTGCAGCAACGTGGCGCGGCGGGCACTCCCCGCCTGGTGCGCCCGCTATCGCGTCGCGGGGTTGCTCCGCAGGCCCGACGCGGAATCAGCAGCGGCAGGCGTCGAGGTGACCCGCGACGATCGTCCCAAGGCCCTTGCCGCGCCAGGGGAGACCGGAGCGCGCGATCACCTCATCCCGGGCACCGGTGGCAGCCCTCGAAGCGGGCGCCATGCTACCACGCTGCGCTATCCGGGCGGATTCGAGGGCGTGCCACCGGGAAAACCCCGGAAAAAAATGGGGTCTGACCCCATTTTCTGCGGGACGGGGTCTGGCAAAATGGGGGCTAACCCTGGGTCTAACCCCTTTCTTCCATGGCCGATACGCTGCTCGTTTTGACCAATGTTCCGGACCGCCAAACGGCGGAAACGCTGGCGGCGAGCCTGATCGGTGAGCACCTTGCTGCCTGTGTCAATATTCTCGCCCCCTGCCGTTCGGTCTTTCGCTGGAAGGGGGCGATAGAGAGCGCCGAGGAGCACCCGATGCTGATCAAGACCACCTCGGCGCGCTATCCGGCGCTGGAGCTTGCCATCCGCGTCGCGCACCCCTATGAACTCCCCGAGATCATCGCTGTCCCAGTGGCCGCGGGGTTCGCCGGCTATCTTCAGTGGGTGGCCGAAGAAACCCGGCCGGCCCCCAAAGAATAGGCCCTCCCAATGCGATTGCTTGCGAAATTGACCGTTTTGGTCGTGTTTTTCGCTGCTGGCGTCGCCGGCGCGGCGGGGGCGGACGACCTGCTCGAGCCGGACAAGGCGTTTCGCCTCTCGGCCCGGGCGCTCGATGCGGCGACGCTGGAGGTCCGCTATCGGATCGCCGACGGCTATTACATGTACCGGGAAAGATTCCGCTTCGCCGCCGAGCCAGCCGGGGTGAGGCTCGGGCCGCCCCAATTTCCGCCGGGAGAAGTTCACACCGACCAGTTTTTCGGTCGCACCGAAACCTACCGAAAGGACCTGCGCATCCTCGTTCCCCTCGATGATGCGGCGGGGGCCGAGCGCATCAGGCTCAAAGTAACCTCGCAGGGCTGCTCCGACACCGGCGTATGTTACGTGCCGCAGGATCAATATGCCGAGATCAGACTAGCCGCCACCGATGCCAGCGTGCCGCCCGAGGCGTCCTCGGCTCCGTCGATGAGCGCCAGGCCACCTGCGGCGGAACCTTCACCGCGCTTTTCGATCTGGGCGAGCGACGCCGAAATCAAGGCGATATTCGAGTCGGCGAGCTTCTGGGGCGTGCTCGCCACTTTCTTCGGTTTCGGGATCCTGCTCGCGTTCACGCCCTGCATGCTGCCCATGGTGCCGATTCTCTCGGGCATCATCGCTGGAGAAGGCCGCGACATCAGCAAGCTGCGCGCGCTCGTCCTTTCGCTTGCCTATGTGGCGGGAATGGCGCTTACCTACGCGCTGGCCGGGGTGGCGGCGGCGTATTCCGGCGCCATGCTCGCCGCAGCGCTGCAAAATCCGTGGGTGCTTACGCTTTTTGCGGCCGTGTTCGTGTGGCTGGCGCTGTCGATGTTCGGCTTCCACGACATCCAAATGCCCGCGTTCGTACGCCATCGACTCTCGCATGCGCACCACCGGCTCCAGGGGGGGCGCATCGCCTCGGTCACGCTGATGGGCGTGCTCTCGGCGCTGATCATGAGCCCGTGCGTGGCGGCGCCGTTTGCCGGCGCGCTGCTCTACATCGGCCAGACGCGCGACGTGGTCCTGGGAGGTTCCTCGTTGTTCGTCATGGCCTTGGGCACGGGGGTGCCGCTCGTGGCGGTAGGCGTCTCCGAAGGCGCTCTGCTGCCGAAATCGGGCGCGTGGATGGCGGGGGTGAAGAAGTTTTTCGGCGTCCTGCTGCTCGGCGTGGCGATTTGGATCCTATCGCCTGTGATTCCGGAGGCCCTCGCCATGCTCGCGTGGGCGGCGCTGTTCGTCGTATCGGCGGTATTCCTGCGCGCGATCGACCCGCTTCCCCACGACGCCTCGGGCTACGCGCGCTTATGGAAAGGGCTCGGGTTGATCGCGCTGGTGGCCGGCATCGCTTTGCTGATCGGGGCGCTCTCGGGCAGCCGCGATCCGCTGCAGCCGCTCGCGCGGCTGCGCCTGAGCGATTCGGGGTCCGCGCCTCAAACGGCCACCCCTTTCGTGCGCATCGGCTCGCTGGCCGAGCTTGAGACCAGGCTCGCGGGCGCCGGCAAGCCCGCAATGCTCGATTTCTACGCCGACTGGTGCGTCTCGTGCAAGGAAATGGAACGCTTCACGTTCAGTGACCCGCGGGTGCGGGCAATCTTTGCCGACATGTTGTTGCTGCAGGCCGACGTCACCGCCAACACGCCCGAGCACAAGGCGCTCCTGAAGCGCTTCCGGCTGTTCGGCCCGCCGGGAATCATTTTCTTCGACCGGTCGGGGCGCGAGATCGAGGGCCTGCGCGTGATCGGCTACCAGAACGCCGAGCGCTTTCTCGCCACGCTCAGCCAGGTGCAGAAGCTCACTGATCCTTTGGCGGCCACTGCCCGATTTCCCTGAAGAACTTCTCCGCTCCGGGGTGGTAGGGGACGATGTTCGGTTCGGCCATCGCAACCGGGTCGAAGGTCTTCATCGGCGGGGAGTTCGCCGCCAGCGTCGCCTTGCTCTCATAGATCGCCTTGGTCACTTTATAGATTACGTCGGCCGAAACGTGCTTGCTGGACACGAGGAAAGCGCTGTAGGCGAAAAGGCGTGTGGGCGTGTTGATTCCGGTGAACGCCGGCGAGGGGGAGAAAACCTGCGAGCGAGCGGCGGGGAACAGCTTGCGCATCGCCGCCTTGGCTTCGGGCGCATCGCTCAGGGGCAGGAAACGCATTCCGCCGCGCGATGCGAGCGCGATGTCGACTTCCTTCGCCGTGGCGCAGGTGAAACACGACAGCGCCGCGTCCACCTTGCCTTCGCCCAGCGCCTGCATGCCCTTGAACTGGTCGGCAACCGGGAAGCCCTTCATGTCGGCGGTGGAAAGGCCGCCGCTGGCGAGAATCGCGTCCTGCACGAACTGCATCGTGCTTTGTGCCGTAAATCGCGACGGAATGCGCAGCCCCTTGAGATCAGCAAGCGATTTCGCAGGCGAGTCCTTGGCTACGGCGATGCCGTTCTGGATCGAAAATACGACACCCACCAGGCGCAGATCCGTGTTCTTGCGGTCCTTGAAGTTCAGCACGCCGTTGTAGGCATTGCCCACGTCGACGGCGTTCAACAGCCCGAACTCGACCTCCCCGCGGTTCAGCGGCGGGGTGTAGGCCGTAGAACCCGACATGGGCTGGACCCGCGCCGGCATGCCGGCCTTTTGCTGCACCACACCGGCGATGGCGGTGCCGACCGAATAGTACAAAGAACCCTGCGGATTGGTCGCAATGCCGACGACCTGGGCTTGCGCGGCGCTCGCCAGGCACGCGAGCGCGCTCGCGCCAATGAGGGATTTGAATGACGTCATGGTGCTCTCCTGAACGTAGGTTAATCCGATTGCGATCGACCGTGCACCCCAATCGCTTCGATCAGCGTGCGCGTCAGCTAATACGGGCGCTCCTCGAGCTTGAGAAACGGAAAAGCGCTCGCCAGAGACCCGGTCCGCACCGCCTGCGCCGGGCGCAGATGGCGCGGGTTCAATTCCTCCAGGCGCCGCACGCCGAGCAAACCCATGCAAAGCTGGATCTCGATCTCGAGCAGCTCGAGCACGCGCGCCACTCCGACCTCCCCTGCGGCCGCCAGGCCGAAACCGTGCAATCGCCCGACGCCGACCGCCTTTGCGCCGAGCGCAATCGCTTTCACGACGTCGGTCCCGCGCAGGAAGCCGCCGTCGACGACCACTTCGGCCTTGCCCCCGACCGCCTTCAGGACTTCGGCGAGCAGGTCGATCGCTCCGGCGCCGTGATCGAGCTGGCGGCCGCCATGGTTCGACACGTAGACCACGTCGACGCCGTGCTCGACCGCGAGCTCGGCATCCTCGGCCGTCGCGATCCCCTTCAGGATGAGGGGCAACGGGTACTTGTCCTTGAACCACTTCACCAGCTCCCAGCTCATCGCCGACTGATAGTTGAAGCCGCTGGCGCTGCGCCGGCCCGCGGGCAGGTAGCGCTTGAGGATGTCGCGCTCGCGCCGGCTGTAGATCGCGGTGTCGACGGTGAAGCAGAAGCCGTGGTAGCCGCAGTCGATGGCGCGCCGGATGTGATCTGCGACCCACGCGCGGTCCCCGCGCACGTAGAGCTGAAACACTTTCGGGTGCTTGGTTCCGGCGGCGACTTCCTCGAGGCCGGGCAGCGCCACCGAGGACAGGAAGCTCATCACGCCGAAGCGCTCGGCGCCCTTGGCGACCGCCAGCGCCCCGTCGGCGCCGAGGGTGTGCAGCGATCCCATGGGCGCGAGAAACACCGGGATGCGCATCGGCTTGCCCATGAAGGTGCTCGAGCAATCGATCTTGCTCACGTCGCGCAGCACGCGCGGGCGAAATGCCAGAGCGTCGATCGCCAGGCGGTTGCGGATGTGGGTCGTCTCGGTTTCGGCGGCCCCGACCAGGTAGTCCCAAGGTCCGTCGGGAAGGTTGGCGCGGGCTGCCTTGACGATCTCATGCAGCGTCTGGAATTCGCTCATTGCTTTGGTCTCTCCCTGGGTCGGATGCTGCTGCCGTGAATCGCCGCAACTGTAAGTTTAGCGCAATTGCCCTGCGCCACGCCGCGCCAGCCCGCGACCGGTATAGAATTCAAGCTGCGCTTGCGCGCTCCGGATCGCGGCGTCGCCGGCGCGTCCAAGACCTGCCGAAAAACCCCTCGTCGAGGAGAAAAGATGAAACTTTTCCGAGAAACCCGATCAAGCTTTCGCTCCTGTGCTACAGCGGTCCTGGCGCTTGCGCTCGCTTCGCTCGGTATCCCAAGCCTCGCGCAGAAATCCGCATGGACTCCCGAGCGCTCGGTTCGGCTCGTGATTCCCTATGCCCCCAGCGGAGCGGTGGACGTGACCGCGCGCTTCCTCGCCAAGGAATTGAGCGACCTGTGGGGCCAGACCGTGGTGGTCGAGAACAAGCCCGGCGCCGCGGGGTTGATCGGCGCCGACACCGTCGCCAAAGCGCCCGGGGACGGCTACACGCTGTTGCTCACCGATGACGGCGTGCTCACGACCCTGCCGTTGTTCCAGGAAAAGATGCCCTACGACACCATGACCGATCTCGTTCCGGTGGCCATGGCCGGGATGTTCCCGTACGTGATCGTCGCGCACGCCTCGCTCAAGGCGAAGTCGCTGCAAGAGGTCGTGGCTCTGGCCAAAGCGCGCCCAGGCGCAATCGACTACGCGACCAACGGCATCGGCGGCACGCACCACCTGTCCTGGGAGCGCCTGCAGCGCGCCGCGGGAATCAAGCTCAATCACATTCCGTTCAAGAGCGCGGCGCCCGCGTTGCAGGAAGTGCTCTCCGGCCGGGTGGCGATCATGATGCTCGGCGTATCGACGGCCTTTCCCCACATCAAGGACGGGAGGCTGGTGTCGCTTGCCACCGGCGGGCTGAAGCGCTCGCCGTTCCTGCCTCAACTGCCCACCGTTGCCGAGTCCGGCTTCCCGGGATTCGAGGTCGTCGCCTGGATGGCGGTGCTCGCGCCCAAGGGCACGCCCCCCGCCCTGGTGGAGAAAATCAGCGCCGACCTCAACAAGGTCACGCGCAGCAAGTCCTATGCGGAGAGCCTCGCGCAGCGCGGCAGCGAATCGCGCACGAGCACCGCGCGCGAGCTGGCCGAGCGCATGCGCACCGAATACGAACGCACCCGTGCCCTGATCAAGAGCCTGGGCCTGAAGGCCAACTGATACGGAGTCAGGTCTTGCTTTCGCGTTCTTGCGCGAAAGCAAGACCTGACCCCGGATTATTGCGGCAGCGTGTAGCCCTTGTCGCGAAACAGGCGCAGGGCCGCGTCCACCACCTGCGCGCCATAGAGGGTGCCGCGCCCGCGCTCGATTTCCTCCAGCGCCCGTCCGATGCCCAGACTCGGGCGGTAGGGACGGTGGGAAGCGATCGCCTCGAGCACGTCGGCGACGCCGATGATCTGCGCCGCGAGGAGGATCTCCCCTCCTTTCAGCCCCTGGGGATAGCCGCTGCCGTTCAGCCGCTCGTGGTGCTGGCGGACGATGTCGGCGAGCGGCCAGGCAAATTCGACCTCCTTCAAGATATCGTAGCCCGCCTGCGGATGCGCCTTCATGATCTGCATCTCGATCGGCGTGAGCGCGCCCGGTTTGGACAGGATCTCGGCCGGAATGCCGATCTTGCCGATGTCGTGCACCAGGCTCGTCATCTCCAGTTCGCGGCACTTGTCCTCGGCCATTCCCAGCTCCCTGCCGATCGCCGCCGCGGCGGCGCCGACGCGCCGCTGGTGGCCCGCGGTGTAGGGGTCGCGCAGCTCGACCATATTGGCCACCGCGCGCAGCGTTCCGCGCATCGAGGCCTCCAACTGCCTGAGGTAGGAGGCGATCTGTTCCTGCGCGCGCTTGCGCTCGGTGATGTCCTGCGCCATGCCGATCATGGCGCGCGTGCCCTCGAACTCGGTGATCACCCCCTGCACGCCCAAATCGATGATCGCGCCGTCCTTGCGCTTCACGCGCATGGTGTAGCTCACCGAGGCGTCGCCGCTCCGCAGTTTTTCCCGTGCGGCGCTGATGATCGGCAGGTCCTCGGCCACCACGAGCTCGGTGGTCTTGCGGCCGACCAGCTCGCCCGGCGCGTAGCCGAGCAGCGCTTCCAGGCGCGGGTTCGCGTACGCGAAACGGCCCTGGCGCGTCACGTACATCCCGGTCAGGGATTTCTCGATCACCAGGCGGAAGCGCTCTTCGCTCGTGCGCAGCCGTTCGGCGGCCTCCTTGCTCTCGGTGATATCGACCGCGGTGCCGATCACCGCGCGTTCGCCCTGCCATTCGATCTCCCCGGCGGTGTAATCGATCCAGCGCTCCTGGCCGTCCTTGCGCACGATCCTGACTTCGTAGCGGGCGGGGGGAGATTCGCCCTGCTGGCGGGCGAGCCCGCGCGTGCGCGCGAGATCGCGGAATTCGGGGTGAATGAAGTCCCAGAAGCGCATGGCCGCGAAGTCATCCTGGGAGTAGCCGCTGATGCGCTCGCACGCCTTGTTGACGAAAATGAAGCGCTCGCCGCGGTAGACGAAAATCGCCGTGGCGGTCGAATCGGCGAGCGCGCGAAAGCGCAGCTCGCGCTCGCGCAGCGCCTCGGCGGCGCGCCTGCCCTCCAGCTCGTTCTTGGTCCGCTCGATCGCCAGGCGGATCGCCACCGGCAGCCTGATGATGTGCGCCGGGGTCTTGATGATGTAGTCAGCCGCCCCGCCTTTTATCGCCTCGACCGCGATTTCCTCGGACCCCGTACCGGTGAGAAAGATGAGCGGAACGTCGGGCGAGAGCTCGCGCGCGATCGCGAGCACCTGCAGGCCGTCGAAGCCGCCCAGGTGAATGTCGGAGACGATGCACTCGATGCCAGGCTGCGCCAGCATCCGGCGCAGATCCTCCAGGCTGCACGCAACCGTCACCGAAAACTCGCCCGCCTCGGCTTCCAGGGCGTGGCGCACCAGCTCCTGGTCGAAGCGGTCATCTTCGACATGCAGAATTTGAATCACGGCGTCTCCTCCAGTCCGCGCGGGCCCGCATTGAGGCCGAGCCAGCAGTCCTCGATTCTTTTCATGACTGCGGGCAATTCCTATGGCTGTGGCCGAGCGGGGTCCGGGGCCCCCGCTTCGGGCAATTCGACGGCGACCCGGTTTCGCCCGCTCTCCTTGGCGCGGTACAGCGCGGCGTCGGCGCGCGCGACCAGCGTTTCGGCGCTGTCGGAGGCGGCGCGAAAAGCGGCGAGTCCCACGCTGAGTGTGAGCCCGACGCTGCCTGCGCCGGCGCCCAAATCGAGCGCCGCCGCCTCGATCGCGCGGCGAATCCTCTCGCCGGTCGGCTGGAGCGCCGCGGGGGCGGCTTCAGGCAGGATGAGCATGAACTCCTCGCCGCCGTAGCGGACGGCGACATCGGACCTGCGCAGGCAGGCGGCAATCCGCCGCGCCGTTTCCCTCAGGACGGCATCGCCCGCCGGGTGCCCATGTTCGTCGTTGACGCGCTTGAAATGGTCGATGTCGCACATCGCGAGCCCCAGGCACGAGCCTTTCCTGCGCGCGAAATTGAGCGCGTCCTCCAGCCGCGCCAGGCCGTAGCGTTTATTCTTCAGTCCCGTGAGCGCGTCGGTGATGGCCCCGGTGTAATTGCGCGAATTGACCGCCGCAAGATCCAGGTGCGCGCCCAGATTGCCGAGCAGGGCTTCGTCCACGCGCGCGTCGTCCGGAATCCCGTGGCAGGCGAGCAGCCCGACCAGCCGCGATTCGGAGACCACCGGAAGCGCGATGCTCAAGTCCTCGGCGCCGCGCAGGAGCTGCAAAGCATGCGCGCGGCACGCATCTTCGACGAGCTGCCGCGGGAATCCGGCGAGCGGCTTTGCCACTTGCGCCGACGCCGAGACGAGCAGGGACTCGAGATCGCCCTCGCCGCGTTCCAGGGCCTTGCACCCGGGGTTGCCGCGCGTGGCGCAAATCCAGCCGCCCTCGGCGCCTTCCAGGAAGAAGGCCACGCACCTCGGCCAGAGCTTTTCCTTGATCACCCGCGCAACGCCGTTGGCGAAGTCGTTGGTCTCCAGGTTCTTCGACGCGTCGACGACCAGCCGATAGAGCAGCTCCGATTCGGTGCGGGCGGCCTCGATGCGCGCCACTTGGTCTTCGATGCGGGCGGCCATGTGATTGAAATGGCGTCCGAGGAGGGCGAACTCGTCCGCGCCCAGCGCCCTGGTGCGGGTCGACAGGTCACCCGCGGCGAGGCGCGCCATCGCATGCGAAAGCGCGCCGACCGGTCGCATCACCAGGCGCCGAAACAGCAGCGCGACCAGCAGCGCGAGAAGGAGCGAGCCGGCGACCCCCAGGACCAAGATGCTCCGCTGGCGCGCGCTCCTGGCGTGCTCCAGCCCCGACAAGTCGAAGTCCACGGCGACAAAGCTGCGCGCCTCGTCATCGCTCTGGTGGCAGAACCTGCAGATGTCGGTGATCGGGATCGGACTGACGACGCGCAGGCCGCGCGCGCCGCCGGCGAGTCTCACCGGCGCCGAGGCTGGAAAATCCTCGGCGCGCGTGCTTTCGCACGCCGGGCATTCCGGGTTGCCGCTGACTGCGATGCGCGTGCCGACGGCGCTCTTGTCGGAGGCGGACATCACCCGGCCATCGCGCAGGAAGACGAGGACGCGTGCGGCAAGTTTCTTGCGCGTGAATTCGGCGGCGTCGGCGCTCAAGGTCGACCATACCGCCGCTCCGGTGCCGCCTGACATCGGCTCGGCGAAATCGCGCGAGATGACCGAGCTGGTGATGCCCGCCTCGCGGATGCGCTGCTCGAGAAACAGGCGCTCCTGCTGCTCGGCGACGATCGACCAGACTCCGGTGCCTGCGACAAGGGTAAGGATCAGCAGTCCGAAAATGAGCTTGGCGGGAATGCTGCTCCACCAGCGGACCTTGACCTCCGCGACGCTCTGTTCGGCCCCCGGGTTCATTTCCCCCAATGGTACAGATCTCGGCTGCGGGCGTCATCGAAGTGTTCAGTCCTGCGTCGGCCACGCGAAAGCGCCCTGCGTGAAAAGCGCCACGCACGCATCCACCACCGCCGGGTCGTAGCGCTTGCCGCGGCCGGCGCTGATCTCGGCCAGGGCCTGATCGATTCCGAGGCCCGGCCGATACGGGCGGTGCGAGGCCATCGCTTCGACCACGTCGGCCACCGCCATGATCTTCGCTTCCAGGATGATCTCCTCGCCTTTGATCCCCTGCGGATAGCCCGAGCCGTCCAGGCGCTCATGGTGCTCGTGCACCATGCGCGCGATCGGCCAGGGGAATTCGATCCCCTTCAAAATGTTGTATCCCGATTGGGGATGGGTCTTCATCAGCTCGAATTCGATCGCCGAGAGGCGTCCGGGCTTGCTCAGTATTTCGGCCGGAATGTGGATCTTGCCCAGGTCGTGCACGATGGCCCCGAGGCGGATGCCGGCCAGCCGCTCGGCATCCAGTCCCAGTCGGCTGGCGATGGCGACCGCCAGTTCGGCGACCCGCCGCTGGTGGCCGGCGGTGTAGGCGTCGCGCGTCTCGACCGTGGCCGCCACGACTTCGATCGAATCCTCCAGGCTCTTGCGCAGCCGGTCCTCGTGCACCTGGCGCTCGCGCAGCGCCTGGTCGCGCTCGATGCGCGTGCGCCGCGCGACGATGCCGTAGGCGAGGTCGGCGGCCAGCTCGAGCAGGAGCTTCACCTCCTGCTCGTCGAAGACGCCGGTCTCGTCGGCGTAGAGGCTGAGCACGCCGAACGGCCTCTTGTCGGCGACGAGCGGCAGGACGATATGGGAGGCGAAACCGCGCTTGAGCGCTTCCTCGCGCCAGCGGGGAAACGCCGGATCATTGGCGATGTCGTTCACGATGACCGGCTTGCCGGTGCGAAAGGCGGTATCGGAAAGATGCGCGCCGCCGGGGGCCGAACGGTCGACGCTGCCGCTGACCGCCGCCGTGTAGCCCTCGTCCCTGCCCGCCTGCGCCAGCACGCGCAGCGACAGCGTATCGCCGGGGTATTCTGCGACCAGCGCCCGGCTGAAGCCGCCCTCGTTGACGAGCAAGCCGCATATTTCATCCAGCAATTGCGCTTCTTCCGAGGAGCGTATGAGCGCTTCGTTGCAGGCGTTGATGGTCTTGAGCGCGCGGTTGAGCCGGCGCAAGTCGTCCTTGCGCTCGAAATTGTCCAGCGCGAAGGAGACATCGGCCGCCATCTCCTCCAGCGTGCCGATCAGGTCCGGGGTGAAGTAGGCGGGCTCGGCGGCGTACAAGTTGATCGCGCCGACCACGGCGCCGCTCTGGCGCAGGGGAAATTTCGCCGCGGCGCGCACTCCGGCGCGGCGGCCCTGCCCGTGCCACGGCGCCATCGCCGGATCGTTCGCGAAGTCGTTGCTGATCACGTAGGCCCCGGAGGCAAGCGTGCGTCCGGTCAGTCCGCGCCGCGACGCGACCGCGCGGTCCCCGGCAAGGTCCAGTTGATCGATATAGCCGCCATCCTCGCCGTATCTCGCCGTGGGCTTCAGGCGCTTATCGTCCTTGCCGATCAGTCCGATCCAGGCGAAAAGGAAGCGCCCGTATTCCACCGCGATGCGGCAGACCTGGGGTAACAGGTCTTCGCGGCTGCCGCAGCGGACGATCGCCTGGTTGGTCTGCGAAAGCGCCGCGTAGAGGTCCTTCTGCCGCGCGAGCGCCAGCTCAGCGAGCTTGCGCGCGGTGATGTCCTGGCCGACGCCGCGGTAGCCGCGAAAGCTTCGGTCCTCGCCGAACACGGGCAGGCCGCTCACGCTCGCGTAGCGCGGCCTTCCATCGCGGTCGGCGGCCCTGAACTCGAAGTTGCGGAACGGCAGGCGCGCTTCAAGCTGGCGGCGGTGTTCGGACCACTGCGCCTCGCCCGCCTGCGCGTGGTGCAGCTCCCAGGGGGTCTTGCCGACGCGCTCGTCGGCGCCGGACTCCTCCAGGCGCTCGTTCGAAAACCAGGTGAAGCGCAGTTCCTCGTCCTGCTCCCAATACCAGTCCGAGGAGAGTTCGGTCAGCTCGCGAAAGCGCGTCTCGCTGGCGCGAAGCTGCGCGATCGCCCCTTCGAGCGCCAGGGTGCGCTCGGTGACGCGCCACTCGAGCGCGTCGTTTGCCGCGCGCAGCTTGGTTTCCAGGTGCTTGCGCTCGATCGCGTAGCGCAGCGTGCGCGCGATCATCGCCCCGTCGGCGCCGCCCTTCACCAGGTAGTCCTGCGCGCCGTGGCGGATTCCGGCGCGCCCAAGCTCCCGGTCATCGAACCCGGTCAGCACCACCAGGGCAAGCGCGGGATGGCGCTCTGCGATCGCCTGCGCCGTGCCGATTCCGCGGCTGTCGGGCAGGTCGAGATCGCTCAGAACGGCATCGAAATGCTCGGCGGCGATGCGCGCCAGCGCGTCGGCGAGCCGGGCGACGCGCGTGAGCGCGAACTCCCCCGGAGCGTGCCTGGACAATGCGGCCTCGACCAGCAGCGCGTCGTCGTCATTGTCTTCGAGCAGCAGCAGCCGCGCCTCGGACACCGAATCAGCTCCTCCCATTGAACTTGGACGACGTCATATGCGAAATGCATATTGTGTCCCGGTTGCGAAGCCTGTGCCAGCGCCTTGATTGTTGTCATGCGCGCATGGGTTCCCGCCGGCTCGGCCAGGCGCGAACCGAACAGCGCGCTCTTGCGCCGAACCGCCCGAGCCCCTCACGATGACATCGATCGCCGGCGACGGCTATCGGAAAAACCGGACAAGCGCTGTAGGGAAATCGCCGACAGCCTGCTAGCGCGCCTCGGAAAGCGTGAAATCCTCCTCATAGTGCTGCTGGGCCTCGGCCTGTTTTTGTTGCGTCAAGCCGTGGATCTCGCCGTAGTTTTCCTCCAGGACCCTGAAGACGATCGCGTCGATGAATTTTCTGTCGCGCATGTCCCGCATGATCGAAAGCACCCTCTTCTGATCCATGCCGCCGCGGTACGGCCGGTCCTCGGCCAGGGCGGTGAACAGGTCCGCAACGGCCATGATGCGCGCGCCGATGCTCAGTTTTTTTTCTCCGATGTGGAAAGGGTAGCCGGACCCGTCCAGCCTCTCGTGGTGAAAGGCCGCCCACTCGGCGATCTGCGGTATGCCGCCGATGCTGTTGAGCACGGTATAGGTGAAGTAGGTGTGCTGGCGCATCAGGGCGGCCTCTTTGGCATCGAGCGGACCGGGCTTGTTCAGGATCGAATTGGGGATCGCCAGCTTGCCGAGATCGTGCAGATTTCCGGCGACTTCCATCATTCCGGACTCCGTTTCGGTCAACCCGAGCAGCCTGGAGATTTCGCCGGCCGAAGTTGCGACTCCGGATGAGTGCGTGGCCGTGAAACGGGAGCGGAAATCGATGATGTCGCGGAACAGCTTAGAGATCTGCGTGAGCAAAGCAAGATCGATCTCTATGCTGCGGCTGGGCCCGTTACGCATAAGCAGGGAGTACAGCCGCGGTGACGCGAGGTCCAGCCAGAAATCCTCGCGTGCCGATACACTTTCGAAGATCTCGACTACCTCGGCGCTGAGGACGGTGCCGGACAGGGAGCTTATCGTGCTCGCAAGCCCCCGGTGCTGATGAAGGATGTAGGTTTGCCGGTCAATGGCCCGTTCCAGCACATCCGCTAACTGAACAATCTGCGATAGAAGCGCATAGGGCTTGCCTGCGCGATCGCTAAGGGCATGCCACGGCGTGTGATGGAAGCGCACGATCTTTGCCGGTCCGCCGAACAGCGGGAGAGTCTCGAGCACGCGCTCGCCCACGATACAGTGTCTTTCTGTGTCGATCGACTCCCCCCTGTGGACCTCGATCTTGTCTTCGAGGGATAAGGCGCCGATGTCATGGAGCAGCGATGCGATAAAGACATCATCGATGGCCGCCGGCGGCAGCGCCGCCACCTTGCCGAGCTCCCAGGCGACGAACGCCGTGCGCAACTGGTGCTGCGACAGCTCGCTGCTGGCGAGGTCCATCGCATCGGACATGGACAAGATGAGGTTCAACAGATTGATTGAAACGTTCTGATACACGG